>JAODBP010000276.1 GCA_025464025.1 Actinomycetes bacterium | reverse complement strand
TCGAGGTCGAGGCCCTGCGCCGCCGGGCCACGCCGGACGACCGGCGGTCGTGGTGGGCCAAGGACGCCGACGACCGCGACGTGTGCTGCCGGCTCATCTACGCGTCGCTCCACTCCGCCGTCCTCGGCCGCCTGGCCGGCGACGACCGCCTGCGGCAACTGGCCGACCTGTCGGGCACCACCCTCGTCCCCGTCGTCGACCGGCTCGACGGGGTGAGCGTGGTCATCAAGCACCCGGCCGTGGTCGAGGGCCTGTCCGACCTGCCGTGGCACCGCGACTGCGGGCTCGGCGGCCACCCGGTCCTCTGCCCCGCCCTCAACATCGGCATCCAGCTCGATCGGGCCGACGCCGACAACGGACAGCTCCACTTCCTCGCCGGCTCCCACCTGTCGTCGGGCGCCCCGCCGGCACCGGGCGACGAGACGCTGCCCGTGCTCGCCGTCGAGACCGAGCCGGGCGACGTCACGGTGCACTTCGGCCACGTGCTGCACGCCGCCCCGCCGCCGCGGTCGCCCACGGCCGGCCGGCGGGCCCTCTACGTCGGGTTCGTGGCGCCGGCGCTGTTCGACGTGATCGGGATGCGGCAGGGCTACAACGACGTGCTGTTCACCGAGCAGCCCGACGGCCACGTGGCGTCGATCGAGGAGCGGCTGGCCCGGACGCAGGGTTAGCGCGACGACCAGCTGAGCGCCCGGTCGACGAAGGCGTCGAGCCGGGCCTCGACGGTCGCGAGGGTCAGGTCGGCGCGGCCGAACTCGACGTAGGAGCCCCACCACTGGTCGACGACGCCGACGGCCCGGGCCGCGGCGAACAGGTCCCAGAACGTGCGGTCGGGCAGCGGCGCACCGGTGAGGCGCTGGTGGGCGGCGTGGACCTCGTCGCCGTGTTCGAGGCCGAGGACGAGCGAGACGTCGAGTCCGAGGTAGCAGACGTCGGCCGCCGGCTGGCCCACGGCCGCGGTGGTCCAGTCGACGATCGACGACAGGTGGCCCCGGTGCCAGAGCACGTTGCCGGGGTGGTAGTCGTCGTGCACCAGCGTGGACGGGCGGCGCTCGACGGTCGGCCAGAGGCGGGCGACCTCGGCCCACACCCGGGCGTCGACGTCGAAGCCGAAGCGTCGGGGCGTCGGGTGCTGCACGTCCTGGTCGAGGCGGGCCACCTGGTCGCGCAGGCCGGGGATCGGCGGGACCTCGTGGACCCGGAGCAGGGCGGCGACGAGCTCGTCGGCGTAGCCGGGGCGGACGTGGTGGAGGGGTCGGCCCGGCTCCAGCGTCTGGAGGAGGCACACGCTGCCCGACGCGCTGCCGTCGCCGTCGACGGCGAGCAGGCGGGGCGCGGCGACGCCGTGGGCTTCGAGCGCCTCGAGCACGGCCGCCTCGCGGGTGGCCAGCTCGGGCTCGACGGCGAGCCAGCCCTCGTTCACGAACCGGCGCAGCACGGCCTTCGTCGTGGTGCCGTCGGGCCGCTCGACCACCACGATCCGGGTGGCAGCCGAGATGCCACCCTTCAGCCAGCGGGTGGCCACGACCCGGCCGCCGAGCGCGTCGCCCACCCAGCGACGGACCTCGGCCGACGGGCGCTCGCGGCGGAGCGGCACGAGGTCGGGGGTCGACATGACCGACAGCCTGCACCGCCCGCCTCCTCCTGGGGTCCACCCAGGGTGGGGTTCGCCGGTCATCCCCGGGGACGACCCCGACCCTCCCCCGGGCCGACGACGGATCGATGCCCCGGTGGGAGGTTGCTCCCATGGCTGATGACTCCCCTCCTGCCGAGACTCCCCACCGTCCCTGGTACGAGCGCAAGCGGTTCGTGATCCCGATGGCGGCCGTCGCGATCATCGGTGGCCTGGCCATCGCCGGCGCCGACGGCGACCGCGATGCCGGCGGCACCGTCGAAGGCGCCACCTCCCTCCCGGCCAAGACCGACCACCCGGCCGTGCGCGACGTCCGCCTCGTCGACTGCCGACCGGACGCCGCCGAGCACTGGACCCCGCACGTCGCCGTGACCAACCACTCGTCCAAGGCGTCGGCCTACGTCGTCGGCTTCGACGTCGAGGGCCGCTCCGGCCACAAGGTCGGCGAGGCCGCCGTCGTCGTCGAGCGCGTGAGCCCGGGCCGCACCGTCGAGCAGGTCGGCACCAGCAGCGTCACCGGCGACGACCTCTTCTGCCGCGCCACCTCCGTCATCCGCGTCGCGGCCGACTGATCGCCTGGCGTTCTGGTCACGGTGACCGCCCCGGAGGGGCGGTCACCGTGACGAGAAGCCCTTGACCCCGGCCGTCCGAGGCGTCACCGTCTCCGCCCATGTGGAAGCGGCTGGCGCTCGTGGTCGGCCTGGTCGTGCTGGCCGGGTGCAGCAAGGACGACGAGCCGTTCGTGCCGGCCAAGTACGCGTCGACCACCACGACGTCGTCGACGAGCACCACGACGACGCGTCCGGCCCCGCCCAGCTCGGTGGCGCCACCGACGCCGAAGCCGGCGACGCGCACCCCACCGTCCCGCCCCACGGGCACCGCGCCGCCCCCGCCGGGTGGCGGCACCCCACCGTCCCGGCCGACCGGCTCCGCACCTCCTCCGCCGCCCGGCACCGGCAACCCGCCCGGCCCGCCCGGCTCTCCGACGACCGCAGGGCCCTGAGCGCCCGCCAGACTGAACCTCGACGTGTGGATCGCCTGGAACACCGCGGCGCTGTGGGCGCTGGCCCTCGTCGCCCTGGTGGCGGCCACCCGAGGCGCGTCGGCCCGGTGGGTGCGCACCGCCCGTGACGCCGCCCGCGAGGCCGCCCTCGTCCTCGTGCTGTACAGCGTGTGGCGAGGCGTGCGCGAGCTCACCATCCGCCAGGTCCACGGCGCCGACGAGCACGCACGGTGGGTCTGGCGGTTCCAGCGGTGGGTCCACCTGCCGAGCGAGGTGAGCCTCCAGCACCTCGTGCTCCCCCACCCGTGGCTGGTGAAGTTCCTCAACGTCTTCTACGCCAGCGCCCACGGACCGACGCTGCTGGTCTGCTTGATCTGGCTCTACGTGCGCCACCGCGACCGCTACCCGATGATCCGCAACTGCGTGGCCATCTCCACCGGGCTGTGCCTGGTGATCCGCCTCTTCCCGGTGGCGCCGCCCCGCCTGCTGACCGACCTCGGCTTCGTCGACACCGCGCTGCTCTACCACCAGTCGGTCTACGGCGCGGGCACCGGCGGCATGTCGAACCAGCTCGCCGCCATGCCGTCGATCCACGTGGCGTGGGCGCTCATCGTGGCCCTCGGCGTGCTCACCGCGTCGAGGAGCCGGTGGCGCTGGCTGGTCATCGCCCACCCGGTGCTCACCGTGCTGTCGGTGACGGCGACGGCCAACCACTGGTGGCTCGACGGCATCGTCGCCGCCGGCCTCCTGTGGTTCGCCGTCGCCGTGCAGCGCTACTCGAAGCGGACCGCCGACGGCGCCGTGGTCCGACCGAGCAGCGGGAGCGAGGCGGCCGCCACCCCGAGCGCCACCGACAGGCCACCGGCCAGGCTCAGCCAGTAGCCGAGCGTCGGCAGGCGCCAGGCGATCTGCCCGGCGACGGTGACGATCACGGCCGACACCCCGAGGCCGAGCACGGCGCTGGCCAGGGCGATGAGCACCAGCGGCGCGGCGGCCTCGAGCATCGCCACCCGCTGGAGCTCGGCCAGGCGCATGCCGGAGAGGCGCAGCAGGGCGAACGGGCGCTTCCGCTCGATGATGCCGCCGGCCACGGCGACGGCGAGGCCGCACCCGGCGATCACCAGGCTCAGGACGAGGGCGAGGTCGGCCAGCCGGGAGAGCTGGAGGATGCGGCTGTTGTCGCGCACGCTCGCCTCGGCGCCCACCCACGGCTCGGACCCGGGGACGGCGCGCTCCATCGCCGTGCGGACCCGGTCGGTCGTCGCCGGTCGGCCGTCGGTCTTCACGACCACGTACTGCGCGGGCGACCGGTCGACGTCGGCCGTCGCGTGCATGGTCGGCACGGCGTGCAGTGCCGCGGTGCCGGCCGACTCCTTGGTGAACGGCCGGATCTCGACCCGGGCCGCGTTCGAGTCGGGGCACCGCTCGGCGACCCCGAGGAACGGCAGGTCGCGGCAGGCCACCAGCACCGTCGAGAAGCCGCCGGCCGGCCCGCCGCCCGGCGGGTCGGGGTCGACGTGGATGACGATGCCAGCACCGGACCCGGCCGCCCTCGCCGCCTCCACGGCGCGACCGGCATCGGCCTCCGACGTCCCGTCCGGCACGGGGGCGACCAGAGTGCTCGGCGCCACCAGGCCGGCGATGCGGCCACCGCCTTCGGCCACGAACGCTGGCGTGGTGCCGCTGAACACGCTCGCCACGAACACGGCGAGGACCAGGCCGCTGACGGCCCGGAAGCCGGTGGCCGGGTCGGCCTCCAGGCGGCGACCGGCGAGCAACGACGTCGGGCGGCGACCGAACCGGCCCACGACCCGCGCCGCCAACACGGTGAGCCACGGCCCGGCCACGACGATGCCGTAGATCACGAGCGAGAACGTGACCGCGATGGGGAGGATCACGGCCCACCCCCGGCCGTGGCTGCCGAAGGCGACGGCGAACACGAAGCCGATGCCGCCGACCACCAGCGGGATCAGGCGGCGGACGGTGGGCTGGGGGCGGGGCACGCGCCGGGCCACGCCGAGCGGTGAGATCTGGAGGCGGCGGAGGCTGACCATGGCGGCCACCACGGCCAGCACGGGGATGGCGACGACGATCGCCACCAGCACCGGCGTGATGACGTGCACGTCCTCGACGAACGAGGGGTGGCTGTCGAGCGGGATGCGGGCGGCCTGGGATCGGAGGGCGAGGAAGCCGAGCAGCCCGACCACGGCGCCGATGGCGGCGGCGGCCGCCGCTTCGACGGCGGCGACCAGGTTCGTCTGGCGCGGGGTCGCTCCGGCGAGGCGGAGGGCGGCGAACCGCTGCTCGCGACGAGCGGCGCCGAGCCGGGTCGAGGTCGACACGAAGATGAGCACGGGCAGGATCAGGCCGATGGCGCCGACCGCGGCCATGAGGCGGAGGAAGTCGGAGAAGGCGAACTCCTGCGGCGCGGTGTTGACGTGCTGGACGAGGACGGCGTCGCGCATCTCCGACGGACGCATGCCCACGACGGCGACGAGCTGGTCGGGGCCGGCCAGGTACTGCTGGCCGATCATCCCGGACGGTGCCGACGGGAACCGGTCGGCCAGGCGGTCGGCCGGCAGCTCGCGGAGGAGCGTCGCCAGCGGAGGCGACATGTAGACCTCCCCCGGCTTCGGCACGTGGGGCAGGCCGAGCGGGATCTCCGAGGTCGGGCCGGTCGCCGCGACCCGGAGCACCAGCATCGGATGGCCGTCGGCGGCGTCCTCGGACAGCCGCCACAGCAGCGGGTCGACGTCCGGCGCCGCCGGGCCGCCACCGCGCTCGGAACGCACCTCGGCGTCGGCAGGCGGGGGCGCCGGCGTGGCGGTGCCGGGGGTCGCGCTGACGCCGGAGGTGTAGTGCCAGGCCTGGTGGCGCTGCTGGGCCCGGATGGCCGGGTCGGCCGCCGCCGCGAACAGCAGGAGCGTCGTGCCGATGGCCACCCCGACGGCGGTGAGGACGAGGCGGACGACGCTCTCTCGGCCACCGGAGACAGCGAGCCGGCTGGCCAGGCGGATCACGCCGACACCGACGTCGAGCACCGGCCGTCGCGCACGATGACCTCGCGGTCGGCGTAGGCGGCGATGCGGGGCTCGTGGGTGACGAGGACGATGGTCGTGCCGGCGGTGCGGGCGGTGTCGACCATCAGGTCCATCACCTTCTCGCCCGCGAGCGAGTCGAGGCTCCCCGTCGGCTCGTCGGCGAAGAGCACGGCGGGTGCGGTGACCAGGGCCCGCGCCAGGGCCACCCGCTGGGCTTCGCCGCCGGACAGCTCGCCCGGTCGCCGGGCCTGGAGCCCGTCGATGCCGAGCCGACCGAACCACTCGGCCGCCTCGGCCAGCGCCTCGCTCCGTCGGCGCTTGCCCAGGAGCAGGGGCAGGGCCACGTTCTCAGCGGCGGAGAGCTCCGGCACGAGCTGGCCGAACTGGAACAGGAAGCCGAAGCGCTCGCGGCGCAGGAGCGTGCGGTCGTGCTCGTTGCCGTCGTCGATGCGGCGCCCGGCGAAGCGGATCTCGCCCTGGTCGGGCACGAGGATGCCGGCGAGGCAGTGCAACAGGGTCGACTTGCCCGAGCCGGACGGGCCCATGATGGCGAGGATCTCGCCCTCGGCGACGGTGAGGTCGACGCCCCGGAGGGCCGGCGTGGTGCCGAACGACCGATGGACGCCGACGGCCTCCAACACCGCGCTCACTGGTGCACCGCCATCGCTGCGCGTCCAACCCGGCCGTCGCTGACACGAGGAGCACCAGTGAGCGGCTCGGCCCCGGGGGCCTCGCCAAGACCTGTGCTGATGGTTCGCTCGCTTCGCTCGCTCACTGCTGCACCGTCTCGGCCAGCTCGTCGAGGCGAGCGGCGGTCAGCTCGAGCCACCGGAGGTCGGCCTCGAGGTGGAAGAGGGCGTAGTCGGCGAGCAGCGACTGGGTGAGGGGGGAGGTGCGGCGCAGCTCGGTGAGCTCGCGCATGCGGGCCAGGTGGGCGGCCCGCTGGGTGTCGAGGAAGCGGTTGGCGTCTCGGCCCGACTGGAGGGCGAGCACGACCTTGGCGAACAGCACGGTCTGGAGGTGGGGCTCGGGGGCCTCGGCCACGCTGAGCCACTGCTCGAGGTCGGTCACCCCCTGCTCGGTGATGGCGTAGCGCTTGCGGTCGGGGCCACCCCCGGCCTCGGCCCCGACGACGATGGCCCGGCCGTCGCGCTCGAGCCGGCCGAGGGTGGCGTACACCTGGCCGAACGGGAGCGGCTTGTCGCTGCCGAACCGGTGGTCGAACGCCCGCTTGAGCTCGTAGCCGTGCGACGGCGCCGGCTCGAGCAGGCCGAGGAGGGTGAATGCAGTGCTCACGCCGACGACTGTACACCGAGTGAATACTCTGAGCGAATAGTCGTCGGGACCCGTTCTTTGTCGGATCTGCCACGCCCCACGTGGCTCATCCGACAAAGGTCAGAGGGCCGCTAGCTCCGCTTCGAGCGCCTGGGCGGCAACGAATGCGGGCTCGTCGACTCGGAGGGTCCACACATCCCGGGCCACATCCAGCTCGATCGCGTGAAGGTCGACCGGATTGGTGCGGGTGATGTACTCGGCCACGACCGCGAATACGTGGACGAGCAGCAAGAGACGCACAGCGTCCGCCCAGGCCAAGCCCCGCTGTCGATGGTGGACGAACAACTGGCCGTCCTCGGCCCGGCTGACATATCGGAGCGTCGTGTCCGGCATGATGTGCGCCGTCTCGCTGAGCTCCCCGTAGAGCTTGCCCACTAGCGGGAACAGCGCCTTCAAGCTTGGGATGCTCTTGTGCGGGCGAACGTCGAAGATGGACTCGGACTCGTCCTCGTGGATCGCAACGGCCCACGCCAACTGCTCCAGGATCATTCGCTGGAGAGCAAATGCCTCGAAGTGGAGGCCCTGACGCACCAAGAGCAATGCGGCCTGGAACGTGTTCTGTAGACGGACGAGTGACATACCGGCAGCAAGCTGACCGAGCGGCATCTCTAGGTCAGCGGCTCTGGCATACATGCGGCGGACGACATCAACCACCATCGGCCGTACGGGCCGCGTACGCTCGAAGAGTCTCCTCATGTCCGGCTCAAGCTCGGGCAGGTCCCAGAGATCGCCGTACCTGCGAAGCACGCAGTCCACCGACTTGTTGCCCAACTCGTAGGTCTTCATCGCCGCGAAGACGCGGTCCCGCAGGTCTTCGTGCGCGAAGTAGGGAACGGCGACGGCCAAACGATGATCCTGGAGCAGGACCATGTCCTCGAGGCCCCACATCGGACGACCGAAGCTGTCTTCGTCGTCTTGCCCCACCCACCATGTGTCCATCACGCCTCCTTGCCGGAGACGGTACGGACTACATCGGGATCGGCGCAGCGAGATCGTCGGCGCGGAGGCAGTGACCGTCGCGTGAGTGGCCGGCCGGACTGCAAGCCCGCCAGCCAAGCAGAAGGTCAGGTGGCTGGGCCGTCCCACCGGAGGAGGGCGACGAGGGCATCGACCTCCTCCTGCTCGGTTGGGTCGATGAACGGAAGGAGGGTGCGGCCGTCGAGGCCGGTGAGGCTGGCGATGAGCTCGTCAGCCGGGGCGGTGAGCACGTCGGTGGTCATGGGTCGACCGTACGGAGATCGCCCTGCCCCGTCGTCCGCCCTCGGGACGTTCCCGGGTCGTCCTCGAGGAGGATCTGCCAAGCTCATGCATGCGGTCGGACCGAGCCACGAGCGGTGTCCTCGGCGCCATCGGATTGCTCCACGTGTGGTGGGGCGTGCGACCCCGGCCGGCAGACGGCAGCCGGGCCACGGACGCCATCGTCGGCTCGGGTGAGGCGCCATCACGGGCCGCCTGCTTCGTCGTCGCCGGGCTGCTCGGCGTGGCCTCGGCCGGGGTCGCCGGCCTCCCCCGCCGACCCCGGTGGATCAGCCGCGTCATCCAGGCCGGCGCCGCCGTGAGCCTCGGCGCGCGCGGCGCCTTCGGCCTCGCCGGCCGCACCGACCTCCTGGTGCCAGGCTCGACCTCACCGACCTTCCGGAAGTGGGACCGGCGGGTCTACGCGCCCCTCTGCGTCGCGCTGGCGGCCGGCGCCGGCACGGCAGCGATGGGCTCGTCGGCCGTGGCGCAGCACTAGAGCGCCTTTAGGGACAACTCAGCGTCGTAGAGCTCGTGGTCAAGCAAGGTCAAAGCTTGGTTGAGCGATCGCACCTTGTCTTCGAGGTTGATCCAGCCGGCCAGCTGGAACTCACTGAGGTACCGAGTGTCTCCCAGCTCGTTGAAATGTGCCTCGATATCAGTCAGTTCCTGCTTCAGGTCATTGATACGCCCCCGTGCATCCCGCGTGACTTCGTCCTGCAGCAGTGATGGCTGGAGGTCGATCAGCTTGGCAATGGTGTTGACGGCTTCAATGACGTCCATCGACGTCCGGCGGCGTACCGGCCGAACTAGGCCAGCACGACCAAACGTCGCAGCTCGCAGCTGATACGAGATGTCGTCAACGTCATGACGGTCGACCAGCAGGTTGTTCAGTGGCTCCTGCCCAAGACGCGCAGCTAGGGCGGCGATATCTGCGGCGGTTTCGTCCAACAGCTCCAGAGCGGCCTGAATTACAGCCACCAGGCCGATGACCGGAGGATCAACAACAAGCTGACTCCCCACAGGGAGCGCCAACCAGCGGCCCGCCGACTCGCCCAGCGCCTTGGCTGCGGAACTGTCCATCGCAGACGGCCGAGGAGCAGATGAAGCATCTCCCTCTGCAGGCATGTGCTCCACCACAGACTCAAGGTCGCCAACGACGATCGGCACACCAACCGCCTCAGCGACTTCGATGAGACGCTCCCACCGGGCACCGCGATACGCCTGTGCCTCATAACGCTGGACAGCGCTTTCGGCGAGCCCAAGCCGGTCCGCCAACTCACCTTGAGTCAAGCCTGCTGCGATCCGAGCCCTGATCAACGAGGAAGGTACATCTCGGAGAGCCGGCGCTCTGATGAATGCCGGCTTCGAGCCCTCGAGGTTCTCGTACTCAGCAATCTCGCGACGGAGCGACCGGATGACGCTCTCGACCGAGCTGCGCTCAGCGTCGGCAGCTGGGCCCGCCGGCCGATCGTCAAGCGTGACGATGTATTCAGCAAGATCAGTCAGTCGGGCCTTCGAGAGCCCGAGTTGACGACGGTTTGTGATCATCCTGGTGCACTCCAATTACTGAGAGAAAGACGAACGATCCCCTTCGACTGCCCGTCCCTCGTCAATGAGAAATGCTTGAAGAGGCCAACCGGCTGATCGGGCATGTGCCACTCGGCGTCGACTGCGAGGTAGTCGCCTCCAAATGCCAGTCGGCACTCATCTTCCGACTCGAACCTCGGATCCAGCAGTCGCGGCTGTACGCCGTGCGCGTCGTAGAGCACATCTACGTCGCCCGGGAATTCCTCCGCCGTGGCGAAGCTCCCGTTCAACCAGACATCGCGACACCCTGCCTTATGCAGAGCTGTCAGAGCCTCACCCAGCCGATCGAGGAGGACTCGCCGCTCCTCGTTGCCACCGAAACGGTCGACCACCTCAACCCAGGTGGCTCGATGTTCACCCGGTGGAAGAAGCCCATCATCGGTGAAGGCAGGTAGCGACACCGCGGCCTACATCGGTTGTCTGGTCGGTCGCGACATGACTGCACCTTGACACAACATGCATGTTGTGTCAAGGGTCGATACGCCTGCTCTACGTAGCGCTGGCCGCCGGCGCGGCAAAGGCGGCGATGAGGTCCGCCGCCGTCGAGAGCTCGCCGAACAGGCCGCCCTGGTAGCGGACGAGGTCGAGGACCGACTCGGTCGTCTCCGTGGAGACGGCGGCGATGGCGTCGCTGACGACGACCGTGTCGTAGCCGAGG
>JAODBP010000176.1 GCA_025464025.1 Actinomycetes bacterium | reverse complement strand
CTGTCCTGTTTGGATGCGAAGCTGCGGACATGCGAGCCGATCGCCTCGTCGCCCTCCTCATGCTCCTCCAGACCAAGGGCCAGGTCACCGCTGGACAGGTGGCCGAGGAGCTGGAGATCTCGGAGCGCACGGCCCGGCGCGACCTCGAGGCGCTCGGGATGGCCGGCGTGCCGATCTACTCCCAGCCCGGGCGCAACGGCGGCTGGCGGTTGCTGGGCGGGGCCAAGACCGACCTGAGCGGCCTCAACGCGGCCGAGGCCCGCGCCCTGTTCCTCGTGGCCGGGCCGGCGTCGCAGGCCACGCCCGAGGTGAAGGCGGCGCTGCGCAAGCTGGTGCGGGCCCTGCCCGAGACGTTCCGGGAGAGCGCCGAGGCGGCGTCGCAGGCGATCGTCGTCGACCCCACCTCGTGGGGTGACCGCCGGCCCGAGCGTCCGCCGCCGCCGCTGCTCGACTACCTCCAGCAGGCGGTGATCGACGGTGAGCAGGTCGAGCTTGGGTACGTGGCCCGCGACCGGGCCGAGACGACGCGCGTCGTGCACCCCCTCGGGCTCGCGGCCAAGGGCCACACCTGGTACCTCATCGCCGACACGGCGGCGGGCCAGCGCACGTTCCGGGTCGACCGGGTGACGTCGGCCGTCCGCACCGGCGAGCCGGTCGTGCGGCCCGAGGGCTTCGACCTCAACCAGGCCTGGCAGGACGTCACCGAGAACGTCGAGGGCTCGGCGCCGATGTGGGCCCGGGGCACGGTGGTGCCCGAGATGATGCAGATCCTGCGCTGGCAGTTCGGCCCCCGGCTCCGCATCGGTCCGGCCCGGGAGGACGGCCGCATCGCGGTCGAGGTCGGCGGCTGGCACCCCCACCAGCTCGCCGGCATGGTCGCCGGCCTCGGCGCAGACGTCGAGATCACCGACCCACCCGAGGTCCGCACCGAGCTGGCCCGCATCGGCGCCGAGCTCCTCGAGCAGTACGCCTAGTCGAGCGGAACGCGCTCCGGTTGGCCCGATCGACCGGTTTCTGAGCGATCCACCACCGTGGCGGTGGTCGATTGCTCACGAGCCCTCCGGTAGGAAGCTGACGCGGCGTCAGGACTAAGGTCCGGCCATGGATTTCGACTTCTCCCCCGAGCTGGTCGCCTTCGCCGATGAGGTCGAGAAGTTCCTCGACGAGAACGACGATCCCGACATCTTCGACCTGACCAGGGAGAACATGGCGCAGATCGTCGATACGCCGAAGCGCCGGGCCCTGATGAAGAAGATCGGGCACAAGGGCTGGCTCGGCATCACCTGGCCCAAGGAGTGGGGCGGCCAGGAGGGCGAGGGCGTCTACGAGTACATCCTCAACGAGGCCCTGGCCGGGCGGGGCGGCCCCCAGATCGGCAAGGGCGTCGGCATCATCGGCAAGACGATCCTCTCGGTGGGCACCGAGAAGATGAAGCAGGAGTTCCTGCCGAAGATCCTCGAGAACGACGTGGAGTTCGCCGTCGGCTACTCCGAGCCCGACGCCGGCTCCGACGCCGCGTCGATGAAGCTCAAGGCCACCAAGGACGGCGACGGCTGGCGCCTCAACGGCCAGAAGGTCTGGACCACCTCGGCCCACTTCGCCGACTGGTACTGGGTCGGCGCCCGCACCGACCCGGCCAACAAGCACCAGGGAATCACGCTCTTCCTGGTGCCCATGGACGACCCCGGCATCACGGTCAACAAGATCGACACCATGGGCGGCGCGCCCATGGGCCTCGAGCGCACCAACGAGGTGTTCCTCGACAACGTGTTCGTGCACGACGACTACGTCGTGGGCGACGTGAACAAGGGCTTCCAGTACATCTCCCAGGCGCTCGACCTCGAGCGCTTCACGATGTTCACGTTCAGCCCGATGAAGCAGCGCCTCGACCTGCTCGTCGGCTACGTGCGCGACGCCACCGTCGACGACGAGCCGCTCAAGGACGACCCGGTCGTGCGCCAGCGGCTGGCCCACCTCGTCACCGAGGCCGAGGTCTCGCGCGTGCTCGGCCTCAAGGTCGTCGCCGCGTCGATGAAGGCCGAGTCCACCGGCGGCCCGCCGCCCACGACCGAGTCGTCGGAGTACAAGCTGTTCGCCACCGAGTTCTCGAAGCGGCTGGCCAACGCGGCCATGGACATCGGCTCGCCCGGCACCCAGCTTCGCGTCGGCACCGAGGACGCCCCGATGGAGGGCCGCTCCGAGTCGACCTACCGCTACACGGTGATCGACACCATCGGCGGCGGCGCCTCCGAGGTGCAGAAGAACATCATCGCCCGCCGCGCCCTCGGTCTCCCCAAGAACTTCTAGTGACCAAGGGCTTCCTGGACGGGGTCACCGTCCTCGACCTCGCGTCGGTCGGCCCGGCCGCCCGCGCCTCTCGCTGGCTGGCCGACTACGGCGCCACCGTGGTGAAGGTGGGCGCGGTGCCGAGCGCGGGCAACGTGCAGATCATCCCGGTGTTCTTCGCCTACTCCGGCCACCGGGGGATGAGGCGCGCCCTGTTCGACCTGAAGTCGGCCGACGGCCGCGAGGCGTTCCTCCGCCTGGCCGAGGGCGCCGACGTGCTCATCGAGTCGTTCCGCCCCGGCGTCATGGCCCGCCTCGGCGTGGGCTACGACGACGTCAAGGCCCGCAACCCCGGCATCGTCTACTGCTCGACCTCGGGCTTCGGCCAGGACGGGCCGTACAGCCAGTGGGCCGGCCACGACCTCAACTACCTCGCGATCAGCGGCTTCCTCGACGTGGCCGAGAAGGCCGAGGGCGGCAAGCCCCCGGTGCCGGGCACGACGGTCGCCGACAGCGCGGCCGGCGGGATGCACGCGGTCATGTCGATCAACGCCGCCCTGGTGCAGAAGCAGCGCACCGGCGAGGGCGCCTACCTCGACGTGTCGGTGGCCGACGGGGCGCTCCAGCTCATGTCGCTCCACCTCGAGGACCACCTGGCCACCGGCGTCACGCCCGGCCACCGCCACACCATGACCACCGGCCGCTACGCCTGCTACGACAGCTACCAGGCGTCCGACGGCGGCTGGCTCACGGTGGCCGCCATCGAGGCGAAGTTCTGGGCCAACCTCTGCAACCTGCTCGGCCTGCCGCAGTGGGCCAAGGAGCAGACGAACGACGAGCTCCAGGACCAGATCCGGGCCGAGGTCGCCGACGCGTTCCGCACCAAGACGCGCGACGAGTGGACCGAGCTGCTGGCCCCGGCCGACACGTGCGTGGCCCCGGTCCTCACCATCGCCGAGGTCGTCGACGACCCCCAGCTCAACGCCCGCCACGCGTTCGTGGAGGCCGTGCACCCCACCAAGGGCACGTTCCGCCAGGTGGCGCCGACGCTCGCCGGCCAGGTCAAGGAGGAGCGCTACGTCCTCCGCGACGGCGCCGAGACCGACACCGACGAGCTGCTGACCTTGGCCGGCTTCAGCCCCGACGAGATCACCAAGCTGCGAGAGGCAGGCGCCGTCTCATGAACGAGATCCCGAAGGCGGTCACCGACCTGATCGGCGTGCCGCAGTACGAGGAGGTGGGGGAGTTCCCGGTCGAGCGGGGCTACATCTGGACCGTCGCCGCCTCGGTCGAGAACGGCAACCCGCTGTACTGGGACGACGAGGTCGCGACCGAGATCACCGGTGGCCCGATCGCCCCGCCCACGATGATCTCGGCGTGGCAGCGGCCCCACCACTGGGCGCCCGGCCAGGTCACGCAGAAGCTGCCGTTCCAGGTCCACTTCGACCTGAAGGAGCTGCTGGGCACCCCCGAGGCGATCATGAGCCAGAACACGCTGGTCTTCTACGACCCGGTCCGCGTCGGCGACGTGATCACCACGGTGCAGGTGCTGACCAACGTCAGCGAGGAGAAGACGTTGAAGATCGGCACCGGCCACTTCTGGGACATCGACGCCGAGTACCGCAACCAGGACGGCGAGCTGGTGGCCCGCGAGTCCATCACCGGGTTCGGGTACAACCGATGACGCTCACCCTCGACCAGGTCAAGGTCGGCGACGAGCTCCCCGAGCTGTCGTACGACGTCACCGCCACCACCGTCGTGCTCGGCGCCCTCGCCATGCGCGACTGGCGGCCGATGCACCACGACTACAAGTTCGCCACCGAGCGCAACGGCGTGCAGGACATCTTCCTGAACACGCCCAACCAGGCCCAGTGGTTCGAGCGGTTCCTGACCGACTGGACCGGGCCCACCGGTCGCGTCGGTCGCATGCAGTTCCGGATGAAGGCGAGCGTCTTCCCCGACAGCACGATGGTGCTGCGGGGGACCGTCACCGACGTCGCGACCGACGACACCGGCTGCGGCTGGGTCGGCGTCGACGTCGCCCTCACCGTCGGCGAGCAGGTGTGCACCACGTGCGCCGTCCGCATCGCCGTCCCGACCACCCCCGACGACAACCCCTGGGCCCGGCGCGCGGCGCGCTGGCAGCCCTAGCTGGAGGCACCGACATGGATCTCGACCTCTCCGAGGAGCAGCAGCTCCTCCGTGACACCGTCCGTGGCCTCTGCGCGCGCCACGCCGGCCTCGACGTCGTGCGGGCCATGGAGGACGACCCCGTCGGCTACCCCGACAAGTTCTGGGCCGCCCTCGCCGAGTCGGGCATCCTCGGCATGCACCTGCCCGAGGAGTACGGCGGCTCGGGCATGACCATGCTCGACGCGGCCGTGGTCTACATGGAGCTGGGTCGGACGCTCTCCCCGTCGCCCCACTTCCCGAGCGTGGTCATGAGCGGTGGCGCCATCCTCGCGGCCGGCTCCGAGGAGCAGAAGCAGGCCTGGCTGCCTCGCATCGCCAGCGGCGAGGCGATCGTCACCCCGGCCTGGCTCGAGCCCGGCCGCGGCTTCGGCGAGAAGGGCATCGCCCTCGCCGCGACCAAGGACGGCAACGGCTGGAAGCTCTCGGGCCGCAAGCGCCACGTCCCGTTCGCCAAGGTGGCCGAGGCCCTCCTCGTCCTGGCCCGCACCGACGAGGGCGTGGCCCTGTTCCTGGTGAAGACCGAGGACGCCACGCTCGAGCAGGCCTTCACCATCGCCTCCGACACCCAGTACGAGGTCACCCTCGACGGTGCGGCCGGCGAGCTGGTCGGCACGGCCGGCGGCGGGTGGGCCGTCTGGGACGACCTCATGTACGACGGGATCATCCTCCTCGGGGCCTGGGCCGCCGGCGGCGCTCGCTACGCCCACGAGATCACCACCCAGTACGCCAAGGACCGCAAGCAGTTCGACAAGCCGCTCGGTGCCTTCCAGGCCATCGCCCACTACCTGGCCGACGGCATCAGCGCCGTCGACGGGGCCGAGGTGCTGGCCTACGAGGCGGCGTGGGCCCGCAGCGAGTCCCGTGACGTGAAGCGGCTGGCCCCGATGTCGAAGCTGTTCGCCGGCAAGACGTTCCGCGACATCACCGCGGTCGGCCAGCAGGTGTTCGGCGGCGTGGGCTTCACGCTCGAGTACGACATCCAGCTCTACTTCCGTCGGGCCAAGCAGCTCCAGCTCTCGTGGTGGGACGATCGCTACCTCGAGGAGCTCATCGCCGCCGACGTCCTCGACTGAGAACGGATCGAGGCCCTGCGGGGTAGGGCAGCGGCCGTGCGACGTCTGCTCGTCCTGCCGCTGCTCGCGCTCGTGGGCGCCGTGCTGGTCGGGGTGGCACCGTCGTCGCCGGCGGCCGCGGCCCCGCGGGCGGTGGCCGTGGTCACGACGCCGTCCGGCGCGGCCAGCTGGGTGGCCTTCACCAACGGACGGGTCTGGCCCTACGGCAGCGACGCCGCCTTCTTCGGGGACGCGTCCGGGCGGCCGCTGAAGGCGCCGATCGTCGGCATGGCCGCCACGCCGTCCGGCAAGGGCTACTGGCTCGCCGCCTCCGACGGCGGCGTCTTCGCCTACGGCGACGCCCGCTTCCGAGGCAGCGCCGGCGCCCTCCGCCTGAACCGCCCGGTGGTCGGGATGGCCGCGACTCCCAGCGGCCAGGGCTACTGGCTGGTCGCGTCCGACGGTGGGGTCTTCTCCTACGGCGACGCCCGGTTCTACGGCAGCACGGGCGCCATCCGGTTGGCCCGCCCGATCGTGGGCATGGCCGCCTCGCCGACGGGGCGCGGCTACTGGTTCGTGGCCTCGGACGGTGGGGTCTTCTCGTTCGGCGACGCCCGGTTCGCCGGCAGCGCGGTCGGCAGGGCCCGAGCACCGATCGTCGGCATGGCGGCCTCCCGCACCGGCGCGGGCTACTGGCTGCTGGCGTCGGACACGTCGGTCTTCGCCTTCGGTGACGCCCAGTACTTCGGTCGCGGTCCCGGCGGCACGGCGATCGCCAGCCTGGGCGACAGCTACCTGACGATCGGACCCGACGGGTCCCGCCACGGCCCGGACCCGCGCGCGGCGTGCTCGATCTTCCCGGCCGACAACGCCTGGAACGCCGACATCTCCACGGCCCCGCTCAACGCCCGGTCGGCGGCCTGGGTGAGCTCGATCGGCGCGTCGACGAACCTCCACCCCGACTTCGGCACGATCTACGGCATCCCGTTCGTCGAGGTCGGCGCCGGCCAGCGCCGGGTGCCGGTGAGCTTCGACTACGCCGACGAGAGCGACCCCGGCCCGTACCCGATCCCGACCAACGCGCCGGTCGAGGGCGGGGGTGACCGGCACGTGCTCGTCGTCGACCGCGAGAGCTGCCGGCTGTGGGAGCTGTTCGACGCCTCGACGACAAACGGCGGCGCGTCGTGGCACGCCGGCTCCGGCGCCACGTGGGACCTGCGGAGCAACGCCCTGCGGCCCGACGGCTGGACGTCGGCCGACGCCGCCGGCCTGCCGATCTACCCCGGGCTGGTGCGCTACGACGAGGTCGCCGCCGGCCACATCGACCACGCCCTGCGCTTCACGATCCGCCGCTCCCAGCGGGCCTACGTCCACCCGGCCACGCACTTCGCCTCGTCGATCACCGACCCGAACGTCCCCCCGATGGGGGCCCGCTTCCGCATGAAGGCGAGCTACGACTGCTCGCGCTTCAGCCGCCAGGTGCAGGTGGTGTGCGCGGCGATGAAGCGCTACGGCATGGTCGTCGCCGACAACGGCTCGGACTGGTTCGTCAGCGGCGCCCCCGACCCTCGGTGGGACGACGCCGCGCTCGACGACCTGAAGCAGGTGCCGGGGAGCGCGTTCGAGGCCATCGACTCCGGCCCCGTGCTCGGCCGCTCCTAGAGTCCGCCGTCATGGAGATCAACGGAGCAGCAGCGATCGTCTCGGGCGGGGCGTCGGGCCTCGGAGAGGCGACGGCCCGGGCCCTCGCCGAGGCGGGCGCCATCGTCACCATCGCCGACCTCAACGAGGAGCGCGGCTCGGCGCTGGCCACCGAGCTCGGCGGCGTGTTCGTGAAGACCGACGTATCGGACGAGGCGTCCGTCGCCGGCGCGGTCACGGCCGCCACCGACACCGGAGCGCCGCTGCGCATCGCCGTGAGCTGCGCCGGCATCGGTGCGTCGGGCCGCATCGTGAACAAGGAAGGCGAGCCCCACCGGCTCGACATCTTCCAGAGGATCATCCAGGTCAACCTGATCGGGACGTTCAACATGATGCGGCTGGCGGCGGCGGCCATCGCCAAGACCGAGCCGCTCGGTCCCGACGGTGAGCGGGGCGTGCTCGTCAACACGGCGTCGGTCGCCGCGGTCGACGGCCAGACCGGGCAGGTCGCCTACTCCGCGTCGAAGGGTGGCGTCGTCGGCATGACCCTTCCCGTGGCGCGCGACCTCTCCGTGGTCGGCATCCGGGTCTGCACGATCCTCCCCGGGACGATGGACACGCCGTTGTTCGGCATGGCGAGCGCCGAGGTCAAGGCCGGGTTGGCCAAGGACGTGCTGTTCCCGAAGCGCATGGGCACGCCGGAGGAGTTCGGCGCACTCGTCCGCTCGATCGCCGAGATCTCCTACCTCAACGCCGAGATCATCCGCCTCGACGGCGGCGTCAGGATGCCCCCGAAGTAGATCTCTCCAGCTCGAACCAGACGCACTTGCCGTCGTCGAGCGGCTCGACGCCCCACGCGGCCGAGAGCATCTCGACGATGGCGATGCCCCGGCCGTGGACGTCCTCGTCGTCGGCGTCGACCTTCTCGGGCGGGGCGGCGCCGCCGTCGCCGACCTCGACCCGCACCCGGTCGGCGAGGAGCTGCACCTCGAGGTGCACGGGCGTGCCGGCGTGCACGACGGCGTTGGTGACGATCTCCGACACGCACAGCTGCGCCGTCTCGACCAGGTCGGTCTCGCCCCACTGCTCGAGCTGCTCGGTGACGAGGGCCCGGGCCCGGCGGGCGCTGGCCACCACGGGCGGGAGCACCGCCGAGCAGCGGTCGGCGGCGGGTGGGCCGTCCCACTCGAGCACGAGCACGGCGACGTCGTCGTCGCCGCCGGTGTCGCCCACCAGGGCCTGCACGAGGCGGGCGCACGTCTCCTCGGCGCCGGCTCCGCTGGTCGTGCCGGCCACGGAGGTCAGCAGCGCCATGCCGTCGTCGATCGAGCGTCGGCGGTCCTCGACCAGGCCGTCGCTGTAGAGCACGAGGGTCGAGCCGGGCGAGAGCCGCACGCGGTGCTCGGTGCGGGTGCCGGGCCCGGAGACGCCGACCGGCAGGTCGGGTTCGCCCTGGAGGTAGCCGGACCAGCCGTCGGCCCGGATGGCGAGCGGCGGGAGGTGGCCGGCGGAGGAGTAGCGCAGCTCACCCGTGCCGGTGTCGAGCACGGCGTAGACGATGGTGGCGAGGTCGTCGTTGCCGAACCGGGCGGCGAAGTCGTCGACCCGGGCCAGCACGTCGGCCGGCCCGTCGATCGACGTGGCGTAGGCCCGTAGTGCGTTGCGCAGCCGGCCCATCACCGCGGCGGCCGCCACCCCCTTGCCGGCCACGTCGCCGAGCACGATGCCGATGCGCCGGTCGTCGAGGTCGAACAGGTCGTACCAGTCGCCGCCAACGGCGACGCCGTCGGTGCCTGGGAGGTAGCGGGCGGCTGACCGGGTGCCGGCGGGATCGGCCAGCCGCTCGGGGAGCAAGGCGAGCTGCAGGGTCTCCGCCACCCGGTGCTCGCGCTCCTGGAGCCGGGCCCGCTCGATGGCCTGGGCGCACGTGTCGGCCAGGGCGGCGAGGAACTGCCGGTCCTCGGCCGAGAACGATCGGGCCACCTCCCAGGTGAGCGACAGGGCACCGAGGCACTGGCCGTGCACGAGGAGCGGCACCGATGCGAGGGCCTCGTCGCCGACGCCGACGATGAGCTCGGCGACGGTCGGGAACTCGGCCCGGAACTCCTCGCGGTCGGCCAGGAAGACCGGCACGAGGTCACGGGCGGCGCGCAGGGTCGGTCGGTCGATCGTCGGGTCGTCGACGATCGCCGCCGGGATGTCTTGGTCGGGCCAGGTGGCGACGGCGAGCCGCAGCCGCTCGCCGTCGGGTTCGAAGAGCGAGATCGATCCGCCTCGCGCGTCCAGGGCGGCCATGGCGTGCTCGAGCACGACGCCGGTCACGTCCGCCTCGCGGCGGGCCTCGGCCAGGGCGGCCGCGACCTGCCCCAGGCGGGTGGCGCGCCGGGACGCAGCCCCCCGCTCGGCCTCGGTGCGCCGCGCCGTGGTGACATCGGTGGAGGCGCCGACCCACTCGCGGATCCTGCCATCGTCGATGACAGGAACGGCCCGGACGACCACGTGGCGGATGTTGGCGCCATCGTGGATCCGCGCCTCGGCTTCGAAGGTGCAACCCTCGCGCACGGCGGTCTGCCACGCCTTCGAGACGCGTTCGCGGTCGTCGGCGTGGATGGCGGCGAACCAGTCCGTGTGGGCCGGCTCGCCCGGCACGACGGTCCAGACCAGCGACGTCGTGGCCTCGACGAGGGACCGGTAGCGGATCTCCGACGCGCGGAGGACCTCCATGGCCCGGCTCTGGTCGGTCAGCTCGTCGACGAGCGCCACCAACCCGCCGAAGCCCCCGTCGGCACCGGCCAGTGGGTGGTAGGACACCTCGAACCGGCGGGGCAGGTCGGGGGAGGCCGGCGTCGACGAGTCGACGACGGTGGCCCGCACGACCTCCCCGGTCTCGAGCGCTCGGTGGAGGGCGACCGCGATCTCGGGTGTGAGGTTCGGCACCACCTCGTCGATGGTCCGCCCGAGGTGGTCGGACGCCGGCAGCCCGGTGATCGTGGCCAGCAGCTCGTTCACGGCGAGGTAGCGCAGGTCGCGGTCGAGCACGGCGACACCGATCCGCGCTTCGGCGAGGAGGGCGGCGAGCGCGGCGGTGCGGGCGTCGTCATCGAGACCTGCCCCACCCCACACCCCCGCCATGCGTCGAGCGTACCGACGCACCCTCCTCGGGTAGGGGGTGAAGGACCGTGCCCGCAGATCACGAGGAGCTGACGCACATGGCGGACGAACCGCAGGAGCGCATCACCCAGGCGACCAAGGACGCCGAGCACGCCGACGCCGAGGCCGGGCACGACGCCCCGCAGGTGCCGTCGGCCGCCGAATCGGCGGCCGCCGAGCGCCACGGCAAGACCAGTCCGGAGGCCAAGGAGGCCTACGAGGACTACCTGGAGAAGGCCGCTGAGGCCAAGGGCGAGGGGCGGCTGCCCTGAGGCTCCAAGACACCACCTACGCGCGTGATGGTCGCAGCCTCGTCGAGGTGACGAACGCCCTCGCCGCCGACGGTTGGGCCGAGCAGGCCACGCCGCTCGAGGGGGCGCTCGTCCGCTGCGAGGTCTGCGGCCAGACCACGCCGGCCGACGAGGTCGCCATCGACTCGCTGTGCCGCATCGAGGGCGCGTCGGACCCCGGCGACATGGCCGCGGTGGTGGCGCTCACCTGCCCCCACTGCGACGCCAAGGACGTGCTCGTCGTCAAGTACGGCCCCGACGCCACGGCCGCCGACGCCGACGTGCTGCTCGGCCTGGCCGACCCACCCGCCTCCTAGAGGCGGGCGAGCACGTCCTCCCGGTAGCGCTCGACGAACGTCGGCACGGCCGCCAGGTCCGCCGTCGTCACGCGCGGCCGGACGACGAGTCGGGTGGCACCGGCATCGACGAAGCGCCGCACCCAGTCGACGTCGAGCTCGCGCGCCGGGTCGTTGCTGCCGGGCCACACCGTGATCGGGACGTCGCCGGGCCGGCGGCCGGCCGCGGTGGCCGCCGCGGCCAGCCGGGCGGCCTGCACGGCCAGGTCGTCGGGACCGATCGTGTACGGGAACCACCCGTCGGCCAGGCGACCGGCCCGGTCGACGGCGGCGTCGCTGTTGCCCCCGAGCACGATCGGGACCCGGCCGGCGGCCGGCTGGGGGAGCGAGTGCAGGCGCCCGAAGGACACCGTCTCGCCGGCGTAGCTGGCCGGCCGGTCGCGCCACAGGGCGCGCATGGCGCCGATGCCCTCCTCGAGTCGGAGCCCCCGGCGGTCGAACGGGGCCCCGACGGCGGCGTACTCCTCGCGCTGCCAGCCGATGCCGAGGCCCAGGAGGAGGCGCCCACCGGAGAGGGTGTCCAGCGTGGCCGCCCGCTTGGCCAGCACCACCGGGCTGTGGAGCGGTGCGACGACGACGGCGGTGCCGAGGAGCAGGTGGTCGGTGGCCCCGGCGATGAAGCTCAGCACCTCGAGCGGGTCGGGCATGGGCACCGACCCGGCTGCGCTCGGCATCCGCCCGTCGGCCGAGTAGGGGTACCCGGGCTCGTAGTCCTCCGCCACGACGACGTGCTCGACGGCCCACACCGAGTCGACGCCGGCCGCCTCGATCGTCGTCGCGAAGTCGCGCACGAACGGGCCCGACGTGATCAGGCCGTCGACGAACGGCAGCAGCATCCCCAGCGATACGTCCCCCATGGCCGGGGACCGTAGCGATCAGTCGGGCTCGACGGGCGGGCCGGCCGGGTACTCGACGGCGCCGATGGGCGTGCCGGTCATGCCGATGCGGGGACCGCACGTCGGCCACGCCTTGGGACCCTCGCGCGCCAGCACCTGCTCGGCCACGGCGATCTGCTGCTCTCGGCTGGCCAGCTGCGCATCGGCCGGGAAGCCGGGGAAGGCGGCCACGTAGCGGTCCCAGGTCCGGGCGTCGAACTGGAGGCCGCCCTGGTACACGCCGCGCGTGGCGGTCCACCGGCCGCCCGCCTCGCAGGCGGCGAGCTGGTCCCACGTCCAGCTTCGAGCGGCGACGGACAACGTGGTCGTGGTGGCGGCCCGGCGGTGGCCGGTCACGACCGGGCCGTCGATGAAGCCGGGCACCGTCGAGGTCGTGGTCGAGGGGGTCGCCGTCGTGGTCGTCGGTGCCGCACGCACCAGCAGGGGGTCGGGCGTCTCGGCGATCGCCCACCGGCCGACCCGGACCACGCCGAGCACCGAGAGCACGACCGTCACGACGACGAAGGCCACGGTGCGCATCCCGGCTGCATCGACCCGTTCCGCGGCCGACCTGAGCGGGAACTAGCCGAGCAGGGCCTCCATCGCCTCGCCGATCTCGGGGTGGCGGAACTCGTAGCCCGAGGTCTGGAGGACGCTGGGGAGGACGCGCTGGCTGTCGCCGAGGAGGGCGGCGGCCAGCTCCGACCCGAGGAGGAGCTTCGGCCCGAGCTTCGGCACCGGCAGGAAGACCGGGCGGTGCAGCGCTCGGCCCTGGGCCTTGGCGTACTCCTTGAACCGGGCCGGGTGCGGGGCCGTGAGGTTCACCGGGCCCGACACCTCGGCGGTGAGGAGGTGGACGATGGCCCCGACCTCGTCGTCGATCGAGATCCAGGGCCACCACTGCTTGCCGTCACCGATGGGTCCGCCGAGCCCGAGCTTGAACAGCGGCAGCGTCTTGGCCATGGCGCCGCCCGTGGCCGAGAGGACGACGCCGGAGCGCAGGTAGGCGGTGCGGATGCCGGCGTCGACGGCCGGCCGGGCCGCCGCCTCCCACTGCTGGACGAGATCGGCCAGGAAGCCGGAGCCGGCGGGGGACGACTCGGTGAGCTCGGCCTCGCCGCCATCGCCGTAGAACCCGACGGCCGACCCGCTGAGCAGCACGCTCGGCTTCGGATCGAGGGCGGCCATGGTCTCGGCGAGGAGCCGCGTGCCCCTCGTGCGGCTCTCGACCAGGCGCCGCTTCTGCTCGGGTGTCCACCGCTTCTCGGCGATGCCCTCACCGGCCAGGTGCACGGCGGCGTCGATGCCGGCGAGCCCCACGGCGTCGATGGTCCCCGCCTCGGGATCCCACCGCACCTCGTCGGGCCCGGCCGGTGCTCGCCGCACCAACCGACGCACGGTGTGTCCGGCCTCCCACAGCGCGGGGACGAGGGCCGAGCCGACCAGACCGCTGGATCCCGTGACGACGACGTCCATGCTGGCTCCCTACCCTTTTGCCCCGAGCGGCTTCCTGGGGGACCATGCTCCCCTTGTCGGAGACGCTTCTCACAATCCTGACGGCCCGCATCACGGAAGCGGCGAGGGCCGCGTTCGGTCCCGACGTGCCGTTGCCCGACCCGTTGGTCCTGCCCACCCGCGACCCGCAACACGGCGACTACTCGACGCCGGCGGCGATGAGCGCGGCCAAGGTGCTCGGGAAGAACCCGTTCGAGCTGGCCGAGCAGCTGGCCGCCGCCCTCGACGTGGCCGACGTGGCCGGCCCCCCCGAGGTGGTCCGCCCCGGCTTCGTGAACCTCCGCCTCCGGCCCGAGTGGCTGGCCATCCAGGTCGCCGCCGCGGTGGGCGACGACCGCCTCGGCCTCGCCCCCGTGGCCGCGCCCGAGCGCGTCGTCGTCGACTACTCGTCGCCCAACCTGGCCAAGGAGATGCACGTCGGCCACCTGCGCTCGACGATCATCGGCGACGCCCTGGCCAACGTGTTCGAGCACCTCGGTCACGACGTCGAGCGGGTCAACCACGTGGGCGACTGGGGCGCCCAGTTCGGGATGCTCCTCGTCCACCTCGAGGACCTGCGCGCCGAGGGCCGCGACCTCGACATGAACGGCGTGGAAGCCTTCTACCGGGAGGCCAACGTCCGCGACAAGGACGACGCCGAGTTCCACGAGCGGGCTCGCAACCGCGTCGTCGAGCTCCAGAACGGCGAGCCCGACGCGCGCGCCACCTGGGCCGAGCTGGTCGAGCTGACCGAGCGGAACAACCAGGTCGTCTACGACCTGCTCGGCATCGAAGGCCTCGTCCTGCGGGGCGAGTCGTTCTACCAGCCGATGCTCGACGAGGTCGTCGCCGAGCTCGACCGCCAGGGCCTCCTGGTCGAGGACCAGGGCGCCAAGGTGGTGTTCGTCCCCGGCTTCACCAACAAGGAGGGCGAGCCCCTCCCGATCATCGTGCAGAACCGCCACGGCGGCTACGGCTACGCCACCACCGACCTGGCCGCCATCCGGCACCGGGTCGGCGAGCTGGGCTCCGACCGCGTGCTCTACGTGGTCGACATCGGCCAGAGCCAGCACTTCGCCATGGTGTTCGCCGTGGCCCGCATGGCCGGCTGGGTGCCCACCGACGTCGAGCTGTCCCACGTGCCGTTCGGCCTGGTGCTCGGCGAGGACGGCAAGCGGCTGCGGACCCGGAGCGGCGAGAACGTGCGCCTCCGCGAGCTGGTGCTCGAGGCCGTCGACGGGGCGAAGGCCTTCGTCGTGGCTCGGGCCGAGGAGCGGGGCGACCCCGTGCCGGACGACCTCGACCACGTGGCCGCGACGATCGGCATCGGCGCCGTGAAGTACGCCGACCTCAGCCAGAACCGGCAGAGCAACTACGTCTTCTCCTACGAGAAGATGCTCAGCCTCAAGGGCAACACGGCGCCCTACCTCCAGTACGCCTACGCCCGCATGCGGTCGATCCTGCGCGAGGCCGGCTGGGGCGATGGCCCGCCATCGAGTCCGTCCGTGAAGTTGACGCACGACGCCGAGGTCGAGTTGGCCAAGAAGCTGGTGGCGACCAGCGACATCCTCGGGCGCATGACCGAGGAGTACGCGCCCAACCACCTGTGCGCCCACCTCTACGAGCTGTCGCAGGCCTACAACCAGTTCTACGAGCACTGCCCGGTGCTGAAGTCGGACGAGCCGCTGCGGTCGTCCCGGCTGGCGCTGTGCGACGCCACGTCCCGCACGCTGAAGGTCGGCCTCGGGCTGCTCGGCGTCGGCGTGCTCGAGCGGATCTGACGCGAGCCTGACGCGGGGAGGGGATCCCGAGGAGATCCCAACGAGATCTTGACGCGCCCGGGTGCAGGGTGGGCGCGGCGCCGTCGCTACAGTCCCCCTTCGTCCCAAGCGTCGAGCCCGGAGGCTCCAGGGTGCACGTGGTCATCGTCGGGTGCGGACGGGTCGGTTCGTCCCTCGCCCGCCAACTGCTGTCGGCCGGTCACTCGGTGGCCGTCATCGACAAGCGGGCCGCCAGCTTCGAGCGGTTCCTCGCCGACTGGGAGGGCCAGAAGATCGTCGGTTACGGCTTCGACCGGGATCGGCTCCAGGAGGCCGGCATCGAGCGGGCCGACGCCCTCGCCGCGGTCACCAGCGGCGACAACTCGAACATCATGGTCGCCCGCATCGCCAAGGAGACCTACCAGGTCGACCGGGTGATGGCCCGCATCTACGACCCCCGCCGGGCGGGTGTCTACGAGCGCCTCGGCATCCCGACCGTCGCCACGGTCGAGTGGACCACCGACCAGGCCCTGCGCCGCCTGCTGCCCGACCAGAACCGGGCCGACTGGGTCGACCCGACGGGCGGCGTCGCCCTCGTCGAGCGCCGCCTCCCCGACACGTGGGTGGGCCGCAAGCTCGGCGAGCTCGAGGAGGGCGGGCGCTGGCGGGTCGTCTCGATGACCCGGGCCGGCAAGGCCTCGCTCGCCGACCTGTCCCTGCTGGCGCAGGAGAACGACACCGTCACGCTGGCCGTCGCCGGTGACGCGATGGACGCCCTCGAGCAGCACATCGCTGCCGTTGCCGAGAAGGGAACCCACTGACATGCGCGTGATCGTGGTGGGGGCGGGGAAGGTCGGCAAGCACATCGCCACCGACCTGGCCAAGGGCGGGCACGACGTGCTCGTGCTCGACAGCAGCAAGGACGTCGTGGCCCGGGCGCGCGAGACGCGCGACCACCCCAACGTCGAGTTCATGCAGGCCGACGCCTGTGAGGTCACCGCCCTCGAGGCCGCCGGCCTGGCCGAGGCCGACGTGGTCGCTGCCGTCACCGGTGACGACGAGGACAACCTCGTCGTATCGCTCCTGGCCAAGCAGGAGTTCGGTGTGCCGCGCGTCGTGGCCCGGGTGAACCACCCGAAGAACGAGTGGATGTTCAACGAGACGTGGGGCGTCGACGTGTCGGTGTCGACCCCGCACCTCCTCACCGCCCTGGTCGAGGAAGCCGTCACGGTCGGCACGCTCGTCCGCCTGCTCCAGTTCGAGGGCGGCAAGGCCGGTCTCGAGGAGGTCACGCTGGCCGAGTCGTCGCCGGCCGCCGGCCTGCAGGTCTCCGAGCTGCGCCTGCCCCGCAACTGCACCATCGTGGCCGTGCTGCGCGACCAGTCGGTGATCGTGCCCCGGGGTGACACCAAGCTCGAGGTCGGCGACGAGGTCATCGTCCTCGCCACCAGCGATGCGGAAGACGACGTCCGCGCCGCGCTGATCGGCTCGTAGGGTTGATCGGCTCCTAGGACAGGAGCTGGTAGGCGGGGTTCAGCAGCAGGATCCGCTTGCGCTCCTGCCGGGCCACACCGTCGAGCACGATGCCCTTGCCGGGGTTGACGCCCGGGATGTTGCGGCGCCCCGTGAAGATGGCGACGGCGAGCGCCGTGCCGTCGTTCACCGTGACCTCGAGGGACGGGCTGCCGGCTCGGGGCACGACCCGGATGCTGGTGATCTCGCCCGCGACCTTGGTCTTGATCCGCAGCGGGGCATCGGCGATCGACGTGGCGCCCAGGCCGGCGTAGCGACCGCTGAGCCGGCCCTGTTCGATCTCCTGGGTCCCGGCCGTCAGGTTCCGGAGCCGGTCGCGCACGCCCATCGTCAGTCCTCGGCGATCGGGGTGCCGACGTGGAACGGCACCGACGTCACGATCGTGTTGGGTCGGTCGAGCAGGGCCAGCTTGAGGCCGAGGGCGCTCTGGCCGTGGAGGATGTTCGACGCGCTCCGGAGGCCCACCACGAACTCGGGGATCACGACCGTGATGCGGTCGTTGTCCCAGCGGGCGTCGAGCTCGTCGAGGTAGCGCTCGACCGGCTCGACGAGCGCCCGGTACGGCGAGTCGATGATCTCGAGCGGCACGGTGAAGCCGAACTCGGCCCACTGCCGGTGGATGGCCTCGTGCCCGCCCTCCTCGTCGGAGGAGATGTGCAGGGCGATGAGGTGGTCGGGGCGCAGCGACTCGGCGTAGTTGAGCGCCTCGACGACGCCCTTGTGCACCCGGCTCACCAGCACCACGAACGTGTGCCGAGCCGGCTTCGGCGGCACCTGGTCCGGCGTGATCTCGAGCGCCACGGCCACGCTGACGTAGTGCTTCTTGATCGTCTTGAGCAGCACGATCACCAGCGGCACCACCACGATCGGCACCCACGCGCCGATCGTGAACTTCGTGATGCCGACGATCATGGCGACGATGAAGGTCATGGTGGCGCCGACGCCGCTGATCACCATGCCGCTCTTCCAACCCGGCTCCTTGAGTCGGCGCTGGCGCACGACCATGCCGGTCTGGCTGAGCGTGAACGACGTGAACACACCGATGGCGTAGAGCGGGATCAGGGCGCTGGTCTTGCCGCCGAAGGCCACGATCAGCAGCGCGGCCATGGCGCCGAGGAACACGACGCCGTTGGAGAAGACGAGGCGGTCGCCCCGGTTGCCGAACTGGCGGGGGAGGAAGCCGTCGCGGGCGATGATCGACGAGAGGCGGGGGAAGTCGGCGTAGGCGGTGTTGGCCGCCAGCACGAGGATGCCGGCGGTGGCGAACTGGAGGACCCAGTAGTAGATGCCCTCGCCGAACACGGCGCGGGACATCTGGGAGATGACCGTCTCCTCCTCCGAGGGGTACGGGTGGAGGTGGTGGGCCAGCACCGACACGCCGAAGAACAGCACGCCGAGGATGACGGCCATGGTGATCAACGTGCGGGCTGCGTTCTGGGGCTCGGGCTTCTCGAAGGCCGGCACGCCGTCGGAGATGGCCTCGACGCCGGACAGGGCCACGGCGCCCGAGGAGAAGCCCCGGAGCAGCAGGAAGATGCCGAGCGTGCCGCCGGTCTTCAGCGCCTCGGTGTGGTCCGGGTGGAACGGCACCTCCTCGAGGTGGCCGAAGAACGCCCGGCTCAGGCCGAAGATCAGCAGGCCGGACAGGGCGAAGATGTACACGTAGGTCGGGACGGCGAAGATCTTCCCCGACTCCTTGATGCCCCGGAGGTTGGCCACGGTGACGAGGCCGACCAGGGCCAGGCACAGCAGCACCCGCTCCTGGTGCAGGCCGCGGAACGACGGGATCGAGATGATGGCGGCGACGCTGGACGAGATCGAGACGGCGACCGTGAGGATGTAGTCGACCAGCAGCGAGGCGCCGGCGACCAGCGAGGGCAGCTCGCCGAGGTTGTCCTTGCTCACCAGGTACGAGCCGCCGCCATGGGGATAGGCGTAGATCGTCTTCCGGTACGAGAACACCACCATGGCCAGCAGGGCGGCGACCACGGCCGCGATCGGCACGAGCTTGTTCAGCCCCAGCGCCAGGCTCGACCCCCCGAGCGCGATGACGAAGAGGATCTCCTCGGTCGCGTACGCAGTGGACGAGATGGCGTCCGACGAGAACGTCGCCAACGCGATCTTCTTGGGCAGGCGTTGGTGCTCCTGCTCGGCGTTGGCCAGCGGGCGACCGATGAGCACCCGCTTCACGAAGGTCAGCACGGCGGCGACGATAGGCGGCGCGCCGGCACCACCTGTTGCTCCGGGATCTCCCGAAAGGTTTTCGTCAGCGTCCGGTCAGCCGCTTGTCGAGCCGGAGGACGGCCGCGAACACGGCCAGCCCGATCACCACGGCTGCGATCCAGGCCATGGTCGTGGTGGTGCTGGTGCCGCCCCCGCCGGCGCCCGGGCCCTCGGCGCTCGCCGCCGCGAGCGCCGTGCGCGGTCGGTCCTCGTCGTGGGCGACGGTCGGCAGGGGCGGGATCGCCAGCGTGGTCGGCGTCGTGGTCGTCGGTGCTGCCGTCGTGGTGGAGCGGGTCGTGCTCGGCGTGACCTGCCGGGCGGCCGTGACCGGCGGCGCCGTGGTCGGCGGAAGCGTGGTGGTCGGGAGCCGGCGACGGTGGTGGGGCTCGGTGGTGGTGGTGGTCGGGGCGACGGTCGTGGTCGTGGTCGGGGCGACGGTCGTCGTCGTCGTCGTGGTCCGCCGCCGGCGGAACGTCGTGGTGGTCGTCGGGGCCTCGGTCGTGGACGTCGTCGGCGCCACCGTGGTGGTCGACCCGCCCTCGCCCGGCCCCGGCTCGCCCGACGCCGGGACCACGCCGGTGACGAGCACCACCATGAGGGTGGCCAGGGCCAGCAGCCAGGCAGCGGTACGACGAGGGGGGTGGTTCGCAGGCATGGGCAGAAGCTCCTCGAAGAGAGGATTCGGCGCATTCGTCCCCTTCCCCTGGTGTGGGCAAACGACCCGGGGGGCATCCTGGGGACGTGGGCGACGAACGCAGCACCCAGCGCCGGGCCCGCGCCCTGCAGCGGGCCGGGGAGCGCCGGGCTCGCACGCGGGAGGAGCTGGTCGAGCTCGACGCCCGCTACGCCCGGGTGGCGGCCGCCGCCGCGCTCGAGGCCGTGCGGCGCAGCGCCCGCCTGGGGCGCCGCACCGCGTAGGCCTCGAACGGGTCAGCGGGGGGTGCCGACCAGGGCGACCTGCCGGGCCTTCGTGCCCTCGGGACGGGCCTTCGTGCCCTCGGGATGGGCGACGGCGGTGACCACGGCTCGGTCGTCCTTGATGACGATCCGAGCGACGTCCCCGGGTCCACCGACGAGGTCGTTCACCGACGTGCGGGACCAGGTCAGGCCGTCACGGGAGGCGAGGAGGCTGGGCGTGGTCACGTCGCCCTTCGCCTCCCCGATGCTCACGACCACGCCGAGCGGGCCGATGGCGGCCGCGCCGACCCAGCTGCCCTTGCCGCCGCCCACCAGGTCGGTGAGCGAGGTGGTCCGCCACCCCCCGGGCCGGAGCTCGGCGTAGATCGCGCTGTCGGACGACCCACCGACGACCGCGAGGTGGCCGTCGACCTGGCCGATGGCCTGCACGCCGTCGACCTCGGGGAGGGCCTGGGGGTCGGGCGCCCACGTCCGTCCGTCGGTCGAGGTGAGCACGACGAGCCCGGCGATCTCCTTCTTCGGGCCGAGCCGCTTGCGGTCGCTGCCGACGAGGACGAAGCCGTCACCGTCGGACACGATCGTCGGCGGGCCGAGGACGCCGAGCGTCGACGGGACCGACGCACGTTCGAACCGGTCGGAGCCGGCGTCGGCCCGGAACAGGAACGGCTCGCCCTGCACGGCCCGGAGCAGGTCCCCGTCGACGCCCAGCTCGGCCCACGTGTGGTGGGCGACGACGCCGCGACCCTCGCCCGGGGCGTAGGCCCGACCGGTGCCGTCGGGGGAGAAGCACCACGAGTCGTACTGCTCGCCCCGGGCGGTCTCGCCCACCGGGTCGACGGTTCCAGCCGTCGGCGGTGTGACGGTGCGCCCGTCGGCGGCGGCCTTCTCCGCCTTCTTGGCGTCGTCAGCGGCGATCGACCCGGCCGCCTGGATCTTGCGCTGCACGTTCGGGTCGGGGTTCTCCGCCGTCGTGCCGGCCGGGCACTCGGGCCCGTCGCCGAGGACATCGACGCCGTCGGTGGCCAGGTACCAGCCGTGGGGCGCGGCCTCGCCGGCCGGCAGCAGCTTCGGGACGTCGAGCCGCACGCCGACGGTGACGGCGGCGACGACCGCGCCGTGGTCCGCGGCGACGCCGGTCGGCACGACCTGGACCTCCGTCGACTTGGCCTGGAGGGCGGCGAGGTCGAGGGGCAGGGCCTGGTCGGCCCAGGCGCCGTCGCCGCCGTCGGACCAGCCGACGTGCACGCTCGGGGTGGTGGCGGCGGTGGCCGGCCCCGTGCCGATGGCGTAGAGCCGGCCATCGCCGGCCGCGAGGCGGTTCGGGCGGAAGCCCGACGGGGTGCTGGCCTGCTCCCACTCGACGCCGTCGGTCGACCGCCACACCACCGGGGGCAGGGGCTCGTCGCCGGCCTGCTGGCCGGGCGCCGTCGAGAGTGCGTAGGTGGCGCCGCCCAGCTCGGTCGTGCCCTGGTACGTCCACGCCGAGATGGCGCTGTCCGGGTCGGCCACGCGGGCCCACTCGATGCCCGAGTCGCCGAGGTGGGCGCCACCCTCGGTCGCGAAGTTGGTCGCCGGGGTGTCGGGGTTGGCGGCGCGGACCGCGGCCACGGTGGTGGCGACGATGGCGACGGCGGCGAGCGTGGCGGTGAGCTGGTGGCGCCGGCGGTTGCGCCGGCGGCCTCGCTGCACCACGGCACCGAGGTCGCCGGAGGGGAGGTCGAAGGTGTCGGCGCCCGACGCGAGGTCGGTGCGCAGCTGGTCGTTCATCACGGCTCCTCAGGGGAGAGATGGGCGAGCTGGCCCTCGAGGGCCTTCAGCCCTCGGTGGAGCCGGCTCTTGGCCGTCCCCGGGCGGATGCCGAGGGCGTCGGCCGTCTCCAGCTCGGACAGGCCGAGGTAGTAGCGGCAGACGACGACGGCCCGCTGGCGGACGTCGAGCTGGAGCAGGGCGGCGCGCACGGTGGGCTCGCCCGGCTGCTCGACGTCCTGGGGATCGCGGTCGTGGACGGCCCGTACCGGCCGGCGCCGGCGCTGCAGCGCCGAGAGCGACCAGTTCAGGGCCACGCGGTAGACCCAACCGCCGGGGTTGTCGAAGCGGCCGACCCGGTCCCAGCGCTGGTACGCCCGGGCCATGGCCTCGTCGGCGGCGTCGGCGGCGAGGTGGGCGTCGCCGAGGGTGAGGGCCAACGCCCTCGCCACCCGATCCCGCCCGCCCCGGTAGAAGTCCTCGAAGGAGAGCACCGCGGCGCCGACCACCGGGATGGCAGCTGGCACCGGCTCGCTCATGACACCGTCCACGGCCCGTACACCTCGGGGCACCGGATCAGGTTCCCGCCAGGTCGCGGAGGTGGTCGGCCTGGGGTCCGTCGGGCTGCCGGGCCAGGGCCCGGCGGGCGGCGGCGCGGGCGGCGCCCGGGC
>JAODBP010000234.1 GCA_025464025.1 Actinomycetes bacterium | reverse complement strand
CCACCACGTCGGTGTTCGCCTACGACGACGCCATGGCCCGCTACCTCAAGTCGACCGGCCGCGAGGCGATCGCCGATGCCGCCAACGCCGTCGCCCACGACCTGCGGGCCGACGACGAGGTGCTCGCCGATCCGGCGAAGTACTTCGACCAGGTCATCGAGATCGATCTGTCCACGCTCGAGCCCCAGATCAACGGGCCCCACACCCCGGACCTGGCCCACAAGCTCAGCGACATCGGCGCCCACGCCAAGGAGAACGGCTGGCCGCTGGAGATCTCGTCCACGCTCATCGGCTCCTGCACGAACTCCTCGTACGAGGACATCACCCGGGCCGCCTCCCTCGCCCGCCAGGCGTCGGCCAAGGGGCTGCGGGCCAAGACCCAGCTCCTCATCACGCCGGGCTCTGAGCAGGTGCGGGCCACCATCGAGCGCGACGGCCTCCTCGCCGACCTCGAGGCCATCGGCGGCACCGTGCTCGCCAACGCCTGCGGCCCGTGCATCGGCCAGTGGGAGCGGCCCGACATGGACCCGTCGACGCCGAACACGATCGTCAACTCCTACAACCGCAACTTCCCGAAGCGGAACGACGGCTCGGCCAACACGTTCTCGTTCGTGGCCTCGCCCGACACGGTGATCGCCTACGCCCTGGCCGGCACGCTCGACTTCAACCCGCTCACCGACGAGATCGACGGCGTCCGGCTCCAGCCGCCGGTCGGCGAGGAGCTCCCGGCCAAGGGCTTCGACCCGGGCGAGGACACCTTCGTCGCCCCCGGCGGCCTGGGCGCCAGCGTGGCCGTGGCCGTCTCCCCCACCAGCGACCGGCTCCAGTTGCTCGAGCCGTTCGCCCCGTGGGACGGCAACGACTACGTCGACCTCCCGATCCTGGTGAAGGCCAAGGGCAAGTGCACCACCGACCACATCTCGGCCGCCGGCCCGTGGCTGAAGTACCGCGGCCACCTCGAGAACATCTCGGGCAACCTCTTCCTCGGCGCCGTCAACGCCTTCACCGGCGAGGCCGGCTACGGCAAGGACCAGCTCGACGGCGAGCGCCGCACCTTCCCCGACATCGCCAAGCACTACCACGAGGCCGGCCAGCCGTGGATCGTCGTCGGCGACCAGAACTACGGCGAGGGCAGCTCCCGCGAGCACGCCGCCATGGAGCCCCGGTTCCGCAACGGCAAGGTCATCCTCGTCCGCAGCTTCGCCCGCATCCACGAGGCCAACCTCAAGAAGCAGGGCATGCTCGGCCTCACGTTCGCCGACCCGGCCACCTACGACCTGATCGGCGAGGACGACCGCATCTCCGTCCGCCTGCAGGACCTGGCGCCCGACGTCCCGGTGCAGTGCACGATCACCAAGCCCGACGGCAACACGATCGACTTCACCGCCCTGCACACGCTCAACGACGAGCAGATCACCTGGTTCAAGGCCGGCTCGGCCCTCAACCTCATCCGCCAGAAGTTCGCCCAGTAGGCACGAGCAGGGCCCGGACGGCGTCGATGGTGTCGGCGTCGGACGGGTCCTTGTCGTCGCGGTAGCGCTTGACCCGGGCGAACCGGAGGGCCACGCCCCCGGCGTAGCGGGTCGAGCGCTGCACCCCGTCGAGGGCGATCTCGACGACCAGCTCGGGCCGGACGTGCACGACGTGGCCGTCGTGCGACACCTCCCGGGCCAGCAGCTCCTTCGTCTGCCACTCGAGCAGCGCATCGGTCATGCCCTTGAAGGTCTTGCCGACCATCACGTAGCCGTCGTCGCCCCGGGCGCCGAGCCAGAGGTTCGAGAGCCACCCCCGCCGTCGGCCCGAGCCCCACTCGACGGCGAGCACGACGAGGTCGAGCGTCCGGACCGGCTTCACCTTCCGCCACGCCGAGCCCCGCCGCCCCGCCTCGTACGGCGACGACAGCGACTTCACCATCACGCCCTCGTGGCCGCGGGCGAGGGCGTCCTCGGCGAACGCGGTCGCCTCCTCGGCCGACGACGTCACCAGGCGGGGGATGGCGTGCGGGCCGACCAGGGCGTCGAGGGCGGCGTGGCGCACCGACAGCGGCTCGTCGACGAGGTCGCGACCGTCGACGTGGAGCACGTCGAAGAACCGGGCGCCGAGGCTCGCCCCGTCGCTCCCGAAGGACGACATCGTCTCCTGGAAAACCCCGGGCCGCTCGTCGTCGCCCCAGCCCATGGCCTCGCCGTCGAGGACGAACGCCGTGGCCGGCAGCGCCCGGACTCCGGCGACGATCCCGGGCAGGCGCTCGGTGATCTCGTTGAGGTTCCGGGTCCAGATCCCCACCTCGTCGCCCCGGCGGTGGACCTGGATGCGGGCGCCGTCGAGCGTCCACTGGACCGCCACCGGCTCGCCGGCGCCGGCATCGACCGGGGCGGTGCCGACGTCGGGCGACGACGCCGCCAGCATCGGCAGCAGCGGGCGGAGCACCTCGAGGTGGACGGCGTCGAGCCCGGCCCCGCCCTCGACCAGGGCCACGCCCGCCGTGTGGGCGAGGTCGCCCGACAGCATCGCAGCGCGGCGCACGGCGGCGACCGGCGCACCCGACGCTTTGGCCACCGCGTCGTTCATCACGCCGGCGAGGGCGCCCTGCCGCAGCTCGCCGACCAGCAGCCGCCGCAGGAACCACTGCTCGGCCTCGGTCGCCGCCGCCAGCAGCTCGGTCAGCAGCCGGTTCCGCTCCCCCTGCGAACCGGCGCCGGCGCACGCCTCCAGCGCGGTCAGCGCCGCGTCCACGCCCACGATCGTCAGCGACGGGCCGGCGGCCGGCGGCGCGGTCGTCGACTGCACCGTGCGCCAGGCGACGCCGGTGCGCCGCTGCCGGGGCGCGCCGGTGAGCATGCCCACCGCCACCTCGACCTCGTCGGGGGCGAGCCCCTGCAGCAGCGAGGCGAGGGCCGCCACCTTCTCGGTGCGCTTCGACGTGGCCGCCACCGCGTCGGACGCGGCGACGAGCTCGGCCAGGAGCGTCACTCGGGCAGTCGTCCGCCCGGGTAGGACGCCTTGAGCTCGGCCTCGGTGGGCACGCGGGTGAGGCGGGCCTCGGGCGGCAGCAGGTCGACGATGGCGGCCATCACCCGCTTGGTGTCGGGCACCGGCTTGCCGGTCAGCCCGCCGACGGCGTCACCGACCCGCACCTGGACGCGGGGCGGGTTCAACGTCACCAGCTTCGGGACCTTCGACGACCGGGGCCACACCCGCTCGGTGCCCCACAGCCCGATCGGGATGACCGGGGCGCCGCTGGCCGCCGCCAGCCGCGCCGCGCCCGTCTTCCCCTTCAGCACCGACTCGAAGAAGGCCGGGCCGCGCGGGATCGTCCCCTCCGGCATGAGCGCCACGACCTCGCCGGCGTCGAGCGCACGGGTGGCGGCGTCCAGCGCGTCCCGCGAGCCGCTCCCCCGGTCGACCTCGATGGTGCCGATCGACCGCACGAAGCGCCCGATCACCGGCGCGTCGAAGACCTCCTTCTTCCCGAGGAAGCGGATCGGTCGCCCGGCCCGGGCCGCGGCGATGGCCAGCACCAGCGGGTCGAAGTAGCTCCGGTGGTTCGAGACGAGGAGCACCGGCCCTTCGCTCGGGATCCGCTCCACGCCCCGGATGTCGAACCGGGCGAACGGGAACGCCTGGGGCCGCAGCAGCGGTCGCAGCGCCTGCTGGGCCTCGACGCCGGCGATCTTGGCCACGCCGGGCGGGGCGTCGAGGTGGAGGACCGGCCACCGGCGCACCTTGGCCACGACCTGGAGGCGGGGGTCGGGGTTCACCGCGGTCGGGAACCCGACGGCGTGCAGCAGCGGCGTGTCGTACACGCTGTCGGAGTAGGCGTAGCTGTGGGCCAGGTCGACGTCGTTGGCCTCGGCCCAGGCCCGCACCGCCGCCAGCTTGCCGGTGCCCCACACGAAGTTGCCGGCGATCGACCCGTCGTAGGTGCCATCGGGGTTCCGCCCGTAGCGGGTGGCGATCACCCCGTCGAGGCCGAGCTTCTCGGCGAACGGGGCCACCACGTCGAACGGTGTGGTCGTGGCCAGCACCACGAGGCGCCCCTCGGCCCGGTGCTCCTCCATGAGCTGGTGGGCCCACGGCTGGACCTGGCCGGTGAGCACGTCGGCGGCGCGGTGGGCGGCGGCCACCACGGCTTCGGCCGACCACCCCGACGCCACCGCCGCGGCCTGCCGGGCCAGCGCCATGCTCGGCAACGTCTCACCGACCACGTCGAAGAACTTGTAGAGCGCGCCCTCGCCGGGGAGGTGCCGCTCGGGCAGGATGCCGGCCTCACGAAGGGCGGCGCCGATGACCGGTCCGCTCGCCCCGCGGAGGAGCGTCCGATCCAGGTCGAAGAACGCTGCCGCCCGGCCCATCGCGTGTGGACCGTACTCCTGGACGCACTACCTTCGCCCAGGTGCGGCGGCTGGCCATGGCGGTCACGGTCTTCCTCATCGGCACCCTCGCCGGCGTGTCGGCCGCCGGCGCGCTCGACGGCTACCGGGTGGCGCACCGCGACGGCGGGGTCGACGCCTTCGGCGCGGCCGCCCACCTGGGCGACGCCGGCGACGGCTCGCTGCCCGCCGGGGTCGTGGCCATCGCCACCACGCCGAGCGGCGCCGGCTACTGGTTGGCGACGGAGGACGGTGCCGTGCTCCGCTACGGCGATGCCAAGTTCCTGGGCAGCGCGGCAGGCGCCGCGTTGAGGCAACCGATCGTCGGCATGGCCGCCACCCCGAGCGGCGCGGGCTACTGGCTCGTCGCCCGCGACGGCGCCACGTTCGCCTATGGCGATGCGACCGACGCCCACGGGTCGATCCCCCTCAACCGGCCGATCGTCGGCATCGCCGCCAACCCGGCCGGCGGCTACTGGCTCGTCGCCACCGACGGCGGCATCTTCAGCTACGGCGGCGCCCGCTTCGCCGGCTCGACCGGCAGCATCCGGCTCAACAAGCCGATCGTCGGCATGGCTGCCAACCCGGCCGGCGGCTACTGGCTGGTGGCCAGCGACGGGGGCATCTTCAGCTTCGGCGGGGCCCGCTTCTTCGGCTCGACCGGCAGCATCAAGCTGGCCAAGCCGGTCGTCGGGATGGTCCCCACGACCACCGGTCGGGGCTACCTGCTCGTGGCCGCCGACGGTGGCGTCTTCACGTTCGGCGACTTCAGGTTCCACGGCGCCCGCCCGAGCGACCGCACCGTGGTCGGGGCCGCGTAGTGGACGAGCTGGGCTACCTCGCCGCCCTCGTGCTGGCCGCCCTGTTCGCCTGGGCCGGCATCGCCAAGCTCGGCGCCCGCCGGCGCACCACCCGCACGTTCCGGGCCCTCGGCCTGCCGGCGGCCGACGGGCTCGCCGTCGCCGTCCCCGTCGTCGAGCTGGCCCTCGCCGCCGGCCTGGTGATCGCGCCCGGCTGGGCCGCGGCCGGCGCCCTCGCCCTGCTCGCCGCCTTCAGCGTCTTCCTGGCCCGGGCCGTGCGGGCCGGGGTCGACGTGGGCTGCGGCTGCTTCGGCTCGGCCGGCTCCGAGCCCGTCTCGTTCGTCGAGCTGGTGCGCAACGGGCTGCTCGGCCTCGCCGCCGTGATCGCCCTCGCCGCGCCCCACCCGGTCGCTCCGAGCCTGGCCGCCGTCCTCGTCGCCGGCGCCGCCCTCGCCATCGCCGGGCTCGTCCTCGCCCTCGCCGAGCTGAAGCGAACCGTCGGCCACATCTGGAAGATGGACCTCCCCCACGCATGACCGGATCGCTGTGGGTCACGTCGTACGTGTTGCTGTGGGTCGCCGTGCTCGGCCTGTCGTTCGCCGTCGTCGCCCTGCTGCGCCAGGTCGGCGTCCTCCACGCCCGCCTGCACCCCCTCGGCGTGCACTTCGCCGGCGAGGGGCCCGAGCTCGAGTCGGTCGCCGCCCCGGTCGACGGCCTCGACTACCACGCCGCCGCCGTCACCCTCCTCGCCTTCACCTCGCCGACCTGCGAGGTGTGCGAGAGCCTCCGCCCCTCGCTCGCCGCCGTGCAGCGCGAGTACCACGACGTGCAGCTCCGGGTGCTCGACCTCGACGACCGGACCCGGCCGTCGTTCGACGCCTTCAACGTCCGCTCGACCCCCTACGTCGTGGCCGTCGACCGGACCGGCGCGGTGCGGGGACGGGGCGTGGCCAACTCGCTCGAGCAGGTCGAGGAGCTGCTCGCCGAAGCCCTGGAGGCCCGAGCCTGATGATGGACGACCTGGTCGAAGGGCTCGGCCGCCGCCTCGCCGCCCGCACCACCCGCCGCACCATGCTCGGCCGCGTCGCCAAGGTCGGCGTGCTGGTGGCGGGTGGACCCGCCCTCGCATCGCTGCTCGTCGACCGGGCCGAGGCCCGCCAGTGCGGGCAGTCGGGCGTCTCCCCCCGGTGCCCCACGTTCGACTGCACCGGACCGGGCAGCGTGTGGGGCTGGTGCTGGTACGCCAGCCCGGGCTGCTGTGCCGGCGGCGGGCTCAAGAAGATCTGCGACTGCTGCACCGCGGGCTGGCCCAACGTGCACGGCTACTGCCCGTCGGGCCACAACGTCCGGTGCATGGTCGAGAGCTGCTTCGCCGACCCCCGCGTCCTGTACATCCCGATCCTCCGGGCCCCCGGCTACTCCGGCCCCTCGGTGGCCGCCGCCCGCGCCCGGCTGGCGCCACCGGGGTCGGGTGGGACGATCGTGGTGGGCGACGCCGACGACCACCTGCTCGGCGCGCTCGCCGCCACCGTGGCCGGTGCCCTCGGCGCCACCCTCCTGCTCACGCCGCGCGACCGGCTGGCCGCCGCCATCCCCGCCGAGATCCAGCGGCGTCAGGCGACCAGTGCCATCGTCGTGTCGGTCACCGTCCCGGCCGCCTTCGACGACGAGCTGAAGGCCTATGGCATCACGTCGGTCGAGCGGGTCGGCGACGGCTTCACCCAGGGGTCGATCTCCGTCACCACCGCTCGCTGGCTCCAGGCCAAGCTCGGCTCGACCGAGGCGGTCTGCGTGGGGACGACGGGCGTGTCGGCCCAGGCCGCGGCGGCGGCCGCCTCGTTCGCCGGGGCCAACAAGCTGCCGCTGGTGCTCGGCGCCCAGGCGGCCCGGGACCTCGCCGCCCCCGCCACCTGGCTCGTCGGCGCCGAGGCCGACGACGTCGAGCGGGTGCCGGGCAGCCGCATGGTCGGTGGCGGCACCAAGGAGGACCTCGCCATCGCCCTGGCCACCCTCACCGCCGAGCACTACGGGCGGCGCGACCTCACCGTGCACCTCGTGCCGTCCGGCGCCCCTGACGTGTCGCTCGGCGTGGCCGGCGGGGCCGGCGCCCTCCTGTTCCACCCCGACGGCCAGCTCGGCACCGCCGGCTACGGCTGGGTCAACAACCACCGGGCCGCCGTGGGCCGGGCCATCGTCGGGGGCTCGTTCGGGTCGCTGGGCGACAAGGGCACCTACGACCTCCAGGCCGCCCTCCACCACTTCGACACCCACCGGCTCCAGGGCGTGTCGGGCCAGGGCCTGCCCGTCCGCTCGCAGCCGGCCGCCGAGCGCCCGATCGGCCGGGCCCGCCTGGCCGGCGTGGCCGACGGCCAGGAGCCGTCGTACTGGTCGAGCCGGGCCGACGTCCGCCGGAACAACTAGGTGGGACCGGTCGCGATCGCCCTGATCCTGGCGATCACGGCCGGGTTCCGATCGCTGTGGTCGCCTTGAGGCCTCTCGATCGCCGAGACGATCAGCCCCTCCGTGCGGGGGGCACTGCGCATCCAAGTGCTCGCCCTGCTCGCCCTGACCGGCGCCGCGACCGGCGCGCTCGTGGGTTGGGTCGCCGGCCTCGTCTGGCTGGCGACCGGGCTGCCCGGTCCGAGCACGGCGGCGGCGATCGCCGTGGTCGTCGTGACCGCCGCGCTCGAGGTGGTCGGCCGGCCTCGGCCCCTCGCCGTCCGTCGCCAGGTGCCCCAGCTGTGGGGTCGGATCTTCGGAGCCCGCACGGTCGCCGTGCTGTACGGGGCCCGGCTCGGGGTCGGCCCGGCGACGATCCTCCCGACCTGGCTGTGGTGGGGCGCGTTCCTCCTGTCGGCCGCGTGCGGGCCGTGGGTCGGCGCCGTCGCCGGGGCGACGTTCGCCCTCAGCCGCGCCGCCATCACCCACGGCTCGGTCGCCGGCGTCCGCTCCGGCCCGGCCATGAGCCAGCGGATCCACGCCGTGCGGCGGGCTGAGCGTCCGATCGCCGTCGGCGTGGCCGTCCTCGTCGCCGTGCTCGCCCTGGTCGGGTGCAGCGGCAGCGGCGCCGACGAAGCGGCGCCCCATCGGTCGACGACCACCACGACGTTCCCGACCGCACCACCTTCCACCGCCCCGATCACCCCAGAGGTCCTCGCCTTGGACGACGTCCTGCTCGACGACACGCTGCCCGGGTTCACACGCGACGACGAGGCCGTCGGCGCCGGCGCCCTCGACCTCGAGGCGGCGGCCAAGGCCGAGGCCGACGTCGACGCCGAGCGGGCGACGCTCGAGACCCGCGGGTTCGTCCGCGGCGCCAGCCGGGCGTGGACCGGGCCGGGCGACGACGTCGTCTACCTGGCCGCCTACGAGTTCGCCTCGGCCGAAGGGGCCGCCGCCTACCTGGTCGACGGCACCGAGCACCTCCTGGCCCGGGCCGCCACCCGGTTCGACGTCCCCGACGTCGCCGGCGCGCGGGGCTTCACCACCGTCGACCACGACAAGGACGGCTCGACGTTCACCGCCCACGCCGTCAGCTACACCCGCGGCCCCGGCTGGTTCCTCGTCCTCCTCGGGTCCCGCCACGCCACCCGCACGACCGACGAGGCCATCGCCCTCGCGACGCGCCAGGCCGGCTGATCAGCGACACACCCGAGGACCGGGCGCGACGATGACCGCGATGGAGGAGCTGCTCGTCGACCTCACCGCCCAGCACGCCGAGCTGGCTGCCGTGCTCTCGGGCCTCGACGAGGCCGACTGGGCCCGGCCGTCCCGCTGCGAGGGCTGGTCGGTGGCCGACGTCGTGACCCACCTGGCCCAGGCCGACGAGCTCGCCGTGGCCAGCCTGGCCGGCACCTTTGACGGGGCTCTCGGTGGCGCGGCGAACGTCGACGAGTGGGCCGCCGCCGTCATCGACGCCGAGCCGGATCGGACGCCGGCCGAGGTCCTCGCACGGTGGACGGCCGCGACCGAGGCATCGGAAGCCGGCCTCCGGGCCAGCGAGCCCAACCGCCGGGTCACGTGGGTGGCCGGCACCCTCTCGGCCCAGACCCTCGCCGCCACCCGGCTGGCCGAGTGCTGGATCCACACCGGTGACATCGCCGACCTCGCGCCGACCGAGCGGCTCCGCCACGTGGCCCGCCTGGCTTGGCGCACGCTCCCCTACGCCTTCACCCGCGCCGGGCGCGACCTCCACGGCCCGGTCGCGTTCCGCCTCACCGGCCCGTCCGGCGCGCCGTGGGCGTTCGAGCCCGCCGAGCCGGCCACCACCGTGATCACCGGCGACGGCGTCGAGCTGTGCGACGTCGCCGGCCAGCGCCGCGCCGCCGCCACCACGTCGCTCACCGGCACCGGCCCCGACGTCGCCGCCGTCCTCCAGCTGGTCCGGACCTTCGCCTAGCCGTCGAGTTCGCCCCTTCCGTTTCCGCGGAAAGACCAAGGACGCAACCAAGGGGCGGGGTCGCGCTCGAGCCGTCGGCGCTTCAAGCGTTCGATCCGAACTTTGTCGGATCTTCAGTACGAGGGACGGAACATCCGACAAAGAACGGCTGGGATGCGTCGATCACCGATGCAGACCCAGGCCCCGTTGGTTGCGTCCTTTGCCTTTCACCCCTGACGCGGACGCCCGGTCTCCTCAGCACCCGGCGAGGTCGCGCAGCACCTCGGCCAGGTGGGCGTCGTCGGCCACCTCGACCGTGCGCAGGTCGAGCACAGTCCGCCCGTCGTGCACCCGGGCCACGATCGGCGGGTCGGCGGCTCGCAGCTCGGCCAGCCGGTCGCCCTCGAGCGCGACCCCGACCGACGGCAGCGAAGCGCCAGGCGCCGCGCCGCCACCGATCGCCGACTCGCACGCGACGACCTCTCCCAGCGCGACGGCTCGCCGTCGCAGGTCGTCGATGCTGGCGGTCGCCATCCGCCAGAACGGCAGCTCGCCCACGTCACCGCGGGCGTGGGCCAGCAGCGTCCGCTCCAGGGCACCGAGCACCAGCCCACCCGGACGCAGGGCTCGGGCCAGCGGATGGCGCCGACACCGCTCGACCAGCTCGGCCGACCCGGCGACGATGCCGGCCTGCGGGCCACCGAGGAGCTTGTCGCCCGAGAACGTCACGACGTCGGCGCCGTCGGCCAGCGCCTGCTTGGCCGCCGGCTCGCCGTGGAGCCAGGCCGGCGGCCCGCCCGGCAGCCACGGCGTGGCCGCGTCGAGGAGGCCCGAGCCGAGGTCGACCACCATCGGCGCGCCCAGCGCGGCGAGCTCGGCCGTCGTGGGCCGGCCCACGTGGCCGGTCTGGGCGAAGTTCGACTGGTGCACGACGAGCACCACGCCGTCGGGCCGCAGCGCCGCCGAGTAGTCGCCGACCCGCGTGATGTTGGTCGTGCCGACCTCGACCAGCCGGGCACCCGACCGCTCGAGGATGTCGGGGATGCGGAAGCCGCCGCCGATCTCGACCAGCTCACCCCGGCTGATGACCACGTCGCGGTCGGCGGCCAGCGCGGCCAGCACCAGCAGCACGGCAGCCGCGCCGTTGTTGACGACGAGCGCGTCCTCGGCACCGGTGAGCCGGCGTACCAGGAGCGTCGCCCCCGGCGCCCGGTCACCCCGCTCCCCCGTGGCCAGGTCGAGCTCGACGTTGGTCGGGGAGCCTGACAGCGGCGCCCGGCCCAGGTTGGTGTGGAGCAGCACGCCGGTGGCGTTGACCACCCGACGCAGGAAGAGCCGCTCGACGGCGGCAGCCTGCGCGGCCGCCGTGCGGTGGTCGCCGCTGGCGATCGCCTCCCGCGCCGCGTCGACGAGCAGGGCGTGGGGCAGCCACGACCCGGCCGCCAGCTCCCGCGCCAGCGAGTCGACCGACGGCGGGCGGCTCACCGCAGCTCGATGAGGCGGTCGCGGCGCGCCACCAGGTGGCCGATCACCGGGGCACCCGGCACCTCGCCGGCCACGAGCAGGCCGCCGGACGTCTGGGCGTCGGCCAGGAGGAGCAGCTCGTCCTCGTCACACCCGCCCGGGTCGAGGTCGTCGAGCACCCACTCGAGGTTGCGCCGGCTGCCGCCACTGACGAACCCCTCGGCCACCGCCCGGCGGGCCCCGTCGAGGTACGGGATCGACGTGGTGTCGAGCACGGCGGTGACGCCGCTGGCCCGAACCAGCTTCTTCAGGTGGCCGAGCAACCCGAACCCGGTCACGTCGGTCGCGCACCGGACGCCGGCGGCGACCGCGGCTCGCGACGCGTCGCGGTTCAGCGTCGTCATCACGGCGATGGCCTCGGGGAACACCTCGGCCGTCCGCTTGTGGCGGGTGTTGAGGACGCCGATGCCGAGCGGCTTGGTCAGCGACAGCGGCACGCCGGCCTCGCCGGCATCGAGCCGGAGCAGGTCGCCCGGCTGCACCACACCGGTCACCGCCATGCCGTACTTCGGCTCGGCGTCGTCGATCGAGTGCCCGCCGCCCACGACGCAGCCGGCCACCGTGGCCACCTCCTGCCCGCCCCGCAGCACCTCGCCGGCCAGCGCCATCGGCAGCACGTCGCGCGGCCAGCCCAGCAGGTTGAGGGCCACCAGCGGCGTGCCCCCCATGGCGTAGACGTCGGACAGGGCGTTGGTCGCCGCGATCCGGCCCCAGTCGTACGCGTCGTCGACCACCGGCGAGAAGAAGTCGACGGTGGCCACCAGGAGCACCCCGCCCGGCCCCTCGACGATGGCGGCGTCGTCCCCGCTCCCCGGCCCGACCAGCAGCGACGGACCCGCCTTCGGGAAGCCCGCCATGAGCGCCTCGAGCTCGCCGGGCGGCAGCTTGCAGGCGCAACCGCCGCCGTGCGAGTGGTCGGTCAGGCGGATCATGGAACGGGAGCTTGCCGGAAAACGAAACGAGGGCTGGCCCGGGGGGGATGGACCAGCCGCTCGCTCGTTGTCGGACGACGTGCACCGGGGGGGTTGGTGTCTGATCGTCGTCCTTGTGGTGCCCATGATGCCGGGCAACCATTCGATCTGTCCAACAGTTGTCGTCGATACCTGTCATCATTGATGGCGATGGACCTCCGCCAGCTCGCCGCCCTCGTGGCCGTGGCCGAGACCGGGACGTTCTCGGCCGCCGCCGACGCCCTCCACACCGTGCAGTCGAACGTGTCGACCCACGTCGCCCGGCTCGAGCGCGAGCTGGGTGCCACGCTCGTCGACCGCGCCGCCGGCCGGCTCACCGAGGAGGGCGAGCTCGTCGTGGCTCGGGCCCGCCGGGTCCAGGCCGAGCTCGAGGCCCTCACGGCCGACGTCGCCTCCCTGCGCGACGAGGTCGCCGGGGCGACCCGCCTCGGCGTGATCGGCACCACGGCCCGCTGGCTCGTGCCCGTCCTCCTCAGCGCCATGGAGGAGCGCCACCCGAAGGTCAAGGTCACCGTGCTCGAGGGGAACACCACCTCGCTCCTCCCCCAGCTCGCCGCCGGCGGCGTCGACCTCGGGGTCGTCAACTACCCGACGACGGATCCCGAGGTGCTGGTCGAGCCGCTCTTCGACGAGGACTTCATCCTCGTCGCGCCCTCCGGCCATCCGCTCGCCGAGGCCACCAAGGTCACGCTGGCCGACCTCGCCGAGCACGAGTTGATCATGCCGCCGTCGGGTGCCTCGATCCGCGTCGACCTCGACCGGGCGGCGGCCGCCGCCGGCGTCACGCTCCGACCCAAGGCCGAGCTCGACGGCATCCGGCTGATCGCGTCCATGGCGTTCGAGGGCTACGGTGCCGCCGTGCTGCCCTCCACCGCCGTGCCTCGCTGGCTGACGGGCGAGTTCCGCATCCTGCCGGTCGAGGGCATCGCCCGCCGGCGGGTCGGCATCGGCCGCCGTCGCCGAGGCCTGCCGTCGGCGCCCACCAAGGCGCTGGCCGACGTCCTCCGCGACGTCGTGCGGGACGTGGCCGACCAGAAGAACGGCCTCCACCCGAGCGAGGCGTAACCCGGTGGCCGTCGCCGACGTCTCACGCTCCATGCCCACCCTCGCCCTGCGCGCCGGCGTCGCCGGCACCATCACCGTCTCGGTCGAGGAGCTCGGCGGCCGACCGGTCGTGCTGGCCCGGAGCCAGCCCGGGGCCCACAAGGGCGCCCTCGACCAGCGCAGCGGCGAATCGCTGGCCCACGCCGCGACCACGGCGCTCAAGTACCGGCTGCCGCTCGTCGCCGTGCTCGCCTCCAGCGGCGCCGACGTCGACGACGGCGTGGCCGCCCTCCACGGCTGGGGCACGGCGGCCCGGGCCTTCGCCCGGTGCAGCGGCGTGGTGCCGATCATGATCGCCGTCACCGGCCCCACCGTCTCGGGCCCGGCACTGCTCCTCGGCATGGCCGACATCGTCGTCGCCACCGAGGGCGCCTCGGCCTACGTGGTCGGCCCCCAGGCCGTGGCCGACTTCACCGGCGAGCGGCTCACGGCCGAGGCCCTGGGCGGCGCTGGTTCCCTCCGCCGCAACTCCGGCGTGGTGGCCGGCGTGGTCGCCGACGAGGCCGCCGCCCTCGACCTGCTCTCGGCGATCCTCTCCCACTTCCCCGACTCGTGCGACGACGCCCCGCCCCGCTGGCCCACCGCCGACCCCGTCGATCGCCTCACGCCGGAGCTCGGCGATCTGGTGCCGGCCAGCGCCACCGGCTCCTACGACGTGCGCGACGTGGCCCGGGGCATCGTCGACGACGGCGAGCTGCTCGACCTGTGGGGCGGCTGGGCGCCGAACCTGGTCACCGCCCTCGGCGCCATCGACGGCCGACCGATCGGCATCGTGGCCAACCAGCCCATCTCGCTGGCCGGCACGCTCGACATCCCGGCCAGCCAGAAGGGCGCCCGCTTCGTCGAGCTGTGCGACGCGTTCAACTTCCCGATCCTCACCCTCGTCGACACGCCCGGCTTCTTCCCGGGGAAGGACCTCGAGTGGCGCGGGATGATCCGCCATGGCGCCCAGCTGGTGGCGGCCTACGCCCGGGCCACCGTGCCCCGCGTGTGCCTCGTGCTGCGCAAGGCCTACGGCGGCGCCTACATCGTCATGGACTCCCGGCGGATGGGCAACGACATCTGCCTGGCCTGGCCCGTCGCCGAGCTGGCCGTGATGGGCGCCAAGGGCGCGGTCGAGATCCTGCACCGGCGCTCGACGCCCGAGGAGCGGGCCCAGGCCGAGGCCGACTACGCCATCGAGCTGCTCACGCCGTGGGTGGCGGCCGAGCGGGGCTACGTCGACGACGTGATCAGCCCGGCCGAGACCAGGATCAAGGTCGCCGCCGCCTTCGAGGTCCTCGATTCCAAGCGCGAAGCCCTCTCGGCCCGGAGCCACGACAACCTCCCCCTGTGACCGAAATGTGCCTCCCGTCGTAAGGGGACGGCCACAGGCGGTAGAAAGGGGTACGTGGCAGAGTCGATCACCATCACGGACAACCGCACGGGTGAGCAGGTCGAGATCCCGATCGTCGACGGCGGGGTGGAATCGACCGAGTGGCGCAAGCTGCTGCCCGGTGTCTGGTTCTACGACCAGGCCCTCATGACGACAGCGGTCACCCAGAGCTCGATCACCGAGCTCGACGGTGAGAACGGCATCCTCCGCTACCGGGGCTACCCGATCGAGCAGCTCGCCGAGAGCTCGTCGTACCTCGAGGTCGCCTACCTCCTCCTCAACGGTGAGCTGCCGAACACGACGCAGCTCGAGGAGTGGAAGCACGAGATCACCCACCACACGTTCATCCACGAGAACATGCGGAAGCGCTTCATGGAGGGCTTCCACTACGACGCCCACCCCATGGGCATGCTCGTGTCGGCCGTGGCCGCGCTCTCGACGTTCTACCCCGAGGCCAAGGACATCCAGGACCCGGCCATCCGCCAGAAGCAGATCGTGCGGCTCATCGCCAAGATGCCGACGCTCGCCGCGTGCGCCTACCGCTTCAGCGAGGGCATGCCGTTCGTCTACCCGGACAACCGGTACGACCTGCCGGCCAACTTCCTGCGGATGATGTTCGACCCGGTCGAGCACGTGCCGTGGAGCGACCCGGCCCTGGCCAAGGCGCTCGACGTGCTGTTCATCCTCCACGCCGACCACGAGCAGAACTGCGGCACCACGGCCATGCGGGTGGTGGGCTCGTCCCACGCCGACCCGTACTCGGCCACCGCGGCCGCCGCCGCCGCCCTCTACGGGCCACGTCACGGCGGCGCCAACGAGGCCGTCATCAAGATGCTCACCGAGATCGGCTCGATCGACAACGTCGAGGCCTTCATCGGCGACGTGAAGCAGGGCAAGGGCAAGCTCCAGGGCTTCGGCCACCGGGTGTACAAGAACTTCGACCCCCGCGCCGTCATCATCAAGAAGACGGCCGACGACGTGTTCGCCATCACCGGCAAGAACCCGCTGCTCGACATCGCCCTGAAGCTCGAAGAGGTCGCCCTCGCCGACGAGTACTTCACGAGCCGCAAGCTCTACCCGAACGTCGACTTCTACTCCGGCCTCATCTACCAGGCCATGGGCTTCCCGATCGAGATGTTCCCCGTGCTGTTCGCCATCCCCCGCACGTCGGGTTGGCTCTCGCACTGGGAGGAGGCGCTCGAGCAGGACAGCAAGATCGCCCGCCCCCGACAGCTCTACGTGGGCGAACCGCCGCGGGACTACATCCCGATCGGCGTGCGCTAGTCGCAGTTGGATCCCGCCGCGCCGCCGATCCGCTACCAATCGTCCGAC
>JAODBP010000361.1 GCA_025464025.1 Actinomycetes bacterium | reverse complement strand
TGCAAGAAGAAGCTGGAGAGCAAATGACCAAATTTGTTGGCCCGTCCGAGGTATGTTTGCCGAAATCAAATGAGATTGTCGAGGCGCGGATATGACGCCGCTTCGCCGCATCGCCGTCATCGGCAATTCGCTGCCTCGCCGTTGCGGCATCGCGACTTTTACGACCGATCTGGAAAGGGCGATTTCGAATTCACGGCCGGACCTGGAGGTCAGTATCGTCGCCATGAACGACCACGGGCAGGCCTACGACTATCCCGCATCCGTCGCCCTGCAGATCAAGGACGACACTATTGAAGACTATGTGCGTGCCGCGGCCTTTCTGAACGCCGGGCGGTTCGATGTGGTTTGCCTGCAGCATGAATTCGGGATCTTCGGCGGTGAAGCCGGCGCTCATATTCTTGAGCTGCTTTCACGACTCAGCATGCCTGTCGTCACGACACTGCACACGGTGCTGGCCAAGCCGACGGCCGCCCAGCGTGGGGTAATGGAGCGCCTCGTCGAAGCGACTTCCAAGGTCATCGTGATGGCCAACAAGGGTCGCGAAATGCTGCGTAGCGTCTATCGCGCGCCGGACGACAAGATCGAGGTCATTGCCCACGGCATTCCCGATTTTCCGTTTATCGAACCTGATGCAGCCAAGGCCAAACTCGGATTCGGCGGCCGTTCCGTCATCCTGACGTTCGGGCTGCTTTCCCCCAGTAAGGGCATCGAGGTCATGATCGACGCGATGCCCCTGATCCTGGAACGTCGCGCGGACGCGGTCTATGTCGTGCTCGGCGCCACCCATCCCAATCTGGTACGCGACCAGGGCGAAGCCTATCGCGAGTGCCTGATGACGCGCGTGCGCGAGCTTGGCGTCGAGAACCATGTTGTATTGCTCGACCAGTTCGTCGATCAGGGAACGTTGCTGGACTTCATCTCAATGTGCGATGTCTACGTCACGCCTTACCTGAACGAAGCGCAAATGACGTCGGGTACGCTGGCCTACAGCTTCGGCCTCGGCAAGTCCGTGGTCTCGACACCGTACTGGCACGCGCTTGAACTGCTGAATGACGGCCGTGGCGTGATCGTTCCCCTCGGCAACGCGGTTGCAATCGGCAAGGAAGTTGCGCAGTTACTCACCGATGCCCCGCGGCGGCAGGCGATGCGCGAGCGTGCCTACGCAATCAGTCGATCGATGACATGGGAGCGCACGGCCGATCGGTACATGGCCACGTTCGAGCATGCGCGTCATGGTGACTGGCTCAAGGTGGTCGCACGTACCGGCCCGGTCGCGGTCGCGCACAGCCCTGCGGCGTCTGATATGCAATTGGACCACTTTCTTTCGATGTGCGACGACACCGGCCTGTTCCAGCACGCAGTGCATTCGGTGCCCGATCGCGCGCACGGCTATTGCGTCGATGACAATGCCCGCGCCTTGCTGCTGGCTTGCGCCCTCAACAATCCCGGCGAAACGCGTTTGTCCGAGGTTTTGACGGCCCGCTTTGCCGCCTTCGTGCAGCATGCATGGAATCCCGATACCAAAAGGTTTCGCAATTTCATGGGTTTCAATCGAACCTGGCTCGAAGACCGCGGTTCCGAAGATAGCCATGGCCGAACATTATGGGCGCTGGGTGAGTGTGCGCGCAGGGACGCAAGCCCGTCGCGACGCCGGTGGGCTGCTGCCTTGTTTGCCGAGGCATTACCTGCCGTCGAGGCCTTTGCTTCGCCCCGCGCGTTGGCTTTCACCCTGCTGGGTCTCGACGGCTATTGCGCCGTTGCTCGCGATGATGTGAGCGCCCGCGAATTCCGGCATTCGCTTGCCGACAGGTTGATGTCAGGGCTCGCGTCGGTCGAGACGCCGGACTGGACGTGGTTCGAGGAAGGTCTGGCGTATGACAATGCGCGCCTGCCGCAAGCCCTCATGCTGACAGGCATGGCCACCCAAACTCCGGTTTACCTCGCGGCCGGATTGCGATCCCTGCGTTGGCTGATGACACGACAAACGGCTTCGACGGGGCACTTTCGCCCTATTGGTACTGCCGGCTTTGGTGAACTGCGCCACCCCCCTCGCGCGTTCGACCAGCAGCCGGTGGAGGCAGCGGCGACGATCGCGGCCTGCTTGACCGCCTGGCGCGCCGAGGGTGACGCCGAATGGAAAGCGATCGCCACCAACGTTTTCGCATGGTTTCTCGGTCGCAACGATTTGTCGATCGCGCTCGTCGATCCCGAGACCGGCAGTTGCCGAGATGGACTTCATCCCGACCGGGCCAACGAAAATCGCGGCGGCGAGTCGGTCGTGTCCTATCTGCTCGGTCTTGCGGATATTCGTCAGCTTGCGCGGGTCAATGTCAGCGTGACGCCTCCGGTAGCACTTCGCGCCGTCGGCGCCTGATCTCACTTTTCACTCCAACGAACCGAGGTCATCTTGTTGCACGCCACTTTCCTGCATCGGCAAGCACTTTATCTGCGTCCCGACCCGGCGCGCGTGATCGTGCGCCCGTTCAAGCCGGCGACCGAACCACGCGATCTCAACCCGACCGACAAAACCCGCGCCAATCACATCGTCGAGCGCGTTCTCGCACTCGATCCGGAGGTCACAGCCAGCCTGCTGGCCGACGTCCTGATGAACTTTCAGGGCCGGCACCGCAACCTGATGCAGGAGTTCGAGTCCCGCGCTGACGAGATGGAACAGGCGCTGGCGGTTCACGGCGCTTTTTCCAAAGTCCAGCGTCAGTTAATTGGAGCTTACTTCCTGAACGAGTATTCGTTCGAGGCATCTGCACTGTTCAATCCCAGCATTGTGCCACATCCCGACCAGTCAGGCGCGTCGAAAGGCGGCCTGCGCTTTGTTCTCAGTCTCCGGGCCGTTGGCGAAGGGCATGTGTCGTCGCTAACCTTTCGGACCGGCACCATCGCCGCCGACGGCAGCCTGGCTATCGATCCGACCGCCCGGCTCGCCTCAAGTCCGCGAGTTGGCCGTCGTGTATCCGGACCATCGGGCGAACAGGTTGAGGTGACTTTCAGGGAGGAGCAGGACATCAGCGAACGCGTGATATTCCCGGTCACGGAATCGCAATCCCAAGGCATCGAAGATGCCCGCTTCGTCGAATTCACCGATGGTGACCGCAAGACTTATTATGCGACCTTCACCGCCTACACCGGCAGAGCGATCCGGTCGGAGCTGATCGAGACCAGCGACTTCCTGTCCTTTCGCATGTCGCCGCTACAGGGGACAGCCGCCCATAACAAGGGCATGGCGTTGTTCCCGCGCAGGATCGA
>JAODBP010000191.1 GCA_025464025.1 Actinomycetes bacterium | reverse complement strand
CGGAGGGGCGGGACTCGCCCTCGGCCGGGCCGGGGCCGCGCCGCGGGCCGCCCCGCCGAGCGGGCGGTCGCCCACCTCGAGCCGGTGGACGACCCCGTCCCCCGGACGGCTTCTTGGCGGGGCTCACTGGGGCTGACCTCCGTTCCAGCGATGGCCACCGTCGAGCCGACCGCAGGTTCCCCCAGTGAGCCGCTCGGCGCAGAGCGCCTGCGCAAGGCCTGTGCTCATGATTCGCTCGCTGCGCTCGCTCATGTTCGGTCCTCTCGTTCGAGCAGGGCGACGGCCCAGCAGGCGATGCCCTCGCCCCGGCCGAGGGCGCCGAGGCCCTCGGCCCGCTTGCCCTTGATCGTCACGCCGGCGCCGACCACGGCGCCGAGGGCAGCCTGCATCTCGGTGCGGCGGGGGGCCAGCTTCGGCGCCTCGAGCACGACCGAGCAGTCGACGTTGGCGACGCTCCAGCCGGCCTCGCCCACCAGGCGCACGACCTCGGCGAGCAGCCGCAGGCTGTCGGCGCCGGCCCAGGCCGGATCGGTGTCGGGGAAGTGCATGCCGATGTCGCCCAGGCCGGCCGCGCCGAGGAGGGCGTCGGCCACGGCGTGGGCGATCACGTCGCTGTCGCTGTGGCCGGCGAGGCCCCGCTCGCCCTCGAAGGTGACGCCCCCGAGCACCAGCGGGCGACTGCCCGCAGGGGCGAAGGGGTGGACGTCGAAGCCCTGCCCGACCCGGACGGTCATCGGCCCAGCCGATCGAGGTCGGCCGGCGTGGTGACCTTGAGGTTGTCGGGTTCGCCGGGCACGACCACCACCCTGCCACCTGTCGCCTCGACCAGCGCACCGTCGTCGGTCGCCTCGGCGCCGCCGGCGTGGGCCGCCCGGAGCGCCGAGGCCCGGAACGCCTGGGGGGTCTGCACCGCCACCAGCTCCGACCGGTCGAGCGTCTCGACCACGTCCCCCACGACGCGCTTGATCGTGTCGACCACCGGCACCCCGGGCAGGGCGGCGTCGGCCCCGTCGCGCACGGCGGCGACCACGGCGGCGAACAGGGCGGGGGACGCCGCCGGCCGGGCGGCGTCGTGGACGACCACGACCTCGGCGTCGTCGGGCACCACGGCGAGGCCGGCACGGACCGAGGCCGAGCGGGTGGCCCCGCCGGCGACGATGACGTCAGCGCCCGGTTCAGGGTCGCGCACCCGCTCGGGCGCGACGACCAGCACGATCCCGCCGGCGACGCTCCGCGCCGCGGCCAGGGACCAGTCGAGGACCCGGCGGTCGCCGAGGCGCTCGTACTGCTTCGGCCGGCCGAACCGGGCGCCGGAGCCGGCGGCCACCACCACGGCCCAGACCGGCCCGTCGCCACCCATCGCGGTGCACTGTACGGGCGCTCCTAGGATTCCCTGGACATGCTGGATCCACAGCTCCTCGCCGACGTCGACCTGTTCCGCTCCCTCGCCCCCGAGGCCGTGCAGCGCGTGGTGGCCGCGTCGGTCTCGCGCTCGTTGCGCCGAGGCGACGTGCTCTTCCACGAGGGCGACGACGCCGCCGAGCTGTTCGTCGTCGAATCGGGCCGCATCGCCATCGCCAACCGCTCCCCCGACGGCCGCGAATCGGTCGTGGCCCTCATGGAACCGGGCGACCTGTTCGGCGAGATGCCGCTGTTCGACGACATGGGCCGCTCGGCCGGGGCCCGGGCCCTCGAGGTGGGCGTCGTCCACGCCATCCCCTACCGCGCCATCCGCGAGGAGCTGGCCACCGACCCCGAGCTCCTCTGGGGCGTGGTCGAGATGCTCGCCCGCCGGCTCCGCAACATGGACAACGCGCTGGCCGACGCCGTCTTCCTCGACGTGACCGGCCGCACGGCCAAGCGGCTGCTCGAGCTGGCCGGCGACGCCGACGAGTTCACGCTGCCCGTCACCCAGGAGGAGCTGGCCGGACTGGTCGGCGCCTCGCGCGAGCGGGTCAACAAGGCCCTCGCCTCGTTCATCCGCCTCGGGTGGGTGGAGCAGCGCGACCGGCGCTACACGATCACCGACCGCGAGCAGCTCAGCCGCCGCGCTCGCTAGACGGCGAGGAACGCCACCACGTGCCGCCAGGCGTCGGCGGCGTCGTCGGCCCGGTGGGTGGGCCGACTCGGATCGTGCACGAACCCGTGCTCACCCTCGGGGTAGCGGTGCACCTCGGCGCCGGCCGCCTCGAGGTCGTCGATGTCCTGCGTCGGCGTGTAGTGGTCGCGCCCACCGACGACGGCCAGCACCGGCACGGCCTCGGGTGAGGTGACGGCCTTGAGCGGCTCGCGGTGGCCCCGGCCCTGGAAGTTCTCCGGCACGCGGATCATCCCGTAGAACGACACAACCTTGTCGAAGGCCCGGCTGTCCGCCGCCTTCAGCGCGTACATGCCGCCCATGCAGAACCCGAGGACGGCCACGTCGTCGACGCCCGCCTTCCGCCGCAGGACCTCGGCCGCGGCCACGAGGTCGCCCACCTGCTCGTCGTCGCGCAGCGTGCGCACCAGCTCCAGCCGCTCCTCGATGGGCAGGTCCTCCCGCCCCGGGAACGGCTCGGGCGCGCACACCGCCCAGCCGTGCTCGGCCGCCAGGCGGGCGCACAGGTCGTCGAACAGGGGGCGCAGGCCCATCACGTCGGGGGCGAGGACGACGCCCCGCACCGGCTGCTCCGGGACCACCAGCTCGGCTGTCGTCTCCGATTCCAGCTCGATGCGCATGGTCCTCAGCTCCGTCGTCACGAGTAGCGGTCGAGGATCGACGTCTCGGCCAGGCGCGAGAGGCCCTCCTTGATGGCCCGGGCCCTCGTGCCGCCGACGTCCTTCACGTCGTCGAGGTCGTCGATGCTCGCCCGCATGATCTTCTGCAGGGTGCCGAAGCGCTCGACGATGCTCTCGATCACGCTCTCCGGCAGGCGGGGCACCTTCGCCAGCAGGCGGAAGCCCCGGGCCGTGAGGTTGTGGTCGAGGTCGGTGCCGCTGCTCGGCAGGTGGAGGGCGGCGGCCACGGCCTTGAGGTCGAGGAGGTCGTCGGTGCCCAGCTCGGAGAGGGCCGTGAGGGCCTCGTCGAGGTGCCAGTCGCTCGTCTCGTGGAAGTAGTCCTTGATCACCAGCCGGCGATCGTCCTCCACGCCGCCCATCAGCTCCTCGAGCTGGAGCCGCACGAGGCGGCCGTCGACGCCGAGCTCGACGATGTAGCCCTCGACCTCCTCGGCGATGCGCCGGACCATCTCGGTGCGCTGGAGGACGGTGACCACGTCGCGCTGGGTGACGAGGTCCTCGATCTCGAGGGCGGAGAGCGAGCCGGCCACGGCGTCGAGGCGGTTCTTGTAGCGCTCGAGCGTGGAGAGGGCCTGGTTGGCCCGGTTGAGGAGGCGGGGGATGGGCTCGAGCGGGTGCTTCTCGTCACCCACGTAGACGGCGATCACCTGCTGGTCCTCCGACACCGACACCACCGGCACCTCGATCGACCGGGCCACCCGCTCGGCGGTGCGGTGCCGGGTGCCGGTCTCCGACGTCGGGACGTTGGGGTTGGGCACCAGGTGGACGTTGGCCCGGGCGATGCGGCTGGCGTCGGGGGCCAGGATGATGGCGCCGTCCATCTTGGCCAGCTCGCTCAGCCGCTGGGGGCTGAAGGCGGCGTCGAGGAGGAAGCCCCCCGAGCAGATGTTGAGCACGTCGGGGCCGTCGCCGACCACGACGAGGGCACCCATGCCGGCCTGGAGGATGCGGTCGAGTCCTTCGCGGAGGGGCTTCCCGGGGGCGACGGCGGCCAGCGCGTCCAGCATCGAGACGCTGCGACGCGACGATCCGGCCATGCCGCCGAGCGTAGTGGGCCGCCCCGGAGGGCTCAGCCGGGGACGATGCCGGCGAGCCGGATGGCGTCGACCACGGTGGCGGCCCGCAGGGCCCGGATCCCGGCCGGCGGCTCGGGCGCCGAGGCCGGGATGATGGCGGTGCGGAAGCCGAGCCGGGCGGCCTCGGCCAGGCGGCGAGCGGTCTGGGCGACCTGGCGCAGCTCGCCGGCCAGACCGATCTCGCCGCACGCCACCAGGTCGTCGGCGAGGGGCTGGCCGCTCATCGACGAGGTGAGGGCGAGGGCCACGGCCAGGTCGGCGCCGGGCTCGACCACCTTCACGCCGCCGACGGCGGACGCGTGGACGTCCATCTGGCTGAGCCCGACGCCCGCCCGCTGGGCCAGCACGGCGAGGATCAGGGCCAGCCGGCCGGAGTCGAGCCCCTGGGCCGAGCGGCGGGGCTGGGGCAGCGGCGACTGCGAGACGAGCGCCTGGACCTCGACCAGCAGCGGGCGGTGGCCCTCCATGGCCGGGAGGACGACCGAGCCGGCCACGCCCTTGCGGCGGTCGCCGAGGAACAGCCCGCTCGGGTCGGGCACGCCGGTCATGCCGGCCTCGGTCATCTCGAACAGGCCGAGCTCGTTCGTGCTGCCGAAGCGGTGCTTCACGGCCCGGAGCAGGCGCAGGGCGTGGTGCCGGTCGCCCTCGAACGACAGCACGGTGTCGACCACGTGCTCGAGGACGCGGGGGCCGGCCAGCGCACCGTCCTTGGTGACGTGGCCGACGAGCACGGTGGACATGCCCCGCTCCTTGGCCTCCCGCACCAGGCGGGCGGCGCACTCCCGCACCTGGGCCACCGAGCCCGGCGCCGAGCCGAGGTCGGGGTCGTAGATCGTCTGGATGGAGTCGACCACGAGCACGTCGGGCGCCAGCTCGTCGACGTGGGCGAGCACGTGGCCCAGCGACGTCTCGGCCACGACGAACAGCTCGGGCGCCACCGCGGTGAGCCGATCGGCCCGGGTGCGCACCTGCTGCACCGACTCCTCGGCCGTGACCAGGAGGCAACGGGCCCCGCCGCGCGCCAGGGCGGCCAGCACCTGGAGCAGCAGGGTGGACTTGCCGATGCCGGGCTCGCCCCCGACGAGGGTGACCGACCCCGGCACCAGGCCGCCGCCCAGCACCCGGTCGAGCTCACCGATGCCGGTGGGGCGGTGGGCGAACTCGCCGAGGTCGACGTCGGCCATCAGGACCGGGCGGGAGGTGGGGGCCAGGCCCACCGGGCGGATCTCGACGTCGGCCTCCTCGACCAGCGTGTTCCACGCTTCGCACGACGGGCAGCGGCCCAGCCACTTCGGGCTCGAGTCGCCGCACTCGGCGCAGCGGTACACCGTCTTCAGCCTGGGCACGCCCCAGATGCTACGGAGGGGGTGTGACACCGCCTGCGGATGGCTTCCTCGTGGTGGCCAACCCGCGGGCCGGCGCGTCCGACCGGCGGGCCATCGACGCTGCCATCGGTCGGCTGGCCGAGGCCGGGCCGGTCGAGGCCCGGCTCACCTCGTCGACCGACGAGCTCGACGACGTGCTGGCCGAGGTCGGCGGGCGGGTGCTGGTCGTGGCCGGCGGCGACGGCACCCTCCACGCCGTCGTCCAGCGCCTGCGGGATCGGGGCGAGCTGGCCACCACCGTCCTCGGGCTCGTCCCGCTCGGCACCGGCAACGACCTGGCCCGCTCGCTCGGCCTCGCCGTCGAGGTGGCCGAGGCGGCCTGGCGCATCGCCACCGGGACGGATCGCCGGATCGACCTGCTCGTCGACGACGTCGGTCGGGTGGTGGTGAACGCCGCCCACGCCGGCATCGGGGCCGAGGCCGGCGCTCGGGCCGACGACCTCAAGGCCCGGCTCGGCGCCGCCGCCTACCCGGTGGGCGCCCTGCTCGCCGGGGCCCGCACCGACGGCTGGCGGCTGGACATCACCGTCGACGGCCGGTCGTTGGCGCTGCCCGGGCCCCGGGTCCTCCAGGTCGGCGTCGGCAACGGCGGCTTCGTCGGGGGCGGCACGCCGCTGTGCCCGGGGGCCGACCCGTCGGACGGCCTGCTCGACGTGGTCGTGTCGACCGCGGTCGGTCCCGGCGCCCGGGTCGCCTACGCCAACGCCCTGCGGACCGGCGACCACATCCGGCGCGACGACGTGGTCGCCGAACGGGGCGTCGAGGTCCGCATCAGCGGTGACCCGGTCGGCCACAACGCCGACGGCGAGGTGGCCGGCGACGTCACGACTCGCACCTACCGGGTCGAGGCCGGGGCGTGGACGCTCAGGTCGTGAGCGACTGCAGCCCGACCACCCGCAGCAGGGCCAGGGCCTCGGCGCCCGGGCTGCCGGGGGCCGCCGAGTAGACGATCAGGCGCTGGTCGGTGTCGGGCAGGTGCAGGGCGTCGCAGTCGAACGTCAACGACCCGAGCTCGGGGTGCACCACGGTCTTCGTGCTCGACCGCCGCTCGGACGGACGGGCCGCGTCCCACAGCGCGACGAACCGCTCGTTCGTGCGCAGGTCGGCGAGCAGCTTCCGGAGCCCGGCGTCGTCGGGGTAGCGGCCGGCGACCGCGCGCAGGTCGGCCACCGTCTCGACGGCCGTGTCCTCGTCCTCCTCCGGGGTGCGAGCCACGCGACCGCCCGCTCCCAGGAACCGCTGCCACGCCACGTTCCGGACCGACCAGGCCGAGAAGTCCCCGACGAGGGCGGTGGCCAGGTCGTTCCAGGCGAGGATGTCGCCCTTCGCGTCGACGACGAGGGCGGGCAGATCGGTGAGCCGCTCGAGGATGCGCTGCGTGCTGGCCCGCACGATCCCGTCGATCTGGCCCGGCCGGGGCGGGGCCGAGCCGGCCAGGTGGAAGAGGTGGTCGCGCTCGTCGTCGCCGAGCCGCAGCGCTCGGGCCAGCGCGGCCAGCACCTGCTCCGACGGCTGCGGGCCTCGGCCCTGCTCCATCCGCACGAGGTAGTCGACCGAGATGCCGGCGAGCAGGGCGACCTCCTCCCGCCGCAGGCCCTCGACCCGGCGGCGGCTCCCGGCCGCCAACCCGGCCTCGGCCGGCGTGATCCGGCTGCGGGCGGTGCGGAGGAAGGTGCCCAGCTCGGTGCGATCCACGCTCCCAGGATGCCCGCACGCGGGTGCGGCACGGTAGGACCGCGAGTCCCAGGTTGCGCCGGCCCTGGAGCGGGCCCCGGACCGGACGGATGCTGGACCCATGACCACCGCATTGATCACCGGAGCCAACAAGGGCATCGGCCTCGAGACCGCCCGCCGCCTCGCCGACCTGGGCTGGACCATCCACCTCGGCGCCCGCGACCGCGAGCGGGGCGAAGCCGCCGCCGCGTCGATCGAGGGCGACGTGCGGTGGCTGCCGCTCGACGTCACCTCCGACGAGTCGGTCGCCGCCGCCGTCGAGCAGGTCGACGAGCTCGACGTCCTCGTCAACAACGCCGGCGTCATGGGCGGCCACACCCCGGTCCTCGAGACGGCGCCCGCCGACTTCCTCGCCTGCTTCGGCGTGAACCTCCTCGGTCCGGTCCGGGTGACCCGCGCGTTCCTCCCGAAGCTCCAGCGGAGCGAGCACCCCCGCATCGTCATGGTGTCGAGCGGCCTCGGCTCGCTGACCCGCACGGCCGACCCGACCCTCGTCGAGCACACCGTCAGCAGCCTCGTGTACCCGTCGTCGAAGGCGGCCCTGAACATGGTCACGACGCAGTACGCCCGGGTCCTCCCCACGTTCAAGGTCAACGCCGCCGACCCCGGCTACACGGCGACCGACCTCAACGGGCACCGCGGCCACAAGACGGTCGAGCAGGGCGCCGAGGTCGTCGTCCGCCTCGCCACCCTCGACGACGACGGGCCGACCGGCGCCTACTTCGACGACCAGGGTCCCGTGCCGTGGTAGCCAACGTGACGTGACTGTGGAGGAGGACGTCCGGCAGGTGCTGTACCGGTACTGCCGGGGCATCGACCGCATCGACATGGACCTGGTGCGGTCGTGCTACCACCCCGACGCCATCGACGACCACGGCGCCTTCAAGGGTGACGTCGAGGCGTTCGTGGCCTGGATCAGCCGGCTCCTCCCCCGCTACGGCGTCACCACCCACCTGCTCATGAACGTGCTCGTCGAGCACCACCCGTCGCGGGCCGACGTGGTGCGCAGCGAGACGTACGGCATCGCCGAGCACCAGACCCCGGGCGGCCCACCCGAGCTCAACCTCACCATCGCCTTCCGCTACCTCGACACGTGGGAGGACCGGGGCGACGGCTGGAAGATCGCCGACCGGCTCTGCACCACCGAGTGGGTGCGGGCGAACGACCCGGCCGGCGCCTTCCCCGTGGACGAGCGCTTCCAGCGGGGCGGCCGGGGCGACCGCTCCGACCCCGTGTACCGACCCTGGACCTGACGTGGCGGCCCGGTCCCGAGAGGCGATCCTCGACGCCACCCGCGAGCTGCTGGGCGAGGTCGGCTTCGCCAAGCTGAGCATCGAGGGCGTGGCCAAGCGGGCCGGGGTCGGCCGGCCGACGATCTACCGCTGGTGGCCCGACAAGTCGCACCTCGTCTTCGACGCCGTGGCCGACCTGGCCGACGCCCTCGACGAGGAGCTCGACCTCGACTTCGAGTCGTCGCTCCGGTGGTTCGTCGGACGTGTCGTCCAGCACCTCGGCGCCCCGGGGACGATCGAGTCGCACCCGGCGCTGTTCGCGGACGAAGCAGCGTTCCGGCGGATGCACGAGTCGTCGGTGCAGCCCAGCCAGGCCCACTTCCAGCGGATGGTGGAGCGGGGCATCGCCGCGGGCGAGGTCCGGCCCGACGTCGACGCCGACCTGCTCTTCGACCTCGTGGTCGGCGGCCTCGTGCAGCGCACCACCCGCCGGCTGCTCCTGGGCGAGGGCGACGAGCCGACCGTCGTCGAGCGCGTCGTCGACCTCGTGCTCCCGGCTACGAGTCCAGCACGACCTCCAGCCGGCTGATCAGCAGCTCGTCGCCGACCTGGCGCACCGTCGTGTGCACGATGCCGGACGACAGCAGCGACGGCCGCCGATCCTCGATCTGGTTCACCAGCAGGTACGAACGGAGGTCGACCTCGTCGCCCCGGTCGGCCACCACGTGGACGTTGGTGGCGTGGTGCCGCAGCGGCGTCGGGCTGCCGCCCCGGTGCTCACGCTTCCACGCCAGCACCGCCTCCTTGCCGGTGAGGTCGCTGGCGATGAAGGCCTCGTGCGGGTGGGTGCCCTTGTCGGTCCGGCTCGACGATCGGACGTCGTCGGTGAGGAGGGAGGGCCAGAGGTCGACGTCGGCCTCGTCGTAGTGGAACCACCAGCGGTGGAGGGCCTGCACGGCCTCGGCGTGATCGATCATGACAGCGGGTCTCCCATCCGGGCGTAGACGTCGGCCATGTTCCCCCCGAGGAACCACGCCCTCGTGGCGTCGTCGAGGTCGGGGAGGAGCGCGTCGTAGTGGGCGCGAGGGTCGGGGCTGCCCTCGTTGTGGGCGTAGTCGGACGAGAACACCACGCACTCGGGCAGCACCTCGAGCAGCCGGGCCGGCGACTGGTGGGCCCGCGGCAGCGGCGTGATGCGCACGTTGCGGCGCATGGTCTCCCCTGGGGTCAGGGCGAACGGGTACGGCCCGAGGTAGAGCGCCGACTCGGGCAGCGCCGGGCCCCGGCCCTCCATGTGGTCGACCGTGCCCTCGAACCACCCGACCCCGCACTCGGCGATCAGGACGGTGAGGTTCGGGAAGCGGTCGAACACGCCCCCGAAGACCAGGCCGTTGAGCATGAGCTGGACCGACTGGTGGGTCTGGCACACGGCCAGTTGGCGCAGCACGGTGAAGTCGCCGGCCACGTTGGCCCAGGCCGCGTCGTACTTGGCCGGGTTGTAGCCCACGTGGGTGACGGCGATCATCCCGAGGTCGGAGGCCGCCGCCCACACCCGGTCGAAGGACGGGTGCATGGGTGGGATGCCCGGTGCCGGGATCGTCGGCAGCAGGAACGCCCGGCTGCCGCGCTCCCGCATCCTGGTCAGCTCGGCCACCGTCCAGTCGAGGTCGGTGAAGTCGACGCAGGTGACCGGCTTGAGCCGGTCGGTGTGGCCGTCGACGGCGTCGGCCAGCCACGTGTTGCAGGTGCCGATCAGCTCCCGCATGAGGAGGCGGTCCTCGACGTAGCGGCTGTTGATCATGCCCTCGAGGCAGATCACGCTCGACACGTCGGTGCCGGCCCGGTCGAGCCACGCCACCCGCTCCTCGGCGGTGCCGGTCGAGTGCATCGACGAGCCCTTGTAGCCGTAGCCCTCGGCCGGCTCCGCCCCGATGATCGCCTTGATCCCGGGAGGCATCAGGTCCTCGAGCGGTGGCCGCTGGTCGAGGGGCACCGCCTCGAGCACGTCGCCGGTCACGATGCGAGCCGTGACCTCGGCCGTGTCGAACGGCGGGATCCGCTCGGCCAGGTCGGGCCGGTCGGCGAGCCACGCCGAGCCCGGCTCGAAGTGGGTGTCGACGTCGACGATCACTTCGCCATCCCTCCCGAGACCGAGATCTCGTCGCCGGTCACGAACGACGAGGCGTCGCTGGCCAGGTAGAGGATCGGCCCGACGATCTCCTTCGGGTCGGCGATCCGCTTCTGGAGGTTGCCCCCGGCGACCATGGCCTTGAAGCCGGGCGCCGTCGCTTCGCCGCCGTCCATCATCTCGCTCTCGAACGGGCCCGGGCTGAGGGCGTTGACCCGCACCTTCCAGGGCGCCCAGGCCTGGGCCATCGACTTGGTCAGGTTGACCAGGCCGGCCTTCGAGGCGCCGTAGCTGCAGACGTTGGCCCCGCCCGAGTAGGCGGCCATGGTCGCGATGTTCACGATGCTGCCGCCGCCGAGGTCGCGCATGATCGGCGCCACCTGCTGGGCCATCCGCAGCGGACCCTCGAGGTTCACGGCGAAGACCTTGCGCCAGAGCTCGAGGGTCATCTCGCCGGGGCCGACCCGGGCCGGGTTGATCCCGGCGTTGTTGACCAGCACGTCGATGCGGCCGAGCCGCCCGCGCACCTGCTCGACGAAGACAGGGATGGCGTCCCACTCCCCCACGTGGCAGGCCAGGCCGATGGCGCCCCGGCCGACCTCGGCGGCCACCTGGTCGCACAGGTCCTGCTTCCGGCTGCTCACCACCACCGTGGCACCGGCGTCGGCCAGGCCTTCGACCATGGCCCGCCCCAGCCCCTTCGTCGATCCGGTGACGATGGCCACCTTCCCGGTCAGGTCGAACAACTCCGTCTGCTGTCCCATCCGCGCCTCCAACCTAACGTTACAGACCGTAACGTTCGCGGATCGGCGAGGCGAAGGCAAGCCCTACCAGACGACCTCGAGGCTCTGCGGCCCGCGCAGCGTCGTGGTGTCGCGCCACTCGAACTCGCCGGTCGCCGGACGCAGGTCGGAGAAGCGGTCGAGCAGGGTGCGGATGCCGACGGCCGCCTCGGTGCGGGCCAGCTGGTTGCCCAGGCAGTAGTAGGCGCCGAACGAGAACGCCAGGTGGCTGGTGGCCGGCCGGGTGATGTCGAGCCGATCGGGATCGACGTAGCGGTCCGGGTCCCGGTTCAGGGCGCCGAGGAACAGGTAGACCATCGACCGCTTCGGGATGTCGTGTCCGTCGACGTGCAGGTCGTCGAGGGCGACGCGGTGGTTGATCTGGACCGAGCCGTCGTAGCGGAGGAACTCCTCGACCGCGCTCTTGGTCAGGTCGGGCTCGGCTCGCAGCAGGGCGAGCTGGTCGGGGTGGCGGAACAGGGCGACCTGGGCGTTGCCGAGGAGGTCCTGCGTCGTCTCGTGGCCGGCCTGGAGCAGCAGGATGCAGTTGGCCACCAGCTCGCGGTGGGTGAGCGTCTCGCCGTCGGCCTCGGCGGCGAGGAGGGCGGAGAGCAGGTCGTCGCCGGGCGCCGACCGCCGGGCATCGGCCAGCGCACCGAAGTACTCGACGAAGTCGCGGGCCGCCTGGTCGCCCCGCTCGGCGACCTCGGGCGTGACCTGCTTCTCGCCGGCCCGGGCGAAGTCCCACGCCAGGGCCTTCACCCGGGGGAAGTCGGCCTCGGGGATGCCGAGGATGTGGGCGATGATGTTGAACGGCAGCTCGTAGTTGTACTGCTCGACCAGCTCCGCGTGGCCGTCGGCCTCGAGCCGGTCGCACAGCGCACCGGCCACCCGCTCGGCGATGGGACGGAACCGGGCGATGGCCGCCGGCGTGAAGGTGGACTTCACCAGGTTCCGCACCCGCTGGTGGGGCTCCGGCTCCTGCCACACCATCACGTCGGCCATGACCTGCTTGAACGAGCCGTCGCCGTTGTTGAACGCCATCTCGACGACGGCCGGGTCGTTGACCACGCGCGGGTCACGGAAGAGGACGTCGCTCTCGGCGAAGCGGGTGAAGGCCCACGCCCCGTGGAACGGCTCCGGGCCGCTGGGGTGCACCGGCGCCAGCCGCCGGAGCTGGTGGTAGAGCGGGTACAGCTCGCCCCGACGGTCGCGGTCGACGATCCACGCCAGGATCTCGTCCGGGTCGTCGGGAAGGCCCGACGGGTTCCAGTCCACCGGCTCGAGGCTCGCCGGGATGCCCGGCGCCTTCACGGTTGCGGTCACGTCGGCCCCCCAGTCGATCGCGAGGCCACAGGCTGCCAGACGCGACGAGGCCCCCGCCGGAGCGGGGGCCTCGGGCTTCGTCCTGGTGAGCTCGGCTCAGTCGCCGGAGCCGGCCTCGGCCAGCTCCTCGACCGGCGGGGGCTCGAAGCCCTCGACCGTGCGGAAGACGATCTCGCCGTTCTCGGCGTCGACGATGACGGTCTCGCCGGCGTGGAACTCCTTGAACAGGATCCGCTCCGACATCGGGTCCTCGATCATGCGCTGGATGGCACGGCGCAGCGGCCGGGCGCCCAGGGCAGGGTCGTAGCCCTTGTCGGCGAGGAGCAGCTTCGACTCCTGCGTGAGCTCGAGCCCGATGCCCTGCGCCACCAGCTGGTTCTGGACCCGCTTGATGAGGAGGTCGACGATCGTGGTGATCTCGGGCTTCGAGAGCTCGTGGAACACGATGGTGTCGTCGATGCGGTTCAGGAACTCCGGCCGGAAGTGCTGCTTCAGGGCGTCGTTGACCTTCTCCTTCATCTTGGCGTAGGAGACGGCCTCGTCCTGCTTGGCGAAGCCGACGTTGGCCTTGCGCAGGTCGGCGGAACCGAGGTTCGACGTCATGATGAGGACGGTGTTGCGGAAGTCGACCGAGCGGCCCTGGCTGTCGGTGAGGCGGCCCTCCTCCAGGATCTGGAGGAGCGTGTTGAACACGTCGGGGTGGGCCTTCTCGACCTCGTCGAAGAGCACGACCGAGAACGGCTTGCGGCGGACGGCCTCGGTGAGCTGGCCGCCCTCCTCGTAGCCGACGTAGCCGGGAGGCGAGCCGACGAGGCGGCTCACCGTGTGCTTCTCCATGTACTCGGACATGTCGAGGCTGATCAGGCTGGTCTCGTCGCCGAAGAGGAACTCCGCCAGCGTCTTGGCCAGCTCGGTCTTCCCGACGCCGGACGGGCCGAGGAAGATGAACGAGCCCGACGGGCGCTTCGGGTCCTTGAGGCCGGCACGGGTCCGGCGGATGGCCTGGGAGACCGCCTTGATGGCGTCCTCCTGGCCGATGACCCGCTTGTGGAGCTCGTCCTCCATGCGGAGCAGCTTCTGCGTCTCCTGCTCGGTGAGCTTGTAGACGGGGATGCCGGTCCAGAGGGAGAGCACCTCGGCGATCGACTCCTCGTCGACCTCGTCGAACAGGTCGACGCCCGAGTCCTTGATCTCCTTCTGCTTCGCCGAGAGCTGGTCGAGGAGGGTCTTCTCCTGGTCGCGCAGCGACCCGGCCTCCTCGTAGTGCTGGCCCTCGACGGCGTCCTTCTTCGCCTGCTGGACGCGGGCGATCTCGTTCTCGAGCTCCTTGTAGTCCGGCGGGGTCTGCATGCGACGGATGCGCATGCGGGAGCCGGCCTCGTCGATGAGGTCGATGGCCTTGTCGGGCAGGTGGCGGTCGCTGATGTAGCGGTCGGCCAGGTTGGCCGCGGCCACCAGGGCCTGGTCGGTGATCGTGACCCGGTGGTGGGCCTCGTACCGGTCGCGCAGCCCCTTCAGGATCTCGATCGTGTGGGCCACGGTGGGCTCCTCGACCTTGATCGGCTGGAAGCGGCGCTCGAGGGCGGCGTCCTTCTCGAGGTACTTGCGGTACTCGTCGAGCGTGGTGGCGCCGATGGTCTGGAGCTCGCCTCGGGCCAGCATGGGCTTGAGGATCGAGGCGGCGTCGATGGCGCCCTCGGCGGCACCCGCACCCACCAGGGTGTGGATCTCGTCGATGAAGAGGATGATGTCGCCCCGGGTGCGGATCTCCTTGAGCACCTTCTTGAGGCGCTCCTCGAAGTCGCCGCGGTAGCGGGAGCCGGCGACCAGGGCGCCGAGGTCGAGGGTGTAGAGCTGCTTGCCCTCGATGGTCTCGGGCACGTCGCCGCTGACGATCTTCTGGGCCAGGCCCTCGACGATGGCGGTCTTGCCCACGCCGGGCTCGCCGATGAGGACCGGGTTGTTCTTGGTCCGCCGCGAGAGCACCTGCATCAGGCGCTCCATCTCCTTGGAGCGGCCGATCACCGGGTCGAGCTTCTTCTCGCGCGCCTGCTGCGTGAGGTTGCGGCCGAACTGGTCGAGCACGAGCGAGCCCGACGGGGACTCGCCGCTGCCGCCACCGGTGGCCGCCTTGCCCGAACCGCTCTCGGGCGGGGTCGAGCCGGAGTAGCCGGACAGCAGCTGGATGACCTGCTGGCGCACGCGGGAGAGGTCGGCGCCCAGCTTCACCAGCACCTGGGCCGCCACGCCCTCGCCCTCACGGATGAGGCCGAGGAGGATGTGCTCGGTGCCGATGTAGTTGTGGCCGAGCTGGAGCGCCTCGCGGAGCGACAGCTCGAGGACCTTCTTGGCCCGAGGCGTGAAGGGGATGTGCCCGGACGGCGAGGAACCGCCCTGGCCGATGATCTCCTCGACCTGGCTCCGCACCGCCTCGAGGGAGATGCCGAGCGACTCGAGGGCCTTGGCGGCGACCCCTTCGCCCTCGTGGATCAGCCCGAGCAGGATGTGCTCGGTGCCGATGTAGTTGTGGTTGAGCAGCCGCGCTTCTTCCTGCGCTAGCACCACGACGCGGCGGGCTCGGTCGGTGAACCGTTCGAACAAGGGGTCCGCCCCTTTCAGGCTGGGCGATTCGTACGGCGAGTGTACCGACCCCGCCCGTTCTGCACGCAGGGCGGGGTCTTTCTCCCGCATCGGCAGCGCGGCTGCTGGCATGAGGTCCCCGACCCACTACCGTTCTCGGGCGATGGTGTCGCCCTCCCCGCTGCTTGCGCTGCCCGGCATGGGCGACGAGCTCGTGCGGGTCGAGACCGCCCTCAGCCAGTCGGTCCAGGCCGACGACCCGCACCTCACCGAGCTGGCCGGCCACCTCATCCAGGCCGGCGGCAAGCGGCTCCGCCCGGCCCTCGCCGTGGCCGTGGGCGCCTGCGTGCAGGGCCTGCCCGTCACCGACGAGGTCGTGCTGGGCGGCGTGTCGGTCGAGCTGGTCCAGGTCGGCTCGCTCTACCACGACGACGTCATGGACGAGGCCGAGACCCGCCGGGGCGTCGAGTCCGTGAACGCCCGGTTCGGGAACCTCCGGGCGATCCTGTCGGGCGACTACCTGCTGGCCAAGGCCTCGGAGATCGCCGCCGGGCTGGGCACCGAGGTGGCCGGGCTGCTGGCCGCCACCATCGGCCGCCTCTGCGAGGGCCAGGTCCGCGAGCTCCAGACCGTCTTCGACGTCGGCCGCACCGAGGAGGCCTACGCCGCCTCCATCGCCGGCAAGACCGCCTCCCTCTTCGCCGCCGCCTGCCGCATCGGCGGGATCGTCGGCGGCCTCGACCGGCCCGCCATCGAGGCCGTCACCGCCTACGGGCACGCCTACGGCATGGCCTTCCAGGTGGTCGACGACGTGCTCGACGTGGTCGCCACCGAGGAGCAGCTGGGGAAGCCGTCCGGCCACGACATGGCCGAGGGCGTCTACACCCTGCCCGTGATCCGGGCCCTGGCCGTCGGCGACGACGCCGCGGCCGAGCTGCGCGAGCTGCTGGGCCGGCCCCTCACCGAGGACATCGAGATCGAGCGGGCCCGCAAGCTGGTGAAGGCCGGTGGCGCGGTCGACGAGGCCGTGGCCGTGGCCCGGACCTACGGCGACCAGGCCGTCGCTGCCCTGGCGTCGCTGCCGGCATCGGCCCCGGCCGAGGCCCTGGCGGCCGCCGCGCTCGGGCTGGTCGACTCCATCCCCTCGTAGTGCGAGACCACGAGACCACGGCGGAGTGGTCGGGCTGGGACGGCTCGGGCCACGAACTGCTCACCCTCGGCTTCGAGACCGGCGGGTGGACGGCCGACGGCGTGGTGACCGGTCCCGGCATCCACTACGTCGTCCGGCTCGACGAGCGGTGGCGGCTCCGGCAGTTCCTGCTGTTCCGCGACCTCCCGGAGCCCGACCTCTGGCTCGGCGTCGACGAGCAGGGCCGCTGGGGCGAGGTCAACGGCGCCATCCGGCCCGAGCTCGCCGGGTGCACCGCCGTCGACCTGGCCGCCACGCCGTTCACCAACACGCTCCCGATCCGGCGCCACCGCATCGAGGTGGGCGACTCCGCCGACGTCCTCGTCGCACGGATCGACCACGAGACGCTCGCCATCACGCCCGAGCGCCAGCGCTACACCCACCTGGCCGAGGGCCGGTGGCGCTACGAGGACGAGTCCGGCTTCACCGCCGAGCTCGAGGTCGACGAGCACGGCCTGGTCCTCGACTACCCCGAGCTCTTCCGCCGCCTGGTCTGACGAACCGGCAGGCGCTTCTCGAACCAGTGGTGGGCGTAGGGCTCGTCGTTGAACGGGGCGACCTCGGTCCAGCCGGCGGACCGGTAGAGGGCGATGGCTTCGGCGAGCGACCGGTTCGTCTCCAGGTGGAGGACCCGGCTCGGTGCCTCGGCGGCGCGGGCCTCCAGGGCGGCGAGGAGGCGACGGCCCACACCGAGGCCCCGGGCCGACGGGTCGACCCACATGCGCTTCAGCTCGGTGGGCCGCCGACCGTGGAACTTCAGGGCGCCGCAGCCCACCGGCTCGGACCGGAGCGTGGCCACGAGCAGGAGTCCGTTCGGCGGCCGGAGGTCGTCGGGCGCGGCCGAGATGCTCCGCCCCGGGTCGAAGCCGGCGTCGAACCGGCCGTCGAGCTCGGCGGCGTAGGCGGCCAGGCAGTGCCGGGCGACCGGAAGGTCGGGGTCCACCGGGGCGATCTCGACCAGGCCGGCGGTGAGCAGGCGCTCGACCTCGGCCATGGCGGCCACCAGGCGCTCGCGCTGGGCCGGGTTGAGCGGGTCGAGGAACGACGACGCCAGCTCGTCGCTGCGCCGGTCGAGCACGGTGCGCTCCCGTCGGCCCTTGGCGGTCAGACGGGCGATTCGCACCCGCCGGTCCTCGGCCGGGCCGACGGCGACCAGCCCCTCCGCCTCGAGCGAGCGGAGCAGGCGGCTCAGGTAGCCGGAGTCGAGGTCGAGCCGGGTGCGCAGCAGGCGGACGTCGCAACCCCCGCCGATCTCCCACAGCACGCGGTCCTCGCCGAGCGGCCGGTCGCGACCGAGGTACCGGTCGTCGAGCGCGCCGACCCGCTGCGTGACCACCCGGTTGAACCGGCGGACGGCAGCGACGTCTTCGATCCTCTGACCTTAGTCAGAGATCAGAACGTCCAGCGGGTCGCGCCGCCCGGCTCGACCGTCGCCAGCGCCGTCGCGCTCCTCGGCGTGAGGCGGTACACCTTCCACGGCGGCGGCCCGGCCGACGGCGCGCTGAACTCGGCGGTCAGGGCGGTGCCGGTGTCGTCGACCCGGCACGGCCAGCCGCCGTCGGCCCACTCCTGGGCCAGGCGGGCCACGGCGGCCGGGTCCTCCACCACGTGGGCCTCGCCTTCGACGACGAGGTCGAACTCGTTCGTGGCCAGGCTCAGCGTGCAGCGGGGGTCACGGGCCAGGTTCCGGCCCTTGCGGGTCGTCGCCCCGGTCTCGAACCAGAAGGCACCGTCGACCCACTGGGCACCGACGCCAGTGACGTGCGGGCTCCCGTCGTCATCGATGGTGGCGAGCCAGCACGAGTGTCGGTCGGGGCCGCCGGTGCCGGGGGCCATCGAGTAGCCGGCGTCGAGCCGGGCGGCGATCGGCGCCCAGTCGAGGAGCGGCAGCTCGTAGAGGTCGGCGAGGTTCTTGGCTTCCATGCGATGGTGACCTCAGCGCCGGCCGGAACTCATCGATCAGAGGCTGGTGAGGAGCTTCCGGGTCCGAGCCAGCTCCTCCGGCGTGCCGGCCGGCACGGCCACGAAGTCGGTGACCCCGATGTCGGCCAGGCCCCGCACCGTCGCGGCCACGTGCTCCTCGTCGCCGATGATCGACACGTCCTTGGGCTCGGCTGCGCCCTCGCGGTCGAGCATGGCCCGGTAGCTCGGGAGGTGGCCGTAGAAGGCGATGGCCTGACCGGTGCGCTCACGGGCGTCGTCGGGATCGTCGGTGACGCAGGTGCGCAGGGCGGCGACGACCCGCACGTCACGGCCGCCCGCCGCCTTGGTGAGCGACGGGACGATGTGGTCGGCCAGCGTCTTCGGGCCCGTCATCCAGGTGATCGTGCCGTCGGCCAGCTCCCCAGTGACCCGCAGCATCGCCGGGCCGAGGGCGGCGACCAGCACGGGCGGAGGCGGGGCGCCCATCGAGTCGACCGGCGCATGGACCTTGTAGACGTCGCCGTCGTGGTCGACCTTGCCCTCCCGCAGGAGCGGGACGAGGACCTCGAGGTACTCGCGCATGTGACGGGCCGGCTTCTCGTAGGACATCCCGAGCATCCCCTCGATCACCATCTGGTGGGAGAGGCCGATGCCGAGGGCGAAGCGTCCGCCCGATGCCAGCGAGGCGGTGACCGCCTGCATGGCCAGCGCCACCGGGTGCCGGGGGAACGTCGGCACCACCGCCGTGCCCAGCTCGATGCCCGGCACCTCCCGGCCGGCCACGGTGCAGACCGTGACGGCGTCGAAGCTGAACATCTGGGTGAACCAGGCCGACGCGAACCCCTCGTCGGCCGCCGCCTTGACCCCGGCCACCGCCGAGTCGAGGTCCTTCGCGTCCACGACCGTCCCGATGCGCATGGGGCCTGACGTTAGGGCGACGGGCAGACGCGGCACCCAAAAGGAGAAGTCAGTGCCTCAGGCCGACCTGATCCCGGCATCGCCCCGAAGCGGTCTCGGTGTGCGGCGAAGCCGCCCCCGACCTGCGCCCCTACGGAAGCGCCCGGAACGCCTCGCCCCGGGGCGACAGCCGATAGCCCACCCGCAGCGAGTGCGTCAGCCCCAGCTCCTTCAACCGCCGGACCTCGCGCTTGAAGATCAGCGTCTCCATGCCGAGCATCTCGGCCAGGTCGGGCGCCCGCCGACCGGGGTGCTCGGCGATCAGCTCGAAGTGCGCGCGGTAGCGAGCCACCTGCTTCTTCAGCTTCTCCGGGTCGGCGATGTGGGTGTCGTGCGACAGCACATCGCGCGGGTCCGGGTCGTCGACGAGGCGCAGGGTCAGCACCGTGATCGGCCCGTCCCCCGGCAGGTCGGCCAGCGCGACCTCGACCGATGGGAACCCGGCCGCCTGCGCCGTCGCCTCGTCGATGGCGTCGACGACCTCGACCGCGGCGCAGGCGACCATCCCGACGGGCGACCGGTACTGGCGACCCGGCAGCGCCTGCGGCTTCTTCCAGCGACGGAGGGCGACGGTGATCGACCCGTCGATCAGTCCGTCCTGGAGCCGCTTCTCGAACAGCACCTCACTCAGCCGTGGGCGCCGCCGTCGATGCGGATGTCGGTGCCGGTGACCCACTTGCCGTCGTCCGAGGCGAGGCTGGCGATGACGCCGGCGATGGCCTCGGGGCCGGCGAAGCCCGACGCGTTGGGCTGGAGCACCGGCGACGTCTTGGCGAACAGCGACCAGTCGGTGTCGGTCGGGAGCATGCCGCCGGTGGTGGCGGTGATGCCCGACTCGATGCCGCCGGGCTGCACGTTGAACGCCCGCAGGCCCGACTTCGAGTACTCCGCCGACAGCGTGTGGGTGAAGGCGTCGATGCCGCCCTTCGACGCGGCGTATGCCGCCATGTAGGGGTGGGCGAAGCGGGCCGCCGTCGAGCTGAAGTTGCAGATCACGCCGTGGCCGCTCGCACACAGGGCGGGCAGGGCGGCCCGGCACACGAGGAACGTGCCGGTCAGGTTGATGCCGATGATCTGGTTCCACCCCTCGAGCGAGAACTCGTGGGTGTGACCGGCTCGGAGGATGCCCGCCGCGTTGATCAGCACGTCGAGGGGGTCGAGCCCGCCGACGACCTCGTTCACCTGGGCCTCGTTCGACACGTCGAGCGTGACGGCCGTGATGCGGTCGCCGGTGATCGTCACCGGCGACACGTCGGCGGCGACCACCTCGGCGCCCTCCTCGTGCAGCCGCACGGCGGTGGCCTCACCGATGCCCGACGCCGCCCCCGTCACCAGCACCCGTCGTCCCTCGAACCTGTTCATACGTCCCCCTGCTCAGGCCGCAACGTCGGGAAGAGGATGACGTCGCGGATCGTGGTCATGCCGGTCAGCAGCATGACCAGGCGGTCGATGCCGATGCCGAGGCCGCCGGTCGGCGGCAGCCCGTACTCGAGGGCGCGGACGTAGTCGTCGTCGACGCCCATGGCCTCCTCGTCGCCCGCGGCCGCGGCCCGCGCCTGGTCCTCGAACCGGGCCCGCTGCTCGGCCGGGTCGACCAGCTCGGAGAAGGCGTTCATCAGCTCGCGCCCGGCGACGATGGCCTCGAACCGCTCGACCATGTCCGGCAGCTCGCGGTGGTCGCGGGCCAGCGGCGAGACCTCCTTGGGGTAGTCGGTGACGAACACCGGCCCCCAGAGGTTCGACTCGGTGGTCTTCTCGTACAGCTCGAGCATGAGCTTGCCGGGGCCCCACCCGTCCTTCATCGGGACGCCGTGCTCGTCGCAGATGCGCTGCAGCTCGTCGATCGGCATGCGCACGTCGACCCGCACGCCGGCGTGCTCCTCGATGAGGTCGGTCATCGAGGCCCGCCGCCACGGCGCAGTGAGGTCGAGCTCCTTGCCGTCGTACTCCAGCACCGTGGTGCCGAGCACCTCCTGGGCCAGGTACGAGACGAGCTCCTCGGTGAGCTGCATCATGTCGCCGTAGTCGGCGTACGCCTGGTACAGCTCGAGCATCGTGAACTCGGGGTTGTGCCGGGGCGACAGGCCCTCGTTGCGGAAGACCCGGGCCAGCTCGAACACCTTCTCGAAGCCGCCGACCACGAGCCGCTTCAGGTACAGCTCCGGCGCGATGCGCAGGTAGAGGTCCATGTCGAGGGCGTTGTGGTGGGTGACGAACGGCTTGGCCGCGGCGCCGCCGGGGATGGGGTGGAACGTCGGCGTCTCCACCTCGATGCAGCCGCGGTCCTCCAGCCACCGCCGGGTGAGGCTGATGATGCGGCTGCGGGTGCGCAGGGCCTGGGCCTCCTCCGAGACCCACAGGTCGACGTAGCGCTGGCGGTAGCGGGTGTCGGGGTCGCTGATGCCGTGCCACTTGTCGGGGAACGGCCGCCGGGCCTCGGCCAGCACGACCCACTCGTCGACCGAGATCGACAGCTCGCCCCGGCGGGTGGTCATGACCTGGCCGGTGACACCGATCCAGTCGCCCAGCGACAGGCCCGAGAAGCCGTCGAAGTCAGGGGTGCTGGCCGCCTGGCCGAACAGCTGGATGCGGCCGCTGCCGTCCTGGAGGGTGCCGAAGGCGAGCTTGCCCTGGACCCGACGCAGCATGAGGCGGCCGGCGACGGTGACCACGTCGCCCGTCTCGGTGCCGGGCTCGA
>JAODBP010000164.1 GCA_025464025.1 Actinomycetes bacterium | reverse complement strand
CTCGATGGCCTTGTAGGCGGCGATCCCGCCGGAGACGCCGAGGACGACGCGGCGCCCGCGGAGCACTAGGCCTCGGTGTCGCCCCCGGCCTCGGCAGCAGCAGCCGCCTCGGCCAGCGCCACCTCGTCGAACGGCTCGGACTGGATCTTGTCGGCGCCGATCTCCTCGAAGGCGATCGACAGCGGCTTGCGGGCGGTGGACGCCACCTGCGGCGGCACGAGCGCCCCGAGGCCCTCGCCGAGCTGGTTGAAGTACGAGTTCACCTGCCGGGCGCGACGGGCCGCCAGCGTCACCAGGGAGAACTTCGAGTCGACCTTCGAGAGGAGCTCCTCGATGGGCGGGTAGATCATCGTGTCCTGGCGCCTCGACATAGGGCTGCGATGCTACCTGCTGAACACGGCAACAGCGGCTTCGACCAGCGCTTCGACCAGCTTCTCCGCCGACGGGACGTTCTGGGCGACGCCCGCGGCGACCAGGCCCTGGCGGTCGGAGACGGCGTGGATGGCCATGGTGACGACCACGAAGAAGCGGGTGTTGGCCTCCTCGGCCGGCAGGTCGAGCACCGCTCGGATGCGGGCCGACACGTCCCGGGTCGCCAGCATCACCCCCTCGCTCATGGCGTACGAGTGCTCGCCGCCGGCGAACGGGCTGAACCGGGGGTCCTCGTGCAGGCGGGCCAGGAACCGGACCCAGTGCCCATCGCCCTCCTCGGCGAACGGCGCGACCAGGACCCGCACCAACGGCTCGAGCTCCATGCCCCGGCCGTCGGCGTCGAGCTGGGCGAGCATGGCGGCCCGCCGGTGCTCGAGCCGGATGTAGCGATGCTCGAACAGGGCCCGGACCAGGCCGTCACGACCACCGAAGTGGTAGTGGACGGCCGCGTTGTTGCGCTGGCCAGCCGCTTCGGTGATCTCCCGCAGCGAGACCCCGTTCAGGCCCCGCTCGGCGTAGAGCCGCTCGGCAGCGTCGAGGATCAGCTCCCGGGTGTCAGCCACGGGCCCGCTGGATGATCGACGCGATCTCCTCGACGCAGCGTTCGAGGTCGTCGTTCACCACCTCGATGGCGTCGAGGTCCTTCGCCCCGTCGGCCTCCTCCGCCGCCTTGGCCAGGCGGCGCTGGACGACGTCCTCCGGGTCGCCCCGACCGCGGAGTCGACGTTCCTGCTCCTCGCGCGACGGCGGCTGCACGAAGATGCACAGGGCAGCCGGATCGGCCTGCTTGATCTTGTGGGCACCCTCGACCTCGATCTCCAGGAGCACGTCGCGGTCGGCCCTCACCCGCTCGTCGGGCACCGGCGTGCCGTAGAGGTTGCCGAGGAACTCGACCCACTCGTGGAAGCCGAGCTGCTCGACGCGCGCCATGAACTCGTCGCGGGTCACGAACACGTACGCATCCTCGGCCTCGCCCGGTCGACGCTCGCGCGTCGTCCAGGACCGGCTCAACCAGAGCTTGGGATCCCGCTCCAGGAGCCGGCCGACGATCGTCCCTTTCCCGACCCCACCGGGGCCGGAGAGGATGACGATCAGCTGCCCGCCAGCCGCTCGAAGAGCTTGCGGCGCTGGTTCACGCCGAGGCCCTGGATGCGACGGGTCTCGCTGATCTCGCACTCCTCGAGGAGGCGACGGGCCTTCACCTTGCCGAGCCCGGGCAGGGACTCGAGCACGTTGAGGACCTTCATCTTGCCGACGATCTCGTCCTTGTCCGCCAGGTCGAACAGCTCATGGAGGTTGAGGGACCCCATCTTGAGCTTCTCCTTCAGCTCCGCCCGCAGGCGGCGGGCAGCGGCTGCCTTCTCGAGGGCAGCCTGGCGCTGGTCAGGGGAGAGCTGAGGCGGCAACGGCATGGCGTGGGAGCGTAGACCGAGCGCGGCCCCTCCGGTGACTCACCGGTAGCTCAGTCGGCGGTGCGCTGCTTGAAGCCCCGCGCCGCCAGCGGGATGCACACGGCGAGGATGAGCAGCGACCAGAACAACGCCGCTTCGACCGGGTGCTGGCACGGCCAGGCCTTGGCCAGCGTCTGCGGGTTCGGGTTGCCGAAGAGGTTGCGGGTGGCGCCGGCGACGGCGCTGACCGGGTTCCAGTCGGCGATGGTCCGCACGACCAGCGGCATCCGCTGCGTCGGCGCGAACACGCTCGACACGAACGCCAGCGGGAAGATGAAGAGGAAGGCGAACGCCTGGGCCGACTCGGGGTCGTCGCTGCGCAGGCCGAGCACGGCGTTGACCCAGCTCATGGCGAAGCCGAACAGCACGGCGACGCCGAAGCCGGCGAGCACCGAGAGGATGTTGGCGTCGGGCCGCCAGCCGATGGCGAGACCGGTGAGGCCGACGATCGTGGCGCACACGATGGCGGCGAGCAGGTCGGACAGGGCCCGGCCCACGAGGATCGTGTTGCTCGAGATCGGCAACGTGCGGAACCGGTCGATCACGCCGGTGCGGAGGTCGGAGCTGAGGCCGACCGCCGTGCCCACCGACGAGGTGGTGAGGTTCATGGTGAGCAGGCCGCCGAGGGCGAAGTCCTTGTAGGTGCCGCCGGCCACGGTCATGGCCGCACCGAAGACGTAGATGAAGAGCACGGTGAAGATCACCGGCTGGATCGTCACGTCGGAGAGCTGCATGGGCTCGCGGCTGACGTGGATGAGGTTGCGGCGGGTCATGACCTTCACCTCGCGCCACCAGGAGGCGGCGCTGCCGGCGGCCGCGGCGGGGACGTCGAGGTCGAGCTCGCGCTCGAGGGTGGCAGCGGTCATGAGGGGGCTCCTTCGAGCTCGGGCTCCTCGGCGGCCACGGGGGCGCCGGTCAGGGCGAAGAACACGTCGTCGAGCGACGGGCGGTGGACCTCGACGTCGTCGACGCTGACGCCGGCGGCGTCGAGGGCGCGGACGACCTCGGTGGCCAGTCCCCCGCCGGTGCGGACGCTGGCCTTGAGGCGTCGGCCGTCGTCGCTGACGTGGACGGTGCCCTGCACCAGGGGCTGGAGGGCGCCGACGGCCGCGGTCGTGTAGTCGGGGTTCGGGGCTTCCGACAGGGTGACCTCGAGCTGCTCGCCACCGATCTGGGCCTTCAGCTCGCGGGACGTGCCCTCGGCGATGACCTTGCCGTGGTCGATGACGATGATGCGGTCGGCCAGCGTGTCGGCCTCGTCGAGGTACTGGGTGGTGAGCAGCAGCGTGGCGCCGTCGGCCACCAGCTCGCGGATCACGTCCCACATCTGGGCCCGGCTCGTGGGGTCGAGGCCGGTCGTCGGCTCGTCGAGGAACAGCACGGGCGGCGCGGTGACGAGGCTGGCGGCCAGGTCCAGCCGGCGACGCATGCCACCCGAGTAGCCCTTGAGCACCCGGTCGGCGGCGTCGGTGAGGCTGAACCGGTCGAGCAGCTCGGCGGCCCGGTCCAGGGCGGCCGACCGGCCCAGGCCGCTCAGCTCACCGATCATCGTGACGTTCTGGCGGCCGGTGAGCAGCTCGTCGAGCGTGGCCGACTGGCCGGTCACGCCGATGCGGCGCCGCACCTCGCGGGGCTGGGCCACCACGTCGAAGCCGGCGACGCGGCCGATGCCGGCGTCCGGCTTCGTCAGCGTGGTGAGCATGCGCACGGTCGTGGTCTTGCCGGCACCGTTGGGGCCGAGGACGCCGAGGATGGCGCCCTTTCGGCACCTCGAGGTCGACGCCGGCCACGGCCTGCGTCTCCCCGTAGCGCTTGTGGAGGCCGACGGCCTCGATCATCAGTCCGGTCACTGGGGGGTCTCCGGGGTTGCGGTTGTGGTTTACTTGCCGCACGGTAAGTTGAGACTGACCGGCCGTCAAGTAAATTCGGGGTTGCCATGCTTCTGGAGACACCGTGGTGAGGGACACGAGGCAGCGGATCCTCGACGCCGCCGCCGAGCTGTTCGTCGAGCGGGGCTACGAGGCGACGTCGCTGCGCGAGATCGCCGAGCGGGTGGGCGTCACCAAGGCCGCGCTCTACTACCACTTCCCCGGCAAGGAGGACCTGCTCCGGGCCCTGCTCGAGCCGCTCGAGGAGTTCCAGCAGCGGCTGCTGGCCTCGATGGACGGTCCCCTCGACCGGGAGTCGTGGGCCGCCGGCAGCGTCGAGTCGATCGACTGGCTCATCGACCACGGCCAGCTCTTCCAGCTCCTCGACCACAACCGGGGCGCCATCCTCGCCCTCGGCGCCGAGGAGTCCGAGGACACCCACCAGCAGCTCCACCGCCGGTCGGAGGAGCTGCTCAACGACCCGGCCATCCCGCTCGAGGAGCGGGTGCGCTACGCCTGCGCCCTCGGCGTCACGTTCGCCGTCGGCGGCTTCTCCGGCAGCCTCGCCAGGGAGGACCCGGACAAGGTCCGCGCCATCGTCAACGACGCCGTCCGCAAGATCCTCGAGCTCGACTGAGCGCGGCTAGCGGGCCGAGCGGGTCATGCCCAAGGTCGCGCCGGCCACGATGTCGCGCTGGACCTCGTTGGCGCCGCCGCCGAAGGTGAGGATGAGCACCGAGCGGTAGAGCTTCTCGAGCCGGGCCTCGAGCACGGCGCCGGGCGAGTCCACCTGCACGGTGCCGGCCTGGCCGACGACCTCGATGAGCAGGTTGTAGACCTCGAGGTAGAGCTCGGTGCCGTACACCTTCGTGGCCGACGAGTTGCCGGGCGGGAGCATCGAGCCCACCGCACCGGCCGCCCGCCAGTTCATGAGCCGGAGCACCTCGACCTTGGCCCAGCACTTGGCCAGCGCCAGCTGCACCCACTGCTGGTCGATGACCCGCGAGCCGTCGGCCAGCTTGGTCTCGACGGCCCACGTGCGGGTGTCCTCGATCATCTGCGAGCACGAACCCGAGGGCGTGATGGCCAGCCGCTCGTGGTTGAGCTGGTTGGTGATCAGGCGCCAGCCGCCGTTGAGCTCGCCGACGAGGTTCTCCTTCGGCACCCGGACGTCGGCGTAGTAGGTGGCGTAGGTCGGCTCACCGCCCATCGTGTGGATCGGCGTGTACGAGAAGCCGGGCGCGTCGACCGGGACGATGAGCACCGAGATGCCCTTGTGCTTCGGGGCGTCGGGATCGGTGCGCACGGCGAGCCACACGTAGTCGGCGTAGTTGGTCACCGAGGTGAAGACCTTCTGCCCGTTGATGACGAACTCGTCGCCGTCGAGCACCGCCTTGGTCTCGAGCCCGGCCAGGTCGGTGCCGGCACCCGGCTCGGTGTAGCCGATGGCGAAGTGGATCCGACCCTTGAGGATGCCGGGGAGGAAGCGGGCCTTCTGCTCGTCGGAACCGAGCGCCATGATCGTCGGGCCCACGCTGTTGAGGGTCAGCAGGGGCAGCGGCACGCCGGCCCGGTGCGACTCCTCGATGAACAGCATCTGCTCGACCAGCGGGCGGGCCTGGCCGCCGTACTCGACGGGCCAGCCGAGGCCGAGCATGCCGTCGTCGCCCAGCCGGGCGATGTAGTCCTTGTAGTGGCCGCGGCCATCCGCGCTGCGGGAGTTGTTGCCCCCGCCGACCTCGTCGACGACCTTGGCGAAGTACGCGCGGAGCTCCTGCTGGAGCTGGTGCTGGTCGTCGGTGAGCTCGAGCTGCATCGTCATCCCCCTAGGTGGCCGAACCCACCGATCGTAATGCAGGTGTTGTAGAACCTGTTGCCGTGACGGAGGACGACGGCGGCCTGGCCGCACTCGAGGCGTGGTTGCAGCCCCGGCTGACCGATGCCAGCTACCTGAAGGTGACGCACGGCGGGAAGCCGGGCAGCGGGTTCTCGGCCGAGACGACGATCATCGACGCCAGCTGGGTGTCCGGCGGAGAGGCGCAGAACCGCAAGTTCGTCCTTCGCAAGGAGACGCCCGACCCGCCGGTGTACCCGACGCAGGTCCCGGGCGTGACGATCGAGGTCGACATCCAGTACCGGATCATGGAGGCGGTCGCCAACCACTCGGACGTCCCGATCGCTCCCCTCGTCGGCTACGAAGGCGACCCGTCGGTGCTGGGCGCCGAGTTCTTCGTCATGGGCTTCGTGGAGGGCGTCGTGCCGATCGAGTCGCCGCCCTATCCGGAGGAGGGCTTCTTCACCGAGCTGGCCCCCGAGTCCAAGCGGACCATGCTCGACAACGGGCTCCGCACGCTCGCCGCGGTCCACGCCATCGACTGGAAGGCCGCCGGCCTCGACTGGCTCACCGCCGGCCAGGCGCCCACCACCAGGCGCCAGCTCGACCTCTGGACCGAGTACGCCCACCGCGAGCTCGCCGGCCGCGACCACCCCCTCCTGGCGCGGGCGCTCGAGTGGCTCCACGCGAACCTGCCGCCCGAGGGCGAGCCGTCCCTGTGCTGGGGCGACCCCCGGCCCGGCAACGTCATCTGGCGCGACGACGCTCCGGCCGTCGTGACCGACTTCGAGGCGGCATCGATCGCGCCGCCGCTCGTCGACCTCGGCTGGTGGCTGATGTTCGACCGCACGATGCACGAGAGCGTCGGCATCACCGAGCGGGCGCCGGGCGACCTGTCGCGCGACGAGCAACGGGCGCTCTACGAGCAGCACGTCGGCCACCCGATCGGCGACACGACCTGGTACGAGGTCTTCGCTGCGGCGCGCTACTGCGCCATCGTCGTGCGAGTGATGAACCGGCTCGTCGAGCGGGGCCAGATGCCCGCCGACCACCGCGTGTGGATCGAGAACCCGGTGGTGCCGTGCCTTGCGGCGCTCATGGAGGAGGCAGGCATCTGATGGCCGAGGCTCGGGACGCGACGGCAGCCGACGACGAGTTCCACCCGCCGACCAGCGACGATCCCTACTGGTCGGAGACGTGCTGGTTCTCCTTCAGCGTCCCCGAGCGGAAGCTGAGCGGCCAGCTCTACCCGTTCTTCCGGCCCAACCAGGGCGTGATGGCGGCCGCCGCCTACTTCTGGGACGACCGCGGCAACCAGATCTGGAACGCCCGCTACGTGAAGAACTTCTGGCACATCCCGATGCCCGACCAGCCGCTGTCGGACATCCAGGTGCCCAACGGCATCCGCTACAAGGTGCTCGAGCCGCTCACGAAGTACGCCATCGGCTACGACGACCCCGATGCCGACGACCTGCACGTCGACCTCACGTTCACGGCGGTGGCGAAGCCCAACATGCTCGCCGGGTCGCACCTCGACCAGCCCGGTCGCTACCAGGGCACGATCACGCTCGAGGGCGAGGTCATCGAGGTCGACAGCTACGGCTTCCGCGACCGGTCGTGGGGCCCCCGTTCGCAGTTCGGCGACTCGATGCACGGCGCCGCCAACGGCGGCTACAGCTACGCCACGGCATCGGAGCGCGACGGCTTCCACGCCATCACCATGAACTACGGCGAGAAGTGCATCGGGATCCACGGCTACGTGCTGCGCGACGGCGAGTGGTCGAAGCTGAAGAGCGCCGAGCGAGAGGTCGTCGAGCGCGACCCCGACACCGGCTTCCCCCGCCGCGTCGTCCTCGACATCGTCGACGAGCTGGGCCGGGAGCTGCACTGCGAGGGCAAGGGGCTCAACCAGCTCTGCTTCCCGATCAACCCGAACATGCTCACGATCAACTGCCTGACCGAGTGGACCTTCGACGGCATCACCGCGTACGGCGAGGACCACGACAACTGGTCGGCCGCCTCCATCCGCCGCTTCATGCGATCCTTCAAGGGCTGGACCTGACAACCGGGGGAACTGATGCACACCGACCTGTGTGACGTGTTCGGGATCGAGTACCCGATCTTCGCCTTCAGCCACTGCCGCGACGTCGTCGCCGCCGTGTCGAAGGCCGGGGGCCTGGGCGTGCTGGGCGCCGTCGGGTTCACGCCCGAGCAGCTCGACATCGAGCTGAACTGGATCGACGAGCACGTCGACGGCAAGCCCTACGGCGCCGACACGGTGATGCCGGCCAAGGCCGCCGACGCCGAGGGCACCGACCCCGACGCCGTCGCCGCCTACATCCAGAAGATGATCCCCGAGGAGCACAAGGCCTTCGTCGAGGAGCTCATGGAGCGCTTCCACCTCGACCCCCTCCCCGAGGGCGAGAAGAGTCGCGGCGTCACCGGCTGGGCCGAGGGCGTGGCCCACCGCCACGTCGAGATCGCGCTGGGCCACCCGATCGCCCTCCTGGCCAACGCCCTCGGCTCGCCGCCCAAGGACGTCATCGACCAGGCCCACGCCCAGGGCGTGAAGATCGCCGCCCTCGCCGGCAAGGCCGTCCACGCCGAGCGCCACGTGCAGAACGGCGTCGACATCGTCGTGGCCCAGGGCTACGAGGCCGGCGGCCACACCGGCGAGATCGCCACCATGGTCCTCGTGCCCGAGGTGGTGGACGCCGTGGCCCCGGTGCCCGTGCTCGCCGCCGGCGGCATCGGCAGCGGACGGCAGATCGCCGCCGCCCTGTCCCTCGGCGCCCAGGGCGTGTGGATGGGCTCGCTGTGGCTGGCGACGGCCGAGTCGTCGTCCGGCCCCGAGCACATCGAGCGGTACCTCGAAGCGACGTCGTCGGACACCGTCCGGTCCCGCTCCTACACCGGCAAGCCGGCCCGCATGCTGCGCTCGGCGTGGACCGACGCGTGGGAGGACCCCGAGGGGCCCGGCCCGTTGGGCATGCCGCTCCAGAACATCCTCACCGCCGAGGCCAACGCCCGCATCGCCCGCTCGCATCGCAAGGACATCGCCTTTGCCCCGGTCGGCCAGATCGTCGGGTCGATGAACAGCGTGAAGCCGGTGCGCGACGTGATCTTCCAGATGGTCGAGGAGTACATCGACACCGTCGAGAAGCTCAACCAGCAGCTCCAGGGGTAAGCCAGCTTTCCCTCGGGGTTCACCTCGATGGTGCCGTCCGGAAACGCGCGCCCCGGACACTCGGAGCATGCGGACAACGGTGGCGACGGAACGGCTGGCCATCTTCGACCTCGACCGGACGTTGATCCCCGGTTCGAGCCTGGTGCCGCTGGCTCGCCAGCTCGCACGTCGGGGACTCGTGGACCGGGCTCGCCTGGTCGGTGCCGTGGCCCGCAACGCCGCCTTCGCTCGACGCGGGGCCGATGCGTCGACGGCGGAGCGGGTCACCGCCGACGCCCTCGCCGCGGTGGCCGGCATGGAGGCGGGGGTGCTGGCCGGTTGCGCCCTCGACGCCGCCACCGAAGTGGTGCGCACCTTCCGACCGGCCATGCGGACGCTGGCCCGCCACCACGCCGCCCGGGGCGAGACGTGCGTGATCGTGTCGGCCGCGCCCCACGAGCTGGTGCAGCACGTGGCCCGGCTGGCCGACTTCGACATGGGCATCGGCACGCGGGTCGAGGTGCGCGACGGCCGGCTCACCGGTCGGCTCGACGGCCCGTTCTGCCACGGCAGCGGCAAGTTGGCCCGGCTTCGCGACGAGCTGGCGTGGGCCGACCTCCGCCTGGCCACCGCCTACTCCGACGCCGGCAGCGACCTCCCGCTGCTCGAAGCCTGTGGCTTCCCCATCGCCGTGCGCCCCGACCGGGTGCTCAGGGCCGCGGCCCGCCGGGGCG
>JAODBP010000179.1 GCA_025464025.1 Actinomycetes bacterium | reverse complement strand
GCGTGGACCCGCGACATCCCGGTGGTGGTGCGGCGCCGCACGTCGCCCCGCGCACCCAACGCCCTCCAGCGGGCCAAGGCCGCCGAGGTCGAGCGCCTGCTGGCCGAAGGCCGCGAGCGCATCGGCGAGCTGAGCGAGCGCGACCTCCTCATCGCCGGCACCGCCCTCTACGCCGGCGAGGGCTTCAAGCGCGACGGGCTCGTCGGCTTCGCCAACAACGACCCGGCCATGGTCGCGCTCTTCCTCCACTGGCTCCGCGCGTGCTTCACGATCGACGAGTCCCGGCTGCGCTGCAGCATCTATCTCCACGACGGACTCGACCTCCAAGCCGCGGAGGCCTACTGGTCGCAGGTCACCGGCGTCCCCGCCAACCAGTTCCGCAAGCCGCAGCGGGTGGAGCTTCGAGTCGGGATCCGGCGCACGAAGCACCGACACGGTTGCGCCCGGGTCTGGTACTCGTGCTCCCGGACGCATCGGGCGATCATGGGTCTGGTGTCGACCCTGTTACCATCGTCAGGCCACATTCCGAGGTAGCTCAATTGGCAGAGCATCGCACTGTTAATGCGCAGGTTCTGGGTTCAAGTCCCAGCCTCGGAGCCACGAAGTACGCCCGCCCCACGGCTACGGTGCAGCCCCTTCGGGGCAGTAGCTCAAGGGTTAGAGCAGGGGACTCATAATCCCTCGGTTGGAGGTTCGAGACCTCCCTGCCCCACGTGAGCGACCACCAGCACTACCTCCTGCGCCTGATCCCGCCGCGTCCGACGTTCCCGTTCGACATGGACGAACGGGAGCAGGCCCTCATGGCCGAGCACGCCGCCTACACCCGGGTCCACTTCGAGGCCGGGCGGATCATCGTCTACGGCCCGGTGCTCGACGCCAACCTCCCCTACGGGGTGGCGGTGCTCGACGTGGCCGACGAAGCCGAGGCCCGGGCCGTCGGCGAGCAGGACCCGACCGTGCTGGCCGGCCTCCACACCTTCGACGTCAGTCCCATGCGCGTGGCCGCCATCCGGCCCTGAGCGCGACGGGGTCCCGGCCACCGAGGCGACCGGGACCCGTGTTGTGCGGTTTTGAGAGTCGGGACCTGCCCCTCCCCGTCGTGGCCTGCGTGTCCAATGGGCCCGCTCATCGACGGGCGCTCAGTCAGGGGAACGAGCGTGGCGGTACAGGGACGCTGCCCGACTCAGTTCTGACCCGGCGGATCTTCCCCCGCGCCAGCACAGATCGTCATCCTCAGAGGCTCCTCTCGACGACGAGCACCTTCGGTTCGATCGTGCGCCCGCGACCCCTGGAGGTCAAGACCCCGTGGGGGTACCGTCGTGGGTGCCGTCGCTCCTGCGGGATCCATCCAGGGGCCCATCGCACCCGCGAACCCCGGAGCTCCGATGCGGCGCCTCAGCACCCTGCTCGTCCCGTTCACCCTCCTCCTCGCCTCGTGTGGGTCGAACGGTCCCTCCGCCCAGGAGGTCGTCTCCCGTGCGCCGCAGGCCACCGTTGACGCCTCGACCGCCCGCCTCGCCATGGTGCTGGCCTTCGCCGCCGACGGCACCCGGCTCGAGATCGACGGTGCCGTCGACTTCACCCATGACCGCTACGCCATGACCATGCACCTGCGAGGGGCTGTCGACGCGACTGCCGAGGCACGGCAGGACGGCACCACGCTGTACCTGCACCTCCCGACCGGCGGTGCCCTCCTTGGCATGTCGCCGGGCGACTGGATGAAGCTCGACCTCGAGGCCATCGGTGCCGACGCCGCGGCTGACCTCGGCGGTGCCCTCGGGCTCGACAGCAACGACCCGCGCGAGACGCTGGCCCTCCTCGAGGGCGTGTCCGACGACGGCGTCCACCGAACCGGTGAGGAGGACGTCCAGGGAGTCCACACCACCCGGTACCGAGCAGACGTCGACGTCGCCAAGGCGCTCCGGCGCAGCTCCATCGGGATCGATCACGCAGCGCTGCAACGCTTCGCCGGCAGCATCGAGGCCAAGACCCTCACGGTGACGGCGTGGATCGACGACGACGGCCTCGTCCGCCGCCTCAGCGTCCCGCTCCCCACGCTCACGATCACGACCGAGTACCGCGACTTCGGCGGGGCCGTCGACGTCGCCCCGCCGACCGGCCACGTCGTCGACGTGTCCGAGCGCCTCGGCGAGCTCTTCCCCACCGGCGACTGAGGTTCCCGGGCCTCGACGAACGGGCACAGGTGGCCCATGCGGTTCCGACTGGGAGTCATGGTTGGGTTCGGCGTCGGCTACTACCTCGGCGCCAAGGCGGGGCGGGAGCGCTACGTGCAGCTCAACGCCATGGTCCGAAAGGTCAAGCGCAGCGGCGTCTACGAGGAGGCCACCGACAAGGCGCGGGCCGTCGTCGACCTCGGCGTCGAGCGGGCCAAGGACCTCATCGACGAGCACACGCCGATCGACTTCAACGGGCGGGACGACATCGTCGCCGTGCCCAGCCCCAGCTAGCTACGCATCGTCCAGGTAGTCCCGCAGCTTTTGGCTGCGCTGCGGGTGCCGCAGCTTGGCCAGGGTCTTCGACTCGATCTGGCGGATCCGCTCGCGGGTCACACCGAACTCCCGGCCGACCTCCTCGAGCGTGCGGGCCTGCCCGGTGCCGTCGAGCCCGAACCGCAGGCGCACGACCTGCTGCTCCCGCTCGCTCAGCTCGCCGAGCGCCTCCTTGACCGCCTCGTTCAGCAGGTTGCGGGCGGCCGCCTCGGCCGGCGCCTCGGCCTGGTGGTCCTCGATGAAGTCGGAGAGGTTGGAGTCGTCCTCCTCGCCCACCGGTGAGTCGAGCGACAGCGGGTCCTGCGAGATCCGGTAGATCTCCCGGACCCGGGCCGGGCTCATGTCGACCCGCTCGGCGAGCTCCTCGACGGTGGGCTCCCGCTCGAGCTCCTGCATCATCTGGCGCTGGACCCGCAGCACCTTGTTGATCGTCTCGACCATGTGCACCGGGATGCGGATGGTCCGGGCCTGGTCGGCGATGGCCCGGGTGATCGCCTGGCGGATCCACCACGTGGCATAGGTGGAGAACTTGAAGCCCTTGCTGTGGTCGAACTTCTCGACCGCCCGCATCAGGCCGAGGTTGCCCTCCTGGATCAGGTCGAGGAGGACCATGCCCCGGCCGACGTAGCGCTTGGCGATCGACACGACCAGCCGCAGGTTGGCCTGGATGAGCTGGCGCTTGGCCTCGGCCCCGTCGGCCAGCACGCCGTCGAGGTGGGCCCGCTCGGCCACCAGGGCGTCGCCCGGCTGCCCGGCGATCTCCTCGAGCCGCTCCCGGGCCGCCATGCCGGCCTCGATGCGCTTGGCCAGCGAGACCTCTTCCGGCCCGGACAGCAGCGCCACCCGGCCGATCTCCCGCAGGTACATGCGGACCGGGTCGGCGCTGGTGCCGTTGCGCTGGGTCTCGAGCGGCTTCTCGCGGGGTGCCCGCTTGACCGGTGCGGCCCGACGGGCCGGCGCGGCAAGCTCGGCGTCGGTGTTGGTCTGGAGCTCCTCGACGGGCTCCTCGGGGTCGACGGCGATGCCCTGGTTGCCGAGCAGCTCGGTGATGGCCCCGATGAGCTCGTGGGTCGGCTCGGGCGAACCGAGCGACACCAGGATCTCGTCGACCGTGACCAGGCCTTCCTCCCGACCGATGTCGATCAGCCGGCGGATCTCCTCGACGGGTACCCCGTCCTCGGCCGGAGGGGTCGGCGCATCAGCGGTCATTCCCCTCCTCCCGTCGACGCCCGATGAGGAAGGCTACCAACTGCTCCAGGGCCGGCCCGCGGGTGTCCGCCTCCCGGCTCTCCTCCAAGCGCATCTTCAGCCACGCCACCGTCTCGGACGCAGCCAGCGGATCGGCGGACACCCGCTGGTCGGCGTCGACCTCGCGGAGCGCCCGTTGGGCGGCCTCGCCGATGAGGAGGCTGAGCACGTCGTCGGGCTCGACGTCGACCTCCTCGACGGCCAGGCGCTGGAGCAGCTCGGCCGACTCGGGATCGGCCTGCTCGATGGCCTCGTGCAACGTCGACGCCGCGGCGAGGGCCCGGTACGCGCCCAGCTCGACGACGTCGGTGAACAGCACCTCGTCGAGCAGGTGGGCGACCGCTTCGGGCTGGTGCACGGCCAACCGCAGGACCATGAGCGAAGGACGCTCGGAACGGGTCGGACGCACCCGGCGAGGTTCCGGGGCCGGCTCGGCGCGCCGGGGCTGGGCCAGGCCGGCACGCAGCCGGTCGGGCTCGACGCGGCACCGGTCGGCGATCTCCATCACGTACTGGTCCCGCACGAGCTGGTTGGGGTGCTCCGCCACCATGGCCATGGCCTGCTCAGCAGCCCGGGCCCGACCCTCGACCGTCGACAGGTTGGCCGCGGCCAGCAGGCGGTGGAGGCGGAAGGCGAGGAACGGGGTGGCACCCGCGACGGCTTGGCGCAGGGCGTCGGGGTCGGTGCGGGCCAGGTCGCCGGGGTCGGCGCCAGCGGGGAGCGCCGCCACGTAGACGTCGACGTCGTGGCGCTTCTCCCACTCGTAGAACCGCTCGGCCGCGCCCTGGCCGGCGGCGTCGGCGTCGTAGGCCAGCACGATGCGCCGGGAGAAGTTCTTGAGCGTGGCGAAGTGGCGGTCGGTGAGCGCCGTGCCGCAGGTGGCCACCGCCCAGGTGACGCCGGCCTGGCCCATGCCGATCACGTCGGTGTAGCCCTCGCACACCACGATCTCGTTCTGCGCGACCGCCGGGCCCTTGGCCCAGTTGAGCCCGTAGAGCGTCTCGCTCTTGTCGTAGATCGTGGTCGATGCCGAGTTCTTGTACTTCGGCCCCTCGGCGCCGGGGAGGATGCGCCCGCCGATGGCCACGGCATCACCGCGGGGGTCGAGGATCGGGAACAGGACCCGGCCCCGGAACGAGTCCTGGAGCCGGTTGCGCTTGTTGAGGAAGCCGAGCCCGGTCTCCCGCAGGTCCTCGGCCGGCACCCGCAGCGACTTGCACAGCACGTCCCAGTCGTCGGGCGCCCAGCCGAGCTTGTACTTCCGCACGACCTCGCCGTCGTAGCCCCGCGAGCGCAGGTAGCCCCGGGCCTTGGCCGCGTCGGGCGAGGTCAGCAGCCGGTCGTGGTACCACTCCACCGCCTTGTTCATCACGTCGACGAGGCCCTTGCGCTTCTTGCGCCCGTCGCCCTCGGTGGAGGAGTCGAAGGTGAGCGTGATCCCGAGGCGCCCGGCCAGCGACTCGACCGCCCCCACGAAGTCGAGGTGCTGGATCTCTCGCACGAAGGAGATCACGTCGCCCTTGGCCTGGCAGCCGAAGCAGTAGTACAAGTTGAGCTCTGGGTTGACCGAGAACGACCCCGACTTCTCGGCGTGGAACGGGCAGAGCCCCACCCACCGGTTCCCCGTCTTGCGCAGGCCGACGTGCTCGGAGATGACGGCGACGATGTCGGTCTGCGACCGGACCTTGTCGATGTCGTCCGGCGAGATCCCCATCTCCCCTGAGGCTACTGGCGAGGGGTTGGTCAGAACCGCCGTCGGGAGCGCCAGCGAGCAGGCGGAGTCGAGCGGAGCCTGCGGAGCGAGACCATCAGCACAGCGACCGGCGAGATGCGACAGCTAGCTCGGGTCGTCGAGGCTGCGCTCGGCCAGCTCGTCGATGACGTCGTGCTGGCTCCCGTCGTGGTCACGGGCATCGGCGCGGAGCGAGGTGACGACGGCGACGGCGAGCACGCCGATGATGACGCCGAGCGAGAGCCAGGTCGGGATGTGCACGACGCCGGCCGTGGCCAGGATCATCTTGATCCCGACGAAGCCGAGGATGAACCCGAGGCCGGTGTTCAGGTAGCGGAACCGGTCGGCCATGCCGGCCAGGCAGAAGTACAGCGAGCGCAGGCCGAGGATGGCGAAGGCGTTCGACGAGAAGATGATGAACTGCTCCTGGCTCACCCCGAAGATGGCCGGGATGGAGTCGACGGCGAACACCACGTCGGTCGACTCGATCATGATCAGCACGGCGAACAGCGGCGTGGCGAGGAGCTTGCCGTTGCGCTTGGTGAACATCTTCTGGCCGTCGTAGTCGGGCGTCGACGGGATGACCTTGCGCACCAGCCGGAGGGCGAGGTTCTGGTCGGGGTGGACCTCGGCCTCGTCGTGACGGGCGATCTTGAACGCCGTGTACACGAGAAAGGCGCCGAAGAAGTAGAGAAGCCACTCGAACCGCTCGACCAGGGCCACGCCGGCGAAGATGAAGATCGCCCGGAGCACGAGGGCGCCGAAGATGCCCCAGAACAGGACCCGGAACCGGTAGGCCTGGGGCACCTGGAAGAACGTCAGGATCACGGCCCAGACGAAGACGTTGTCGATCGAGAGCGACTCCTCGATCAGGTAGCCCGAGACGTACTGGCCGGCCGCCGGACCACCGTGCCACCACCACACGACCAGGGCGAAGCCCAGCCCCAGCGAGATCCACACCGCGCTCTCGATGGCGGCCGAGCGGACGCTCACCTCGTGGGCGTCGCGGTGGAAGATGAACAGGTCGCCGAGGAGCAGGGTGACGATGAGCGCCACGAAGGCGGCCCACTCCCAGGCCTCGATGTGCAGGCCCAGCTTCAGCGAGTGCGCGCTCGACGAAGCGAGGAGCAGCAAGGGGGCCATGCCGTGCAGTCTCGCACGGCATGGCCCCCCGCCCAGACGGTGCGCCTACCGGGTGTCGTTGGCCCGGCCGGCACCCAGGACGGCCTGGGCGGCGGCGAGGCGGGCGATCGGCACCCGGAACGGCGAGCACGACACGTAGTCGAGCCCGGCGCCGTAGAAGAAGTAGATCGACTCGGGATCGCCACCGTGCTCGCCGCAGACGCCGAGCTTGAGGTCGGGCTTGGTGGCCCGACCCCGCTTGGCCGCGATCGACACGAGCTGGCCCACGCCCTCCTGGTCGAGGGTGTCGAACGGGTTGGCCTTGAGCAGGCCCTGCTCGACGTAGGGCGCCATGATCCGGCCCTCGATGTCGTCGCGGCTGAAGCCGAGCGCCATCTGGGTCAGGTCGTTGGTGCCGAAGCTGAAGAAGTCGGCGTGCTCGGCGACCTGGTCGGCGAGCAGGGCGGCCCGGGGCACCTCGATCATGGTGCCGATCGTGACGTCGACGCCCTTCACCTTGGCCGCGGCGATGGCCGAGGTGACCCAGCCGCGCGCCAGCGCCATCTCGTCGCGGGAGATCGTCAGCGGGATCATGATCTCGACGATCGGGTTGCCCTTGGCCTTCTTGCGGTCGGCGGCGGCCTCCATGAGCGCCCGGACCTGCATCTCGTAGAGCCCGGGCTTCACCACACCGAGGCGGACGCCACGGGTGCCGAGCATCGGGTTGACCTCGTGCCACGAGCGGGCGGCGGCGAGCAGCTCCGTCTCCTCGGCGTCGAGGCCGACCGTCGCCTGCTTGATGGCCAGCTCCTCGACGTTGGGGAGGAACTCGTGCAGCGGCGGGTCGAGCAGGCGAACGGTGACGGGAAGCCCGTCCATGGCCTCGAGGATCTCGAGGTAGTCGGCCTTCTGGGCGACGCGGAGGCGCTCGAACGCGGCGTTCGTCTCCTCGACCGTGTCGGCCAGGATCATGGCCCGCACGATCGGCAGGCGGTCCTCGCCGAGGAACATGTGCTCGGTGCGACAGAGGCCGATGCCCTCGGCACCGAACTCGCGGGCCCGAGCGGCGTCGGGGCCGTTGTCGGCGTTGGCCCGGACCTTGAGGCCGCGGACGCCCTTGCCGCCCTTGCGGATCTCGTCGGCCCAGCCGAGGATCACGTCGAACTCGGGCGGGGTGGTGCCGACGGTGAGGTCGACGGCACCGACCACGACCTGGCCGGTGGTGCCGTCGAGCGAGATGACCTCGCCCTCCTTCACCACGGTGCCCCCGACGGAGAACTGCTTGCCGCTGATCTTGACCTGCTCGGCGCCGACGACGGCCGGCTTGCCCCAGCCTCGGGCCACGACGGCGGCGTGCGACACGAGGCCGCCCTTGGCCGTGAGGATGCCCTCGGCGACGGCCATGCCGTGCACGTCCTCGGGCGAGGTCTCGTTGCGGACGAGGATGGCGGCTTCGCCCCGCTCGACGGCGTCGACCACGTCGTCGGCGGTGAAGTACACCTTGCCGACGGCGGCGCCCGGCGAGGCGGCGAGCGCGGTGGTCAGCGCCTTGAAGCTGGCGCCGGCCGAGAACTGCGGGTGCAGGACGGAGTCGAGGTGGTCGGCGGTGACCCGGTTGACCGCCTCGTCCTTGGAGATCTTCCAGCCCTTCTGCTGCGTCATCTCGACGGCCATGCGGAGGGCGGCGACGCCGGTGCGCTTGCCGACGCGGGTCTGGAGCATCCAGAGCTTGCCCTGCTCGATGGTGAACTCGGTGTCGCACATGTCCGAGTAGTGCTTCTCGAGCCGGTCGAAGATCCCGAGGAGCTCCTTGTGGATCTTCGGGAACTGCGTCTGGAGGGCGTCGAGCGGCTCGGTGTTGCGGATGCCGGCGACGACGTCCTCGCCCTGGGCGTTGATCAGGTAGTCGCCGTACGGCAGGTCCTCACCGGTCGACGGGTTGCGGGTGAAGCCCACGCCCGTGCCGGAGTTCTCGTCGCGGTTGCCGAAGACCATGGCCTGCACGTTCACGGCGGTGCCGAGGTCGTGGCTGATCTTCTCCCGGTTGCGGTAGGCCACGGCGCGGGCGCCGCCCCAGGACTTGAAGACGGCCTCGACGGCGCCCTTGAGCTGGTCGGTCGGGTCCTGCGGGAACGGCTTGCCGGTCTCGCGCTCGACGACCTCCTTGTAGCGGAGGCACAGGCGGCGCAGCGTGTCGGCGGTGACGTCGGAGTCGGCCGTGACGCCGTCCCACTCCTTGGCCGTCTCCAGCAGGTGCTCGAACGGCTCGCCGTCGACGCCCTGCACGATGCGGGCGTACATGGCGATGAAGCGCCGGTAGGAGTCGTAGGCGAAGCGTTCGTCGGTGTTCTTGGCCAGGCCCTCGACCGACTCGTCGTTGAGGCCGAGGTTGAGGACGGTGTCCATCATCCCGGGCATGGAGAACTTGGCGCCGGACCGGACGCTCACCAGCAGCGGGTCGGCCGGGTCGCCGATCTTCT
>JAODBP010000151.1 GCA_025464025.1 Actinomycetes bacterium | reverse complement strand
GCCCGCGCCGGCGAGGCCGGCAAGGGCTTCGCCGTGGTGGCCAACGAGGTCAAGGAGCTGGCCAAGCAGACCGCCGAGGCCACCGAGGACATCGCCGGCAAGATCACGGCGATCCAGGGCGACGCCCAGGCCGCGACCGCGGCCATCGGCGAGATCACCGCCGTGATCTCCCAGATCAACGACATCCAGACCACGATCGCCTCGGCGGTCGAGGAGCAGACCGCCACCACCAACGAGATCGGTCGCAACGTGACCGAGGCGGCCCGCGGGGCGTCGGAGATCGCCGGCAACGTGTCGAACGTGGCCACCGCCGCCGGCGAGGCCGCCGAGGGCGCGTCGAACACGCTCGCCGCGGCCGACGAGCTGGCCCGCATGGCCGACGAGCTCACCCGCCTGGTCGGCCAGTTCCGGCTGGCCCCGGCCGGCGACGAGCCGGTGACCTACGCCCGGGTGCCTGTGCCGGAGTCGCGGCCCGAGCTCCAGCCCGAGCCGTTCAACCAGGATGACCTCGACCAGGACGACCTGGTCCCGGTCGGTGCCGAGCGGTTCGAGGACGGCGACGAGGATCGGCTCGAACCCTTCGACGACGCCTAGCGCGACGCAAGGGGGGAACACGACGAAGGGGCGACAACGGCGTCGCCCCTTCGTCGCGCCCGGGACGCGACCGAAACTGAGACCGCCTGAAGATCCTGCCGACGGCGCCGGTACTGCTCAGGTCACCCGGTTGCGGGACGACCAGCCAACGTCGCGGCACCCGGGCCGCGCGGACCGCAGGAGCGCATCGTGCGACTTTCCCTCAACAAGAGCGTCAGGACGAAGATCCTCGGCGCTTTCGGCCTCGTCTCCCTGATCGCCGTCGTCGTCGGCGCCCTCACGGTGACCCGCGTGAACAACGTGGCCGACACGACCGACAAGATCCAGCGCGAGAACGTCACCCCCCTCGCCCTGATCGGCGACCTCCACGCCGCCATCTGGCACTCGACCGCCGACGGCACGAGCAACGCGCTCGCCCCGTCCGCCGACTCGCAGGCCAAGTCCGACGCCGACAAGGTGGCCGTCGACGGCCTCATCGAGCAGATCGACAAGCTCCCGGCCATGAAGGTCGACCCGGCCTGGTCGACCTGGCACGACCTGTACGACGCCAACCAGGCGGCCGGCAAGACGCTCGGCGACGAGATCGCCAACGGCGGCATCGCCAACATGAAGGCCGAGACGCTGAAGGCCTACACCGAGACGCAGGGCACGATGCTCCAGGGCATCAAGGACCTCGCCGCCCACGCCCGGGGCCAGGCCTCGAGCCGGTCGAACAACATCGCCAGCTCGGCCCGCTCCACCAGCACCCTCGTGCTGGCCCTCGTGCTGATCCTCATCGCCGCCGCCCTGGCGCTCGGCTACGTCCTCTCCAAGGCGATCGTCGGCTCGCTCCGCAAGACCGTCGACGTCCTCGACCGGGTCGCCGACGGCGACCTCACCGAGCGGCTCGAGGTCACCTCGCACGACGAGGTCGGCCAGGCCGGCCTCGCCGTGAACCGGATGCTCGACCGCACGTCGGCCGCCATGCGGGCGATCGGCAGCAACGCCTCCACGCTGGCCGCCAGCTCGGAGCGCCTCTCCGAGGTGTCGCAGTCGATGGGCGCCTCGGCCGAGGAGACCTCGACCCAGTCCGGCGCCGCATCGTCGGCCGCCGAGCAGGTGTCGGCCAACGTGCAGACCGTCGCCACCGCCGCCGAGGAGATGTCGTCGTCGATCCGTGAGATCGCCGGCTCGGCCAACGAGGCCGCCCGCGTCGCCACCACCGCCGTGAACGTCGCCGAGTCGACCAACGCGACGGTCGCCAAGCTCGGCGAGAGCTCGGCCGAGATCGGCGAGGTCATCAAGGTCATCACCTCGATCGCCGAGCAGACCAACCTCCTGGCCCTCAACGCCACGATCGAGGCCGCCCGCGCCGGCGAGGCCGGCAAGGGCTTCGCCGTGGTGGCCAACGAGGTCAAGGAGCTGGCCAAGCAGACCGCCGAGGCCACCGAGCAGATCGGCGGCAAGGTCACGGCGATCCAGGGCGACGCGGCCAACGCGGTCGCCGCCATCGCCGAGATCACCACGGTCATCGCCCAGATCAACGACATCCAGACCACGATCGCGTCGGCGGTCGAGGAGCAGACGGCCACCACCAACGAGATCGGTCGCAACGTGGGCGAGGCCGCCCGCGGCGCGTCGGAGATCGCCGGCAACGTCTCCGGCGTGGCCCAGGCCGCCCAGGAGACCGCCGTGGGCGCGAGCGACACCCTCCGCGCCGCCAGCGAGCTGGCCCGCATGGCCGACGAGCTCACCCGCCTCGTCAGCCAGTTCCGCATCGGCGACGCCGCCGCCCCGGCCCCGGCCACCGTCGCGGTGCCCACCCCGGCCCCGGCGCCGGAGTTCGACTACGAGGCGCCCGTCAGCACCAACGGCCACCACCCGGCCGGCGTCTGACGCCAGCACCGAGGTGAACGACGAGGGGCGGCCCACGGGCCGCCCCTCGTCGCGTTTTGGCTCAGGGTTGGGCTCAGGTGACGTGCACCACGACCGACCAGCCTTCGACGCGGCGCCCAGGACCGCGCGAATCGCAGGAGCGCACCCGATGCCCACCTTCGCCTTCAAGAGCGTGCGGACCAAGATCCTCGCCGCCTTCGGCCTCGTCTGCCTGATCGCCATCGTGGTCGGCGGGCTCACCGTCACCCGGGTCAACGGCGTGGCCAACACCACCGAGATGATCCAGCGCGACGACGTCGTCCCGCTGGCCGCCGTCGGCGAGCTGCACGGCGCGCTGTGGGAGACCTCGTCCAACGGCATCCTCGCCATCTTCTCCCCGAGCGAGCAGACCACGGCCGACGCCGACGCCTCGAAGGCCAAGCTGGCCGCCGTGGTGGCCAAGATCGACGCCATGCCCTCCATGAAGGACGACGCGTCCTGGAAGACGTGGCACAAGTCCTACGACGCCTACGAGGCCGTCGTGAAGGCCATGGGCACCCTGACCGCGGACAACATCGCCAGCATCGACCCCGACGTCCTGAAGCAGTACAACGTCGTGTGGCCCGCGACCCTGAAGGGCGTCGACGCCCTCTCGGCCGAGCAGCAGAAGCACGCCGCCGCTCGCTCCGCCTCGATCTCCTCGTCGGCCCACTCGACGAGCACCCTCGTGCTCGCCCTCGTCCTCGTGCTGATCACCGCCGCCCTCCTGCTCGGCTGGTTCGTCGCCAAGGCCATCGTCAGCGGCCTGCGCACCACCGTCGAGGCCCTCGACCGCGTCGCCGACGGCGACCTCAGGCAGCGCCTCGACGTGAGCGGCAAGGACGAGGTCGGCCAGGCCGGCGCCGCCACCAACCGCATGCTCGACCGCACCGCCACCGCCCTGCGGGCCATCGGCGCCAACGCCGCCACCCTGGCAGGCTCCAGCGAGCGCCTGTCCGAGGTGTCGCAGTCGATGGGCGCCTCCGCCGAGGAGACGTCGGCCCAGTCGGGCGCGGCGTCCGCCGCCGCCGAGCAGGTGTCGGCCAACGTGAACACGGTCGCCGCCGCCGCCGAGGAGATGTCGTCGTCGATCCGTGAGATCGCCGGCAGCGCCACCGAGGCCGCCCGCGTCGCCACGACCGCCGTGACCGTCGCCGAGTCGACCAACGCCACCGTCTCGAAGCTGGGCGCCAGCTCGGCCGAGATCGGCGAGGTCATCAAGGTCATCACCTCGATCGCCGAGCAGACCAACCTCCTGGCCCTCAACGCCACCATCGAGGCCGCCCGCGCCGGCGAGGCCGGCAAGGGCTTCGCCGTCGTGGCCAACGAGGTCAAGGAGCTGGCCAAGCAGACCGCCGAGGCCACCGAGAACATCGCCGGCAAGGTCACCGCCATCCAGACGGATGCCAAGGCCGCCACCGACGCCATCGGCGAGATCACCACCGTGATCTCCCAGATCAACGACATCCAGACCACGATCGCCTCGGCGGTCGAGGAGCAGACGGCCACCACCAACGAGATCGGTCGCTCGGTGAGCGAGGCCGCCCGCGGGGCGTCCGAGATCGCCGGCAACGTCTCCGGCGTGGCCCAGGCCGCCCAGGAGACCGCCGTGGGCGCGAGCGACACCCTGCGTGCCGCCAGCGAGCTGGCCCGCATGGCCGACGAGCTCACCCGCCTCGTCGACCAGTTCCGGCTCGGCGACGAGGTCGCGACCTCGACCTTCGCGCCGCTGCCCGTCCCGGCCAGCGTCGCTCCCCTCGCCGAGGGCGTCACCGCCGACGTCTGACGCGAGCCCGAAGGTCCGAAACACCGGAAGGGACGGCCGCGAGGCCGTCCCTTCCGCCGTTTTCGGCTCAGGTCGAAGGCGTCCCAGCCGAGGAGGTCCCATGACCCGCAGCGCACTGGTTGTCGATGACTCCCGTGCCCAGCGCTCGATGCTCAAGCGGCTCCTCAGCGAGCGCGGCTACGAGGTGACCGAGGCTGGGGATGGCGTCGAAGGGGTGGATCGGCTCGCGCACCTTGGTGCGTTCGACCTCTGCCTCGTCGACTGGAACATGCCCAACATGGACGGCCTCGAGTTCATCAAGACCGTCCGCGAGAACACCGAGTACGAGCGGATGCAGCTCGTCATGGTCACCTCGGAGAGCGAGCCGGCGCACATCGCCCGCGCCCTCATGAACGGTGCCGACGAGTACGCCATCAAGCCACTCACCATGGATGCCCTCACCGACAAGCTCGCCCTCCTGGGCCTCGAGGACGAGTGACGTGCCCACGGCGCGCGTGCTCGTGGTTGACGACTCCGTCGTCATCCGGCGGCTGATCACGCAGGCCCTCCAGGCCGAGGCGGACATCGAGGTCGTGGGAACGGCCTCCAACGGGAAGCTGGCCCTGGCCAAGCTCGACACGCTCCGCCCCGACCTGGTGACCCTCGACATCGAGATGCCGGAGATGGACGGGCTCGCGACGCTGCCCCACCTGCGCGCCGCGCACCCCCGCCTCCCCGTGATCATGTTCAGCACGCTCACCGAGCGCGGCGCGGCGGCGACCCTCGAAGCCCTGTCCCTCGGCGCCAGCGACTACGTCACGAAGCCCAGCAACACCGGTGGCCTCGACATCGCGCTGGCCAAGATCCGCGACGACCTGGTCCCGAAGATCCGGGCCCTGGTGCCCGGCATGGGCCCGGCTCGCGCCGCAGCCCGCACGGTTCCCACCGCCGTCGCCCCCCGGGTGCAGGTGGGCGTGCCGCCGATGGTGAAGGCCCTCGTGATCGGCGTGTCGACCGGCGGTCCCAGCGCCCTGGCCGAGCTGATCCCGCACCTGCCCGGCGACCTCGGCGTCCCGGTGCTCGTCTGCCAGCACATGCCGCCGGTGTTCACCCGCCTCCTGTCGGAGCGGCTCGACGCCAAGTCGGCCCTGCACGTGCAGGAGGCGAGCGACGGCGACCTCCTCAGCCCCGGTGGCGTCTGGATCGCCCCCGGCGGCCTCCACATGGTCGTGCGCCGGTCCACCGGCGGCTCGCCCGCCATCGCCACCACCTCCGACCCGCCGGAGAACTCCTGCCGGCCCGCGGTCGACCCGCTCCTCCGGTCGGCCGTGGCCACGTGGGGCAACGGCGTCCTCGCCGTCGTCCTCACGGGCATGGGCCAGGACGGCCTCCGCGGCTGCGAGGCCGTGTCCGAGGCCGGCGGCCGCATCCTCGTGCAGGACGAGGCCAGCAGCGTGGTCTGGGGCATGCCCGGCTACGTCGCCAAGGCCGGTCTCGCCGACCGCGCCCTCCCGCTCGACGCGCTTGCCGTCGAGATCACCCGTCGAGTGGCCGGCACGATGCTGGCCGCCGCCCGCTCGGAGCGCTGACCCCTGATGTCCACCCTGGCTGCACCTGACTTCGACTACATCGCCCAGCTGGTCCACCGGCGCTCCGCGATCGTGCTCGAGCCCGGCAAGGAGTACCTGGCCGAGAGCCGGCTCGAGGGCATCGCCCGCGACCACGGCCTGGCTTCGGTCGGCGAGCTCGTCGCCCACATGCGCAGCGGCATGCTCGACCTGAGCGATGCCGTCGTCGATGCCATGACGACCAACGAGACGTCGTTCTTCCGCGACGCCCACCCGTTCAACGCGCTTCGTGACTCCGTGCTGCCCGAGCTCATCGAGGCCCGCCGCGTCGCCCGCTCCATCACCATCTGGTGCGGGGCCACCTCGTCGGGCCAGGAGCCCTACAGCGTGGCCATGCTGATGCGCGAGCACTTCCCGGAGCTGGCTGGCTGGCAGGTCCGGATCATCGCGACCGACATCTCCCCGTCCATGCTGGAGCGCACCCGGCAGGGTCGCTACAGCCAGCTCGAGGTCAACCGCGGCCTGCCCGCCACGATGCTGGTGAAGTACTTCACCCGCGATGGCATGCACTGGGTCGTGTCGGAGGACCTCCGGCGGATGGTGAGTGCGCAATACCTGAACCTGAACGAGCGGTGGCCCGTCATGCCGCCGTTCGACCTGGTCCTGCTGCGGAACGTCCTCATCTACTTCGACGTGCCGACCAAGCAGCAGATCCTCGCCAAGGTGCGGCAATCGCTGCGCCCTGACGGGCTCCTCCTCCTCGGTGGAGCTGAGACGACGATGAACCTCGATGCCAACTTCGAGCGGATCCCTCACGGGCGTTCGACGTGGTACCGACCGACCGGCTCCTAGGAGGCCGTTGCCATGGAAGCGAACGACGAGATCAACGAGCTGGTGGGCGACATCTGGGGCTCCGTCCTCGGGATCCCCGCCACCCCTGCCGACCCCTCGATCCGCATGGACGAGGCGCGGCTCACCGGCTTCGTCCACATCCAGGGCGACTGGGAGGGGACGGTCACGGTCGACTGCCCCCTGCCGCTCGCCACCGAGGCCGCCGCCGCGATGTTCGGCATGGCCGTGGACGAGCTCACCAAGGAAGAGATCGACGACGCCCTCGGCGAGCTCACCAACATGACCGGCGGCGGCATCAAGTCGATGCTCGAAGGCTCCTGCAAGCTCTCGCTGCCGACCGTCATCGAGGGCAAGGGCTTCACGGTCAACGTCCCCGGTGCCGCCATGGTCAACGACCTGACCTATGCCGCCGGAGGCTCGTGGATGTCCGTCCGCGTCCTCGAGCGGCTCGACGACAGCGACCCCACCAAGGTCGCCGAGCACATCCTGCGCGCCGGCGCGTAGCCCGATCAACTCCCCAGCGAACCCCGGAAATGGAGCATCCGAGATGATGAACGTCCTGATCGTCGACGACAGCAAGGCGATGCGCATGATCGTGTCGCGCACGCTGCGCCAGGCGGGCTACGGCGACGGCAACCTGCGTGAGGCGGCAGACGGCGCCGAAGCGCTGGCGGCCATCAACGCCGAACGCCCCGACCTGGTCCTCAGCGACTGGAACATGCCCGAGATGAACGGCATCGAGCTGCTGCGGGCCCTGCGGTCCGAGGGCAACGACGTGCGGTTCGGCTTCGTGACCTCCGAGTCGACCACCGAGATGCGAGAGCAGGCCATCGCGGCCGGCGCCGAGTTCCTCATCGGCAAGCCGTTCACCGCTGAGGACTTCGCCGACGTCATCGACGGCTGAGGGAGACTGACGTGCCGGCGCGATTCCCCGTCCCCATCCAGGAGGACATCCGCGACCTGCTCGTCGACCTCCTGGGCCGTGGTGCTGCCGTGGACAAGGTGAAGGGCCGCGACTTCGGCGGTGACGACCTGGCGCTCATCGCCGAGTTCGTCACCGACGACGACGAGGTCGGCGCCCTGTGCGCGGTGGATGCCGAGTTCACCCTCCGATGCGGTGCCGCCCTGGCCATGGTCCCGACGACCGTGGTCGAGGAGGCCCTTCGCCGCCACGAGCTCCCCGAGAACCTGGTGGAGAACGTGCAGGAGATCGCCAACATCATGGCGCAGCTCCTGAACAGCCCGAAGACGCCGCACCTGCGCCTGAAGGCCGTCCACCAGATGCCCACCGAGCTGCCCATCGCGGTCACCGCGCTCTGGGACGCCCCCGAGTTCCGACGCGACTTCGCCATCGCCATCGAGGGCTACGGCAACGGCCGCATGGCCCTGCTCGCCAGCTGATCCCCACCGTCGAACTGGCGACGGATCGTCTACAGATCTGTAGACGATCCGTCGCCAGTTCAGCGCGTCACGAGGCTGCTGCGACCTCGGCGTAGGTGGTGAGGTCCCAGCCGTTGGGGGAGCCGACGGCCGCGGCCATCTGCTCCCAGCCGTCGCCGTGGCGGTCGAGGTGCCGATGGGTGAGCGTCACCCGGGTGGCGTCGCCCTCGGGCTCGAACAGGACCTCGACCTCGCTGGCCTTCGCCGGGTCGGTCTCGACCTGCCACTGCACGCTGATGTCCCAGCTGAAGACGAAGCGGTGGGGCGGCTCGTAGGCGAGCACCCGCGACCACGCACACGTCTGGCCGTCCTTGCCGAAGTCGGTGATCCGGCCACCGACGCGCAGCTCGACCTCCGTGTGCTCGAACCCGTCGACGAGGTGGTGGTCCGCGTCCCACCACGCTCCCATGTCCTCGGTGAAGACCTTGAACGCCCGCTCGATCGGCGCTCGCACCAGCGCGGTGCGCACCACGGACGTGTCGGTTGCCTGGGTCATGCCTCATCCTCCTCAGCTGCCCTGGCGAACGCCGCCAGGGATCGGGTCCAGAACGTGTCGAAGTAGGCCCGGAGCTCCTCGAGCCCCTCGGGAGCCAGCGAGTAGATCCGCCGCGTGCCCTCGGCCCGGTCCTCGACCAGCCCGGCCTCCTTGAGCACCTTCAGGTGCTGGGAGACGGCGGGCCGGCTGACCGGCAGCTCGGCGGCCAGCTCCCCGACCGCGGCGGGCCCCTCGGCGAGGCGCTCGAAGATGGCGCGCCGGGTCGGGTCCCCCAGCGCCGTCAATCCGTCAGTCGCCACGAACCGTAAGTTATGACTTACCTTTTCTCGGCGTCAAGCGCGAGGGCGTCGAAGGTCCGGCGGATGCCCTCGACCGTGAGCGAGGCGCCGACGGCGTTGAAGGCGAGGAGGTCATGGACCCCCGGGCGCAGCTCGGCGACGACGAGCGCGTCCCACGCCCGGTCGTAGTCGGGCACCACGGGCCGGCACCGCTCGAGGAACGCGTCGGCCGCCTCGATGCCGGCGAGGACAGCGACCTCGACCCGGCAGCGGGAGACGTCGACCTCGATCGGGCCGCGGCAGGCGTGCACCCAGTCGACGATCCCGCCGAGCCGGCGGCCGTGGACCAGCACGTTCCCGGGGTGCAGGTCGCGGTGAACCAGGCCGTCCGGGCCGCCGGGTGGCACCCCGACGTCGGCCCATGGCTCGAAGGTCGGGAACGCCGAGAGATCGACATCGACCTCGTGGATGGCGAGCACGGCCTCAGCGAGGACGTCGACGTCGAGCGGCACCACGACGACCTCGCCCGGCAGGCAGGTGACGATCGACGCCGCCACGCCGGCCCGCTCCCCCGCCGGGTCGACGGCGACCAGGTCGGGCGCCAGCCCCAGGTGTCGCAGCGCGTCGAGCGCCCGCGCCTCGTTGCGCACCTCGGCCTCGGGGTCGTGGCCCGGCACCTCGGGCCGAGGCGGGACCAGCCGGACGATGAACCGCCGGCCGCCGGCGTCCACCTCGTGGATCGTCGACGCCACGCCCCCCGCCCGCCGCCGCACGTGGGTGAACGGGCCGAGCTCGGCCCGCACCCAGTCGAGCGCGGGACCGTCGAGCTCCACCGCCGGACCGTACGCCGAACCGGCGATCAGCGGAGCAGGTCCATGGGGTCGTGGCCGTCGGCGTGGCCGACGAAGGGGGGATACAGCTCGTAGCCGAGGAGGCGTTGGAGCCGCTCGGGCATGGTGCGGGCGACGTCGGGCGGGCAGGTGAGGGTGAAGTTCTCCTGCTGGCGGAGCCAGGCGGCCGTGTAGCCGACGATGACGCCGAGCCGGGGGGCGTCGCTGACGTTCGCGCCGCCGCCGTGGGGCGACGAGCCGACGTAGAGGAGCACCGAGCCGGCCGGCATCTCGGCCACGTCGTCCTCGAACCGGGTGGCGCCGTTGGCCTCGGTGAAGTCGTCGAGGGCCCAGATGGCGTTGGCCACGATCTCGGGCCCACCAGCCGGGACGGGCCAGGCGCTCCCGTCGGTGTGCAGGGTCTGCGCCGTCTCGCCCGGGTGGATCTCGACCGCCACCGTGGTGGACAGGAGGAACGGACCGAGCACCGGCTCGAGGGCCGCGAGCACCCGGGGGTGGGTCAGGGCCCCGTCGAGGGCACGGGTCTTCGCCGGCAGCCCGAACACCCGCTTGGTGCGGCGGCCGACGAACGAGTTCGTGCCGAAGGGCGTGGCGTCGAGCAGCGGCTGGAGCTCGGCGCGGGCCGCCGCGACCGCATCGGCCGAGAGGAGCCCTTCGATGATCACGTGGCCGTCGAGCACGGCCCCGAAGCTAGCTAGGCGGTGACGAGGTTCCGGCCGCCGGCCTTGGCCCGGTACAGCGCTCCGTCGGCCCGGAGGAGGACCTCGGGCACGTCGGTGCCGGTGGCCACGCCGACGCTGATGCTGACCTCGATGAGCGTCCCGTCGGTGATGCGGACGGGCTCGCGGGCGACGGCCTGGCGCAGGCGCTCCCCGACCACCCGGGCGCCGGGCAGGTCGGTCATCGGGAGCAGGAAGAGGAACTCCTCCCCACCCCAGCGGCCGGCGACGTCCTCGACCCGCAGGGCCTCCTGGAGGCGGGCGGCGATGGTGCACAGCACCTCGTCGCCGACGCTGTGGCCGTACGTGTCGTTCACCAGCTTGAAGTGGTCGACGTCGACGAGCGCGACCGAGAACGGCTGGTCGTGGCGCCGGGCCATGCCGGTGAGGGCGTCGATGTCGGCCTCGAGCTTGCGCCGGTTGGCCAGCCCGGTGAGCACGTCCGTGCGCGACGCGGAGTCGAGCTTGACGTTCTCCTGGCGGAGCTCGTCGTGCCGGCGCTTCAGCTGGATGGCGGCTGCGACGCGGGCGCGCAGCTCCTTGCCCCGGAACGGCTTGGCGATGTGGTCGTGGGCGCCGAGGCGGAAGGCCTCGACGATGTCGTCCGTGGACGTGCGCCCGCTGAGGAAGAGCACCGGCACGTTGATCGACGGCAGGTCCCGGGCGAGGGTGGTCAGCACGTCGTAGCCGCTCATCCCGGGCAGCTCGGCGTCGAGGATGGCGAGGTCGACGTGGTGGGCGCGCAGGAGGTCGAGGGCCAGCTCGCCGGTCTCCGACTCGAGGACGTCGTAGCCGTCGAACTCGAGCTGGAGCCGGAGGAGGTCCCGGATGTCGGCGTGGTCCTCCACGACGAGGATCACGGGGCGCTGGACGACCTCGGGGTTCACGACAGCCCCGCTGCGGCGCTGACGTCGTCGGACCGGCGGAGCGGTCCGTCGTCGGTGGCCTGGTCCGTCGGTCCGTCGTCGGCCTCGTCCACCGCGCTGTAGGCGTGGAGGAGCCAGGACACGCCGGCGACCGCCACCCGGGCGAAGAGGAACGCCACGAGGTACCGGATGGCCGCGTCCGGGAGGTCCATCTCGCCGCGCAGGCTGGCGCTCAGGCTCGGGTACCAGAGCACCAGGCCGAGCACGAGGGCGACCGAGAGGCGGGCCGACGGGTTCATCGCCGGTTCGCCGGGGTCCGGAGCTGCGCACCGAACACGAACCGGCGGATGCGGTCGGCGTCACGGTGGTGCAGGTCGACGAACTTCAGGGCGATCGTGGCGAAGCCGTCGGCGTTCGGACGGATGCGGAGCACCTCGCCCTGCACGAACACCTCCTGGCCCTCGATCTCGAGCTGGAGCAGGGCTCGGTGGCCGGCGTCGAGCTCCTTGCCCGGCGTCACCAGGCGGATGCCGCCTTCGCTGAGGTCGACGACCCAGCCCTCGAGCGGCGGCTCGCCGAGCTGGTCGACGACGATCACCGGCAGGTGGACCTCGGCCCGCACGAACATCCGGCGCTGCCGGACGACGGGCTGGCCCAGCGCGTGGAGGTGCCAGCTGGCGAGCGTGCGGCGCTCGACCTCGCCGAGCCGGCAGTCGACCTCGGCCGCACCCCGGGCACTGACCCAGTGGACGGTGAGGATGTCGCCCGGCCGCCCGATGACGGGCACGATCGAGCCGGGCGCGTTGGGCACGGCGACCGTGATGTGCTCGTCCTCCCGATCTTCGATGATCGACGGGAGCCAGACGTCGTGCCAGGGGCCGAACAGCTCCACGCGGGCGTGGAGCTCGGGCCAGGCGGCGATGACGGGTTCGTTCTTCATGCGGCGAGCCGTTCCATGAGCAGGGCCGTCCAGAGGGCCGGGGATGCGGGACGACCGTCGAGGCGCGCAACCGGGATGCCGGTGCCGAGGATCGAGGCCGGGGTCGAGGTGTCGTCGAGCCCATCGACCGCGACGGCATCGAGGCCGCCGAGGCTGTCGGACCAGGCCCGGACGTCCTCGGGCTTGGACGCCGCCATGACGGCGCCCCAGGTGGCCGTCGGCTCGAGGGCCTCGAGGGCCCGGCGGCCGAACGTCGAGGCACCCGGGCGGACCGGGACGTCGACGACGACGATCGAGGGGCGCCGGCGCCAGCGGGCCGAGCAGCGCTCGTCGGCGACGGCAGGAAGGGTCGGGAGGAGGCAGCCGAGCGGCAGGTCCTCGCCGTCGTCGTGCTCGGAGGCCAGGACGACCTCGTCGTGGGCCAGGCCGAGCTCGGTGGCGATGGCCCGGGCCAGGGCCAGGGCGGCGTGGCGCTCACCGACCACGGCGACGACATCGCCGGCGGCGCGGGGCACGGGGCCGGCGACGGGCAGGGCGCTGAGCGCCCGGAGCAGGCCGGTGGCGGTGTCCTCGCCGGTGGGCACGATCGCCGACGGCAGGCCGAGGAGCCCGAGGGCGCTCGACGAGCTCGGTGGCGGGGTCGACAGCTCCGGCAGGTGGTGGGCGACCGGTGCGGGGCTCATCGGCGACGAGGCCGCGACGGCCACGTCGTCCTGGACGTCGCGGGCGATGCGGCCGAGCAGCTCGGCGAAGGCGTCCTGCTCGGTGGACAGGCTCGACGCGAGCTCACCGTCGCTGACCTCGTCGGCCAGGGCCAGCACGGGATCGGTGCCGGTCGGGAAGACCCGGCGGGCCTTCGCCGACGCGGGCGCAGACATCTCGGTCACCTCGACGGCGACCTCGAAGCGCTCCTTGGCGAAGAAGCCGCCGATGCCGCCCCGTCGCAGCCGGTTGGCCTCGACGATGCGCACGCCGGCTCCGACCTGGGCGCGGGCCTCTTCGAGGACGGCCTCGATCGAGGTTCCCTCAAACCGTTGCAGGGACAAGGTCGATCACTCCCATCGTCTCCAGCTCGAGCTGCGAACCGATCTCGCCGTAGGCGAGCACGGGCAACCCGGGCACCACGTTCTTGGTCAGGCGGCGGACCGCGGGGCGCAGCTGCGCGCTGCACACGAGCACGGGGCGCACGCCCCGCTCCTCCGCCTCGCGGGCCGTGGTGGCGACCTTCAAGGCGAACGCCTCGGCGGTCTCGGGGTCGAGGGCGAGGAAGCTGCCCTGCTCGCCCGTGCGCAACGACTCGAGCAGGGTGTGCTCGAGGAGCGGCTCGACGGTCATGACGGCCAGGCGGCCGGCCGAGGCGTGGGCGCTGGAGATGGCCGGGCCGAGCGCGGCACGGACCGCCTCGGTCATGCCCTCGATGTCCTTCGACACCCGGGCCCGCTCGGTGGCGGTCTCGAGGATGCGCACGAGGTCGCGCACACCGACGCCCTCCTCGAGCAGCGACTGGAGGACGCGCTGGACCTCGCCGAGCGACAGGTTGTTGCCGCCCAGCTCCTCGGCGAGGGCCGGGTCGGTCGCGGCGATGGCGTTGACCAGCTCCTTGACGTCCTGGCGGCTGAGCAGCCGGCCGGCGTTGTCGCGGGCGACCTCGGCCAGGTGGGCGGTGATGACCGAGCCGCGGTCGATGACGGTCGAGCCGTTGAGCTCGGCCTGGGGCCCGAACTCCCGGGGCACCCAGTGGGCCTCGAGCCCGAAGACCGGGTCACGGGTCGGCGTGCCGGGGATGCCGTCGGGCAGGTCGCCGAGCACCAGCACCTGGCCGGCGGGCGCCTCGCCCCGGCCGACCTCCACGCCGTGGACGCGGATGACGTAGCCGTGGGGCGGCAGCTCGATGTTGTCGCGGGTGCGGACGGGCGGGACGACCACGCCGAGCTCGAGGGCGATCTTGCGGCGGAGCGAGCGCACCCGGGTGAGGAGGTCGCCGCCCCGGTCGGGGTCGACGAGGTCCATGAGGCCGAAGGCGACCTCGAGCTCGAGGGGCTCGACCCGCATCTCGGTGGTCAGGTCGGCCTCGGCGGTCTCGGCCGGCGCCGCCGCCTCGGCCTCGGCCGCCGCGGCCTCGGTGGCGTCGGCCTTCTTGATCCGGCTGGCGACGACCCAGAGGCCCCCACCGACGAGGAGGAACGGCACCTTGGGGAGGCCGGGGATGAGGGCGATGCCGCCGATGCAGAACGCCGCCACCTGGAGGGCTTGGCGCTGGCGGCCGAACTGGGCGATGAGGTCGGAGCCCATGTCGCCGTCGGTGGCCGAGCGGGTGACGATGAGGCCGGAGGCGATCGAGATGAGCAGGGCGGGGATCTGGGAGACCAGGCCGTCGCCGACGCTCAGCACCGAGTAGTTCTGGATGGCATCGCCGATCGGCATGTGGTGCTGGACCACGCCGACGATGAAGCCGCCGAACAGGTTGATGAACGTGATGATGATGGCGGCGATGGCGTCGCCCTTGACGAACTTCGAGGCACCGTCCATCGCGCCGTAGAAGTCGGCCTCGGCGCCCACCTCGCGGCGGCGGCGGCGGGCCTCGTCGTCGTCGATGGCGCCGGCGTTCAGGTCGGCGTCGATGGCCATCTGCTTGCCGGGCATGGCGTCCAAGGTGAAACGCGCGCTGACTTCCGAGATGCGTCCCGCGCCCTTGGTGACCACCACGAAGTTGATGATCGTCAGGATGATGAACACCACGACGCCGACCGCGAAGTTGCCGCCGATTACGAATTCACCGAACGACTGAATGACGCGACCGGCCGCCTGCGGCCCGGTATGCCCGTGCAACAGTACGACGCGAGTTGAAGCCACGTTCAGCGCGAGGCGCAGCAAGGTCGCCAACAGCAGAATGGTCGGAAACACACCAAACTCGACTGGCCGCGCGACATAGAACACGGCCATCACGATCACCAGCGAC
>JAODBP010000133.1 GCA_025464025.1 Actinomycetes bacterium | reverse complement strand
CCGGCATCGACGCCGAGGGCCGGCCCGTCGTGGTCGTCGCCTCGGTCGGCGTCGACCTCGACCTGGTGCCGGCCGCCGCCGACGCCCGCCTGGCCGATGGACGCGGCGCCCGTCTCGTCCTCGCGGTGGCCGAGCGCGACGCCCACCCCGTCACCCGGGCCCTCGCCGCCGCCCTCGCCGATCCGGCCGAGATCGTCACCGTCGACTGACGAAGGAACAGCGCCAGTCGCCGGAGGCGGAAAGAACAGCGCCGAGAGGACGACTGGCCTGGTCCCGCCCCGAAGCGGACGGCGACTCGGACCACCGTGGAGCCGGCGCAGCGGTCTGCGCCGTCCGCCGGGGCGGGGCCTGGTCAGTCGGCCGGAGGCTCGATCTCGCGGCCTCGGCCGCCGCCCGCGAAGCCATCTCGGCACGCGCCGCAGGCGCCTCTAGACGTCGAGGGCGAACACCCCTCCGTCACCGTCGGAGAGGGGTGAGGAAGCGGGGCGGCGAAGTCACCCGCTGTGACCGTAGGACCCGAAGACATCGATCGCCGCAACCGCGCCACCTGGCCGGGCGCCGTCGCCGAGTTCGTCGACCTCGAGGGCTGGACCGATGCCGGGGAGCGGGTCGCCCTGGCCTCGGTCGCCCCCTTCGTGCGGGGTCGGCCGGTGCTCGACGTGGGCGTGGGCGCCGGCCGGACGGCGTCGTTCCTCCGGCTCCTCAGCGACGACTACGTCGCCGTCGACTACACGCCCGAGATGGTCGACGCCTTCCGGCGCAACCACCCCGACCTCCCGGTGCACCAGGCCGACGCCCGGGACCTCTCCCGCTTCCCCGACGGGCGCTTCGGCTTCGCCGTGTTCAGCTTCAACGGCATCGACGCCGTGGCCCACGTCGACCGGGCGACGGTGCTCGCCGAGCTCCACCGGGTCGTGGAGCCGGGCGGTTGGGTGCTGTGGTCGACGCACAACCTCGACGGCCCCGGTCACCGCGAGGTGCCGTGGCGCCGGCGACCGAGCGACGGGCCGAGGTGGTGGCGAGCAGCGCGGTGGGTGGCCCGGCTGCCGCGCGAGCTGCCCCGCCACCGGCGGTCGTGGGCGAACTGGTGGGCCAACCGCGGCTACGGCGAGGAGCACGACGGGTGGGCCGTCCGCACCTCGGCGGCCCACGACTTCGGCATCCTGATGCACTACGCCAGCCTCGAGGCCGTGCTCGACGAGGCTGCCGAGGCCGGCTTCGTCGAGGTGTCGGTGTGGGAGCGGGAGGGCGGGACGCCGGTGAAGCCGGGCGACGACGTGTCCGGCACCCACTGGTTTCAGGTGCTGGCCCGCACCCCGTCGCCGGCGTAGGTGGCCACCAGGTGGTCGGTGAGGTGGCGCACGACCTCGTCGCGGCCGCCCGGTGACATCAGCCCGTGGTCGAGGCCGTCGACGGTGACGAGGCGGTGGTTCGGCGCGGCGGCGAGGCGGGCCAGGTGCCACGCCGACTCGCGCCGAACCCGGGAGAGGTAGAAGTCGTCGGCGCCGTAGACGACGAGCGTCTCCGCGCCGGTGTCGACGACCTGCTGGATGGCCCGGGCGCGCGACGGGCGGACGCCGAGCCGATCGAGCGCCCGCCACGCGACGGCCGGCAGGCGCAGCAGGAGGTGGTGGCGCCACCGGTGGTAGGCGTTGATCCGCTCGATGGCCGCCGGGCGCGGGTCATCGGGGGAGAGTCCGACGATCCACCGCCGGTCGATGTGCAGGGGCGGGTTCACCGCGCCCACGCCGCGCAGCGCCACCTCGGCGCCGGCGTCGAGAGCGTTGCGGGCACCCGAGCAGAGCCCGACGGGGACGACGCCGGCCCCCCGGTCGACGCTGCGCACGGCGTCGACGACGTCGGGCACCGACCAGCGCCCGTAGGGCCGGTCGTCGGGCTCCCCCGGGCGCGTGGGGCTGTCGCCGATGCCGGACAGGTCGACGCGGGCGACGGGGAACCCGAGGCGCGCCATGTGCCGGCCCCAGTCGACCCACATCCGGTTGGGGCCGACGTGGTGGTCGACGCTGTTGTTGAGCAGCAGGAGCACGGGCCGGCCGGGATGGGCGCCGGCCGCCACCTCGCTGGTGATCCCGAACATGCCGGCCGGGCCGAGGGCCACGAACCGCTCGGCCACGCCGTCGAGCTCGGCCTCGGCTCGGGTGGAGGGGCAGAACGCCACCCGCTCGCCGGGGAGGTGGCCGTCGAGCCAGGCGACGACCCGGTCGACGGCGGCCCGGGGGACCCGTGCACCGATGGAGGGACCGTCGAGCAGCGCATCCTGGCCGGTGGCCTCGCCGACCTCGACGCCGGGTGGGACGCGGTCGAGCTCCTTCGTCGGCGCCGGCTGGTCGGGCCGGTGGAGGAGGAGGACGGGCAGGTTCGTGCCCGAGAGGTCGGGCAGGGCGAGCGACCGGAGCTCCTCGACGGTCGGGCCGGGGTAGACGGCGCCGGCCACGGCGAGGGAGCCGTCGCTGGCCGGGGGCGTGCCGGCCAAGCCGTCCATGCCGAGGAGCTGGAGGGCTCGGAGCTGGCGCACGAACGCCTTCCCCGACCAGACCGGGTCCCACAGCACCAGCCCGTCGAGGCCCGCCGCCGCGGCCGCCGCCAGGGTCGCCCCGAGCCGCATGCCCACGGCGGCCACGACCGGCGCG
>JAODBP010000132.1 GCA_025464025.1 Actinomycetes bacterium | reverse complement strand
TCGACGCCGAGCAGCATGATCACGAAGAGGAACAGCACCACGATGGCGCCGGCGTAGACCACGACCTGCACGGCGGCGAGGAAGTGGGCGCCGAGGTTCACGAAGTGGATGGCGATCCCGAACAGGGTGCCCACCAGCGACAGCGCCGAGTGCACCGGGTTCTTGGAGAGGATCACGCCGAGGGCGCCGCCCAGGCAGGCGGCCGCCGCGATGAAGAAGACGATCTTGTCGACCATCAGTGCCCTCCCCCGTGATCGTGCTCGCCGGCGTGCTCGTCGTCGGTGACGGCGACCGGCTCGGGGGCACGGTCCTCGGCGGCCTGGCCCGGCTCGGGCGGGCGGACGCCCCAGCCCAGCTCGCCCGACCAGGCGACCCGGCCCTCGTAGCTGGCGTCGCCGTGGGGCGCGGTGGCCCGCACCCACTGCGAGGTGTGGACGTGCGCCGTCTCGGCGTCGCTCCAGTCCTCCCAGGGCAGGTGCTGCGGGTTGCCCTGGTCGTCGACCAGCAGCTCGGCCTTGGTGTAGATGGCGTCCTGGCGGTTGGTGAACGAGAACTCGAACAGCTTCGACTCGGTGATGGCCTCGGTCGGGCACGCCTCCACGCACAGGTCGCAGTGGATGCACCGGAGGAAGTTGATCTCGTAGACGTAGCCGTAGCGCTCGCCCGGTGAGACCGGCTCGTCGATGGGGTTGTCGGCGCCGCGCACGTAGATGCAGCGGGCCGGGCACACGCCGGCGCACAGCTCGCAGCCGATGCACTTCTCCATGCCGTCCTCGTACCGGTTGAGGACGTGGCGGCCGTGGAGGCGGTCCGGCTTCGGGCGCTTCTCCTTCGGGTACTCGGTCGTGACGACCTCGCCCGTGGCGGTGTTGTGCAGCAGCTTCTTCAGCGTGACGGCGAAGCCGTTGAGGTAGCCCATCAGACGCTCACCTCCCCCAGCTCGTCACCGGTCTGGTCCCGGCGGATGGCCGCGGTGCGCATGGCGCCCCCCAGGAGCAGGGCCACGAGGAGGCCGACGGCGATGGCGGCGGCCGGCACGATGACCGGGCTCCAGTCCTGGTCACGCCCGATGCGGATGGCGCCGATGAACAGCAGCCACAGCAGCGACACCGGGATGAGGCGCTTCCAGCCGAGGTCCATGAGCTGGTCGTAGCGGTACCGGGGCACCGTGCCGCGGACCCACACGAAGGCAGCGAGGAACACCAGCAGCTTCAGCAGGAACCAGAAGAAGGGGTAGACGTTCGCCGGGCCGGGGCCGATGGGGCCGGCCGGGCCGCCGAGGAACAGCGTCACGATGATCGCCGACATCGTGATCGTGTTCATGAACTCGGCCAGGTAGAACATGCCGAACCGGATCGAGGAGTACTCCGTGTGGAAGCCACCGACGAGCTCCTGCTCGGCCTCCACCAGGTCGAACGGCGGCCGGTTCAGCTCGGCCGTGGCGGCGATGCAGAAGATGGCGAACGGCATCCCGGCCGTGGCGAGCAGGTTCCAGTTCAGCAGGCTGCCCGCCTGCATGGCGACGATGTCGTGCGTCGACAGCGAGCCCGACAGCAGGATCACGGTGACGACGGAGAGCCCGAGGGCGGCTTCGTAGCTCACCATCTGGGCCGACGCCCGGACCGCGCCGAGGAGCGGGTACTTCGAGCCCGACGACCAGCCGGCGAGCATCACGCCGTACACACCGATCGACGACATGGCCAGCATGAACAGCACGCCGATGGGCGGGTCGGCCACCTGCAGCAGCATGTCGTGGCCGAACAGGTGGACGGTGCCGTTGTGCCCACCGGTGAAGATGCCGCCGATCGGCACGATGCAGAACGTCAGGAAGGCCGGCGCCACGGACAGGTAGGGCGCCAGGCGGAAGACGAGCTTGTCGGCCCGGTCGGGCTGCAGGTCCTCCTTGAAGATCAGCTTGATGCCGTCGGCCAGCGTCTGCAGCAGGCCCCACGGCCCGGCCCGGTTGGGCCCGATGCGGTTCTGCATGTCGGCGATGACCTTGCGCTCGAACCAGATCATGAGGATCACGCCGATGATCACGAACGTGAAGCCGATGACCGCCTTGACGGCGAGCAGGATCACGACCCCGAGATCGAGGCCGTGCGCCAGGAGCGGGTCCCCTGCCGCGATCACGGCCGCTCGATCCGCACGTCGGTGACGGCGGTTGCCGCGTCGATGAGGTCGAAGGCGTCGGGGCCGGGCTGGTTGCCCCGGATGACGGCGACGCCGCGGGGCACGCCGCTGTTCGACTCCACCGCGAGGCTCAACGCGCCGCGGCTGCTGGAGACCCGAACGGTGTTGCCCACGGCGATGCCGAGGCGGTCGAGGTCGGCCGGGTTGACCGCCACCCCCGTGCCGGGCGCCAGGGGGGCGAGCGACGACGCCTGCTGCACCAGCACACCCTCGTCGTAGAGCTTCCGCGACGCGACCAGCCGCAAGGAGTAGCTGTCCACCGCGGGCGGCGCAGAGGCAGCCGCGCCGCCGCGGAAGACCACCTGCACGGGCGGCTGCAGCAGCACCGGCTCGTTCTGGGCCGGCTCGGGCAACGGGCTCTCCCCGCTGCCCGCCGAGGGATCGGGCGCGTCGGGGTTGCGGGACGTGGCCTCGATGCCGGACGGTCCCTGCTCGGCCGCGGCGTGGATCTCGGGCGAGTCGTTCTGGGACATGGAGGGCGGTGCCTCCTGGTGGTCGTCCTCACGACCGGCCAGGAACCCGTCGAGGTCGAGTCGCCCGGCGATGGCCGCATATGAGGGCACCGCCGAGGCCAGCTCGGACTGCAGGCCGTCGAAGGTGTCGAAGCCGACGTCGCCGCCCAGTCGGGCAGCCAGCTCGGCGGCCACCATCCAGACCTGGCGGGCGGTGCCCGGCCCCGAGACCTTCGGGTTCAGCCGGGTGACACGACCTTCGATGTGCGTGGTGGTGCCCGGCCGCTCGCCCGCCATCAGCACCGGCTGCACCACGTCGGCCTGACGGGACGAGCCGTTGAGGAACACGTCGACTGCGACGATGGTGCCGGCTCCGGCGA
>JAODBP010000052.1 GCA_025464025.1 Actinomycetes bacterium | reverse complement strand
GACGAGGAGACCGGTGCCACCGAGCCGGCCCTCGAGCACGCCGCTGCCGGTGACCACCACGACGACCACCACGGCGTCCAGCCCCACGAGTCGCCGTGGACGATGTGGGTCCCGCTCGTCGTGCTCGCCGTGCTGGCGGTCCTCGGCGGCGGCTTGAACCTGCCGTTCAACCACGACGTCCACTTCCTCGCCAACTGGCTGCACCCGGTGGTCCACGCCACCGAGGTCGAGCCCGACGTCGGCACCTCCACCAAGGTCGGCCTGGCCGTGATCGCCACGCTGGCCGGCCTCGTCGGCATCGTGCTCGCCGGCGCCGTCTACCTGAAGCACCGGATCAAGGCCGTCGAGCCCGACGTCCTCCTGCACGCCTGGCACTACGACGAGGCGCTGGCCGCCTTCTTCGGCGGGCCCGGTGAGGCGATCGCCGAGGGCGCGGCCGTCGGCGACAAGCTCGTCATCGACGGCGCGGTCAACGGGGTCGGCACGCTCGTGCGGGCCGGCGGCGGTCGGCTCCGGGTCGTGCAGACCGGTTACGTCCGCAACTACGCCCTCGGCATCGCCGGCGGCGCCGTCCTGGCCCTGGGCTGGTTCCTCGTGCGAGCAGGTCTGTGATGTTGAACGTGCTTGCCGCCGAGAGCGGTGTCCACAAGGTGGCCGGGGCCGGGTTCCCGCTGCTGACCGCCCTCGTGGTGGTGCCGGCCATCGGCGCCCTCCTCGTGGCGATCATCCCGAAGGGCCGGGGCGAGGTCGCCCGCCTGGTCGGCGTGGCGGCCAGCGCCGTCACCGCCGCCCTGTCCGTCTGGCTCGTCGCCCAGTTCGACCGGGCCGACGCCGGCTTCCAGTTCACGTCCGACCACGTCTGGATCAAGGACCTCGGGATCCACTGGCACCTCGGCGTCGACGGGATCTCGCTGTTCCTCGTCCTGCTGACCGGGCTGCTGTTCCCCCTGGCCATGTGGGGCGTCAAGCCCCACCACGACCCCAAGCCCTACACGGCCTGGCTGCTGCTGCTCCAGGCCGGCTGCATGGGCGTGTTCCTCTCGCTCGACCTCTTCCTGTTCTTCGTGGCGTTCGAGATCGTGCTGGTGCCGATGTACTTCATCATCGGCGGCTGGGGCTACGCCGACCGGGTGTACGCCGCCCTGAAGTTCTTCCTCTTCACCATGCTCGGCTCGGCGTTCATGCTCGTCGGCATCCTCACCACGGCGTTCCTCGCCGAGCGCTCGATCGGGCACCTGACGTTCGACCTGGTGCAGATCGCCGAGCACGGCGACATCGCCACCAACACGGCCCGCTGGCTGTTCCTCGCCTTCGCCGTGGCCTTCGCCGTGAAGGTGCCGATCTTCCCGCTCCACACCTGGCTGCCCGACGCCCACACCCAGGCGCCCACGGCCGGCTCGGTGATCCTGGCCGGCGTGATGCTGAAGCTGGGCACCTACGGCTTCCTGCGCTTCGGCCTCTACCTGTTCCCCGAGGCGGCGGTGTGGGCAGCACCCGCGCTGGTCACGCTCGGCGTGATCGGGATCATCTACGGGGCGGTGGTGGCCGCGGTCCAGAAGGACCTGAAGCGGCTCGTCGCCTACTCGTCGGTGGCCCACCTCGGCTTCATCGTGCTCGGCACGTTCGCCCTCACCTCGCAGGGCCTCACCGGCGGCGTGCTCCAGATGGTGAACCACGGCGTGTCGACCGGGGCGCTCTTCCTCCTGGTCGGGATGATCTACGACCGCCGCCACACCCGGCTCATCGCCGAGCTCGGCGGCCTCCAGAAGGTGGCGCCGGTCCTGGCTGCCGTCTTCATGGTCGTGATGCTGTCGTCGGTCGGCCTGCCCGGGCTGAACGGCTTCGCCGGCGAGTTCCTGATCCTGCTCGGCAGCTTCGCCACCCGCCGCTGGTGGACGGTCGTGGCCGCCTCGGGCGTGATCCTCGCCGCCGTCTACCTGCTCTGGGCCTACCAGCGGGTGTTCCACGGTGAGCCCGACGAGGCCAACGCGGCCACGCCCGACCTCAAGCTGGCCGACGGCCTGGTCCTCGCCCCGTTGCTGGCTGCCATCGTCTTCTGCGGCGTCTACCCGAAGCCGATGCTCGAACGGATCGAGCCGGCCGTCGACAAGCTCATCGCCCACGTCGAGGCGCACTCCGACTACCGGGAGCCGGAGGTGGCCAAGAAGGGCACCGGCATCCAGGAGCCGGTCGCCGCCGAGCCCACCGAGGAGCACGAGTGATCGCCGCGCTGCTGGCCCAGGTCGCCGAACCGGTGGCCACGCCCAAGCTCGACTGGGCCGCGGCCGCGCCGCTGCTCATCCTCTGCGGCGCCGCCCTCCTGCTCCTGCTCGGCTCCACCCTCACGGCGACGAAGCCGGCCAAGGGCACCTACGCCATCATCACGGTGCTGGCCTGCGCCTTCACCATCGGCTCGGCCGGCGTCCTGTGGTCGCGGGTCACCGACGCCGATCGGGGTGCCTTCACCACGGCCAAGGGCGCCCTGACCGTCGACGGGTTCAGCGTCTTCTTCATCGTGGTCATCAGCCTGGGCATCGCCCTCGCCGCGCTGCTGGCCGACGACTACCTCCGGCGCGAGGGACTCGACGGACCCGAGCTGTACGTGCTGATGCTGCTGTCGGGCGCCGGCGGGATCGTCATGGCCATGGCCAACGACCTCATCGTGATCTTCCTCGGCCTCGAGACGCTGTCGATCGCCCTGTACGTCCTGGCCGGCTTCAACCGGCGCCGGGCCGAGTCGCGCGAGTCGGCGCTCAAGTACTTCGTGCTCGGCGCCTTCGCCTCGGCGTTCCTGCTCTACGGCATCGCCTTCGTCTACGGCGCCACCGGCTCCACCAACCTGGGCGACATCGCCGGCTTCCTCGCCAGCAACACGCTCGAGCACGAGGGCCTCCTGCTCGGCGGCTTCGCCCTCCTGCTGGTCGGCTTCGGCTTCAAGGCCTCGGCCGCCCCGTTCCACGTGTGGACGCCCGACGTGTACCAGGGCGCCCCCACGCCGGTGACCGCCTTCATGGCCTCGGCCTCCAAGGCCGCCGCCTTCGCCGCCCTGCTGCGGGTGTTCGTCTCCACGTTCGCCACCTACCGCCTCGACTGGCAGCCGCTGATCTGGGGCATCGCGGTGCTGACCCTGCTGGTCGGCTCGTTCCTCGCCATCGTCCAGACCGATGTGAAGCGGATGATGGCCTACAGCTCGATCAGCCACGCCGGCTTCATCCTCGTCGGCGTGCAGGCGGCCACCGACCGGGGCGTCTCGGCCGCGCTGTTCTACGTGGCGTCCTACACGTTCCTGGTGGTGGGCACGTTCGGCGTGGTCACCCTCGTGTCGGGCAAGGGCGACTCGAACCACGGGCTCGACGCCTACAAGGGGCTGGCCCGGCGCCGGCCCGGCCTGGCGCTGGTGTTCGCCGTCTTCCTGCTGGCCCAGGCCGGCGTGCCGCTCACGGCCGGGTTCCTCGCCAAGTTCTACGTGATCGGCGCCGCGGTGGCCGCCCACAGCTACGCCCTGGCCCTCATCGCCATGGTCTCGTCGGTGGTCTCCGCATTCCTCTACCTGCGCATCGTCGTGACGATGTACATGGTCGAGGAGGAGGGCGACGAGGTCGGGCCCCGCGTCGAGATCCCGTTCGGGGCCGGGCTGGCCCTGGCCCTCGCCGTGGCGTTCACGCTCGGCGTCGGCATCCTCCCGCAACAGGTCGTGCACTGGGCCGACCGCGCCGTCCCCGTGGTGTTCGCCTCCGGCCGCTGACCGTGCGGAAGGCCGCCCCGCTCCTGCTGGTCGCGCTGCTCGCCGCCGCGTGCGGCTCGGGGGGCGACGGGCTCTCCACCGGTGACGCCCGTGCGCTCGCCGACAAGATCCAGCTGACCCAGACCGACCTCGGGACGGGCTGGACGCAGACGGCCGAGGAGCGACCCGACCAGGCCACCGGCGACAAGGAGCTCGAGCGGTGCGTGGGCACCGACCTCGACGTGGCCGACGACACCCTCGCCCAGGCCGTCACCCGCACCTTCGAGCGCACCGCCAGCGACGTCGACCGGCAGCAGCTCGTGGTGTCGGGTGCCGTGCTCGCCTCCCGGGAGCGGGCCGACCAGCTCTTCCCGGTCATCGCCACCCAGCGCTTCGCCGACTGCATCACGAGGTCGTTCGAGGACCAGCTCCAGGCCTCGGAGGACGACGTGACCTTCGAGCGGGGCGACAGCACGATCACCCGGGGCCACGTGGCGGGGGCCGACCACAGCGCCCACATCAGCGCCCCGTTCACGCTCACGGTGGCGCCGCTCACGCTCCAGGGCCGGGTCGACCTCGTCATGGTGTCGACCGGGCAGGCCTTCTCGCTGCTCTACGGCTTCTCGTACGGGAGCCCCATCGGCGAGGCGGCCCTGGGCCACCTCGGCGAGCTCCTCGCCCGGCGGCAGAAGGCGTAGGGCACCCCCCTTCGAGGGCTATGGTGCGCCCGGTCCCCACCCCGGACCCGCCTGGGATCAGCGCTTTGGTCCCCTGTGAAAGCGATCACTAGGCTCGAACGACGTGTCCGACTTCCTTCGCGCGTACCTCACGGTCGCCATCTTCGGCGGGACAGCCGGACTGCTCGTGGCCAGCGTCCTGGGCCTCGGGCGGCTCATCCGCCCGTCCCGTCCGAACAAGGACAAGCTGACCACCTACGAGAGCGGTGTCGACCCCGTCGGCTCCGGCTACTCGCAGAGCCAGGTCCGCTACTACATCTTCGCCCTGCTCTTCGTGCTCTTCGACGTGGAAGCCGTCTTCATCTTCCCGTGGGCGATGAACCTCGAGGCCTACAGCTACTTCGGCCTCGTCGAGATGGGCATCTTCGTCTTCATCCTCGTGCTGGGCCTGGCGTACGCCTGGCGAAAGGGCGTGCTCCGGTGGGTCTAGTAGAACGCGGCAAGATCCCGAAGCCGCTGACCGCCCTGCTCAACATGAGCCGGATGTACAGCCTCTGGGTGTACCAGTGGGGCCTGGCGTGCTGCGCCATCGAGATGGGTGCCGCCTTCGCGTCGCCTCGCTACGACGTGATGCGCCTCGGCGTCATCCCGCTGCCGGCCAGCCCCCGCCAGTCCGACATGCTCGTCGTGTCCGGCACGGTGACCGACAAGATGGCCCCGGCCCTGCGTCGCCTCTACGAGCAGATGCCCGAGCCCAAGTACGTGATCTCCATGGGCAGCTGCGCCAACTGCGGTGGCCCGTACTGGGACTCCTACTCGGTGACCAAGGGCGTCGACCAGATCATCCCCGTCGACGTCTACGTCCCCGGTTGCCCGCCCCGGCCCGAGGCCCTGCTCGAGGGCATCGTCATGCTCCAGCAGAAGATCCGGCACGAGGACATGGGCGAGCGCTGGAGGGGTGAAGCCATTGTCGTCTCCTGACGACGAGCGGCCCGAGGGGTCGCCGCCGGGCGACGTCGCGCCCATTCAGACCGAGGAGCCGGCGGCGCCGGCGTTCGACGAGCTGCGCTCGCCGATCCTCGAGCGCCTCGCGGCCAAGCTCGGCGACGGGATCGTGCAGACCGAGCTGGTGCCCGGCCAGGACATGTGGGTGCGGGTGTCGCTCGACGCCTGGGCCGACGTGGCCACGGTGCTCCGCGACGACCTCGGCTTCACCTACTTCTGCTTCCTGAGCGTCATCGACTGGCTGCCCTCGCCGTTCGGCAAGAGCGAGGACGACAGCGCGCCGACCGAGGTCCACCTCGACGGCCCGTTCGAGACCGGCGTGGCCGGCGGCGAGACCCGCTTCCAGGTCTTCGCCCGCCTCGAGCGCCCCGGCACCGGCACCGGCATCAACCTCAAGGCCGATGTCGGCGCCGACCTCGTCGTGCCCACGTGGTCGAACATCTTCGGCGGGGCCAACTGGCACGAGCGTGAGGCCCGCGAGATGTACGGCCTCGACTTCGCCGGCCACCCCCACATGGTGAACCTGTACCTCCCGGGCGGCTTCGAGGGCCACCCGGGCCGGAAGGACTTCCCGCTGCTGGCCCGCATGGTGAAGCCGTGGCCCGGCCTGGTCGACGTCGAGCCCATGCCCGGCGAGGACCCCGAGGAAGCGGACGCAGAAGCAGAGGCCGTCGAATGACCGCGATCACCGAGCGCCAGCAGCGGGCCTACATCGGGGCCGTCGCCGCCGAGGCGCGCGTCAACGTCGAGCTCGAGACCGAGGGCATGACCCTCAACATCGGCCCGCAGCACCCGGCCACCCACGGCACGCTCCGCATCGTCGTGAAGCTCGACGGCGAGCAGGTCATCGACGCCCAGCCGGTGCCCGGCTACATGCACCGCGGCTACGAGAAGCTGACCGAGGTCCGGACCTACCCGCAGGTCACGACGCTCATCAACCGCATCGACTGGCTCGGCCACTTCGCCAACGAGGTGCCGTTCATCCTCGGTGCCGAGCAGCTCATGGGCATCGAGGCACCGCCCCGGGCCCAGTGGATCCGCACGATCTTCTTCGAGCTGGCCCGCCAGGCGAACATCACGCTCTTCCTCGGCGACCTCGGCGCCCAGATCGGTGCCATCACGCCGGTCTTCTACGCCTTCCGCGACCGCGAGCACATCCTCAACCTGATGGAGTCGGTCACCGGTGGCCGCTTCCACCCCAACTTCGACCGCATCGGCGGCCTGAAGGACGACCTGCCCAAGGGCTGGGTCGAGGAGTGCAAGGCCGTCATGGGTCGGGTGAAGGGGTTCTGCGACCAGATCGAGGACCTCCTCATGGGGAACGAGATCTTCCAGGCCCGCCTCCGCGGCGTCGGGATCATCCCCAAGGACATCGCCCTCAGCTACGGCCTGTCGGGCGCCAACCTCCGGGCCTCGGGCGTCGACTGGGACC
>JAODBP010000025.1 GCA_025464025.1 Actinomycetes bacterium | reverse complement strand
CCGGTCGAGGTGGACGCGGGCGTTGCCCACCGGGCCGTCGGGGCCGTCGACCCGTCCCAGGATCGTGACCGGGCCCGGCCCCATGGCCACGCTGGTGGTCGTGGTGGCGCCGGCGACCCCGGGAAGGGCGACCTCGTCGAGCTTCTGGGGGACGGTCGACGGCGTGGCCGGGGCGTCCTGCGACTGCTCGGGCACGGGCAGCGGCTCGTACTTCTTCTGGGCGTTGGCGCACGCGGCCACCACCAGGACGAGGGCGAGCAGGATGCCGGTCCGCCGCACGGTCACGCCTCGATGCGCACCCGGGATTCGCCACCGTCCCAGCGGGCCACGGCGTCGGTGGGCAGCTCGACCTCGCGGCGCACGTAGGCCAGGCCCACCTCGGCGGCGGTGCTGGTGACCCGACCCACGTCCTTGTCGGCCACCACCAACGTGGCCCCCACCGGCGCCGAGCCGGTGATGCGGCGGAGCTTGGTCGGCACCCGGTCGCCCCGCGAGTCGATGCGGGCCACCAGCTCCTGGCCGGTGTAGCAGCCCTTGGTGAACGACACCGAGCGGTCGACGATGCCGGCCGAGGCCGGGATGGTGGACTCGTCGAGCTCGCTCCCCATGCGGGGAACGGCGGCGCGGATGCGGCGCTCGTCGTAGTCGGCGACCTCGTCGGCGTCGACCGGCAGGCCGGCGTTGAGCAGGTCGAACCCGTCGCCCAGCTCGGGCACGACCCGCCAGGCGCCGTCGGGCACCGGGGCCTCGCCCTCGAGCACCGCCGTCATGGGCCAGTCGACCGCTTCGAGCTCGACCTTCACCCGCAGGAGGAAGCGCCTCAGGCGGGCCAGCACGTGCTCGCCCCAGCCGGCGTCGACGTCGAGGGCGAAGGCGTCGTCGTCGATGCGGGTCACCCGCAGCCAGGCGTCGACCTTGCCCTGGGGCTGGAGCAGGAGCGAGAACGTCGACTCCCCCACGGCCAGGGCGGCCACGTCCTGGCTGAGCTGGCCCTGGAGGTAGGTCTAGGCATCGGGGCCCCGGGCCACCACCACGTCGCGAGCGAGGACGGCGGCCTTCATGCGTTGCGCTTCGCCGTCATGCGCCGGGCGGCGGGCACCGCAGCCAGCAGGGCGGCCGCCTTGTTGCGGCACTCGAGGTCCTCGTCGTCGGGATCGCTGTCGGCCACGATGCCGGCGCCGGCCTGCACCGACGCCTGGCCGCCGGCCACGACCATGGTGCGGATGGCGATGGCCGTGTCGAGGTTGCCGGAGAAGTCGACGTAGCCGACGGTGCCGGCGTAGGGCCCGCGCTTGGTGGGCTCGAGGGCGTCGATGATCTGCATGGCGCGCACCTTGGGGGCGCCCGACACGGTGCCGGCCGGCAGGGTGGCCCGCAGCACGTCGACCGGACCCTTGCCGGCCACCAGGTCGCCCGACACCTGGGAGGTGAGGTGCATCACGTGGCTGTAGCGCTCGAGCGTCATGAGCTCGTCGACGTGCACCGAGCCGAACTCCACCACCCGGCCCACGTCGTTGCGGGCCAGGTCGACCAGCATCACGTGCTCGGCCCGCTCCTTGGGGTGCTCGAGGAGCTCGGCCGCCAGCTTGCGATCGTGCTCCTCGGTGGTGCCCCGCTTGCGGGTGCCGGCGATGGGCCGGGAGATCACCCGGTTGTCGAGGAGCTGGACCATGGGCTCGGGCGAGGAGCCCACGATGGTGACGTCGGGGTGGCGCAGGAAGTACATGTAGGGGCTCGGGTTGACCTGGCGCAGGACCCGGTAGACGTCGAACGGGTCGGCGTCGAGCTCGAACTCGAAGCGCTGGGCCAGCACGACCTGGAAGATGTCGCCGGCGAGGATGTGCTCCTTGGCCACCTCGACGGCGCGCTGGTAGGCGCCGTCGCCCATGGTCGAGCGGACCTCGGGCAGCGGGTCGTCGCCGGACGGCGGCTCGACCATCGGCTCGTCGATCGATCGGGCGCCGGCCTCGGCCAGCGACTCGAGCCGGGCGACGGCCTCGTCGTACGCCCGGTCCAGGTCGGCGTCGGTCATGGACGGATCGGCCCAGGCGTTGGCGATGAGCACCACGCGCTGGCGGAAGTGGTCGTAGGCAGCCAGCTCGCTGATCACCGAGAAGATGGCGTCGGGCACGCCGAGGTGGTCCTCGGGCACGTTCGGCAGGTGCTCGACCTCGCGCACGACGTCGTAGCCCCAGTAGCCGAGGACGCCGCTGTGCAGGGGCGGCAGGCCGGGCAGGTCGGGGCTCCGGTACCAGGCCAGGCAGTCCTCGAGGCAGGCGAGGATGCCCTGGTCGAGGCGGATCGTGTCGGAGATGCGGGCGTCGACCTCGACCTTGCCGCCGCGCGCGACGAACGTGACCGCCGGGCGGCGGCCGACGAACGACCAGCGGCCCCAGCGCTCGCCGTGCTCGACCGACTCGAGCAGGAACCCGGGCTCGTCGCCGCACAGCCGGAGGAAGGCGGCGACGGGCGTGGTGAGGTCGGCCAGGACCTCGCGCCACACCGGGACCACGGTGTACTCCCGGGCCAGGGCCCGGAACTCCTCCCGGGTGGGCTGGATCATCAGCTCGATCCGAACGCCCGGTAGAAGCAGGTCTTCTCGCCGGTGTGGCAGGCGCCGGCGCCTTCCTGCTCGACCACGAAGAGCAGGGTGTCGCCGTCGCAGTCGTAGTAGGCCTCGCGCACCCACTGGCGGTCACCGGAGGTGTCGCCCTTGGCCCACCGCTCCTGGCGGGAGCGGGACCAGAACACCGTGCGGCCGGACTCGAGCGTCTCGGCCAGCGTGGCCTCGTTCATCCAGGCCACCATCAGGATCTGGCCGCTGCCCTGCTCCTGCACCACGGCCGGCACGAGGCCGTCGCTGTTGTAGGTCACGGCGGCGAGCTGCTCGGCGGACGCGTCGATGGGGGTGGCGGTCGGCACCCGGTCATCGTAGGGCGGTCCTGCCGACTTGCCCGAAGCGTTCCCGGCGAGGGTCGGGCAACATCGAGCCATGCGCCGCGCACGGCCATCCGCACCGAGCGGTGAGGGTCCGGTCGCTCGCTGCGCCGTAGAGCTGAGCTGAGCTACGAAGCTTCCCAGCTGAACAGGGCGGTGAGGGCGTGGTCCATGTCGAGGCGCTCGCCGCCCCAGCGGGGCACCGCGGTCATGGCGTCGACCTCGGCGTGACGGGTCACCGCGACGGCCTGGCCCTCGACCGGCTCCCCCGCCGCGATCGGGGTGCCGTCGGCCCCCACGAAGCGGAACCCACCGTTGCCGTCGGCGATCACGCCGATCACCCGCTTGTGGACCAACCGGTGGTGGTGCCGACACAACGTGACCAGCACCTCGAGGTTGGTCTCACCCTGATCCCTGGTCCACCAATCGACGTGATGGGCGTCCACGTACCGCTGGGCCGGGCAACCCGGGAACTGGCAGCGTCGCTTGTCCCGCCGGGCCATCGCCCGCCGCTGCGCCCGGTTCGGCCGATACGACCGCCGCCCCAGGTTGAGCGCCTCACCCTCCCCGTCGACGCTCATCGGCACCACCGCCGCATCACACGCCAACCGCTCCACCGTCGCCACATCCAACGTCGGCCCGTCCGGGATCTCCCCGTGCCCGTCGGCCTCGACCACCACCGTCACCTCGCACGGGATCGCCGGCCCGTCCTCGCTCACCGCCGAACGGACCACCTCGACGAACTGGTCGGCCCGACGCTGCTCGGCTGTGGACGACGCGTCCGCCGACGCGCAATCCACAGCCTCCATCGCCGCCAACAACAGCGCGCCCTCCTCCGGCGCCAACCGGGCCCGGACCACGAGGCAACCGTCGTCGTCCCAGTGGGTCTGCACCGAACGCCGCTCGACCCGACGCTCCTCGTCCAGGCTCGACACCCGCTTGTACGAGCGAACGATCCGATCCAGGTGCTCACCCGTCGCGTGACGGGCCAACCCCAACAGCTCCTCCTCGTGCTCCGGGTGCTGCAACCGGGTCAACGAACGCGCCTGGGAGTAGCTGAGCTCACCCTTCGCGAACGCCGCCGAGATCAACGGCAATGGCCGCAAGCCGTGCGCCACCCGCACCTGCTCACGAGCCGTCGACAACGCGATCCCGCACCGCATCGACAACCAATCGGCCATCGACCGGCAACCCCAGGCCTTCCACGCCTCCCGACGGTCCAGCTCAGCCACCAGCAACAACCACCGACACGTCGCCGCCGCCAAGTGCGCGGCCAGCGTCGTGACCTCGTGCTCCAAGCGCTCCGTCGGCAACATCTGAGGATCGGACAACTCGCTCATACCACCCATTCTGACCAGGGGGTACGACACTGAACGGGCCCGCCAGGTGCTCCCGCGGAAACAGGTCAGACCGGTCGGGGGCCGGTGTAGGAGGCCCTCGCCCGGAAGCGGAAGGGGCGGTCGTGCTCCTCGGCGGCGTGGGCCAGCCAGCCGGCGACGCGGGCGAGGGCGAACACGGCCTCGCCGGCGCCGTCGACCATGTCGAAGGCCACCGCCATGCCGGCGAGGGCGAGGTCGACGTTGGGGTGCTCCCCCTGCTCGACCGCTCGGCCGACGCGTCGCCACTGCTCCGCCGTCGCCACCTCCCGCAGCAGGCCGAGCAGCGCCACCCCCCGGGGGTCGTCGCCCTCGTAGACGCC
>JAODBP010000007.1 GCA_025464025.1 Actinomycetes bacterium | reverse complement strand
CCGTCAGCCCCAGAGGGTCTGGCCGACCTCGAGGAGGCCGGCGAGGTCGTAGATGTCGCGGTCGAGGTAGGGCACCGACACCACGACGTCGGGCTTCACGCCCAGCTCGGCCCGCTGCTCGGCCTCGCGCTTGGCCACCACCTGGAAGTTGAGGAAGCTCTCTCCCAGCTCGGCCAGCACCCGCTCGACCTCCTCGGGCGGGCCCACCGCCTTCGGCAGGGCGCCGACGACCGAGCCGGCGTCGGCGCAGAAGCGGCGGGCGACTGCCGTGGCCTCGTCGGAGCACAGGTAGCCGGGCAGCACCTTGTTGAGCACGAGCGCGCCGAGGTGGAGCTTCTTGTCCGACAGGGCCTCGATGAAGAACTCGGCCTCGCGCACCGGGGCCGACTCCAACGTGGACACGACGACGAAGGTCGTACGACGGTCGGCGATCACCCGCTCGACCGCTCGGGCCCGTTCGACGAAGCCCGAGTACATCGACTGGAAGAGGATGAAGAACTCGGCGATGTCCTCGAGGAACGCCGAGCCGAGGATGCGGTCGGCCACGGAGTAGAACGGCTTCGAGGCCACGTTGAACAGCTTCGAGCGCGACGGGGCGATCAGCAGCCGCAGGAACTTGCTGCTGAAGAAGTCGGCCATGCGCTCGGGGGCCTCGAGGAAGTCGATGGCGTTCCGCGTCGGCGGCGTGTCGACGACGATCAGGTCGTAGGTGCCGGAGGCGTGCAGCTCGTAGAGCCGCTCCATGGCGATGTAGTCGTGGCTCTGGACGAACTTGCCGGTGATGTTCTGGTACAGCGGGTTGGCGAGGATCGCCTGGCGCGTCTTCTCGTCCGGGGCGTGGCGGTGGACGAGGTCGTCCCAGCTCGCCTTGGTGTCGAGCATGGCGGCCCACAGCTCGCCGCGGGGTTCGACGCCGGCTTCGGCGAACGCTGCGGGTGGCACCTGGGTCTCGAGGTTGCCGAACGCCTCGAGCCCCATCGCCGTGGCCAGCCGGCGGGCCGGGTCGACGGTGAGCACGAGCACCTTCCCGCCGAGGTGGACGGCCGCCATGGTGCCGAGCGCCGCCGCCGTGGTGGTCTTGCCCACGCCCCCGGAGCCGCAGGTCACGACGATCTCCTTGGCCGCCAGCAGCCGCTCGAGCTCGCGCACTAGAGCTCCTCCCCCAGCCGCTCGGCGACCTGGGTGGTGGCCCGCATGCCGTGGGAGCGGGCGAACAGCTCGGGCACGTAGAGGATCGGCAGCGTGGGGTCGACGCCGGCCCGCAGTCGGTCGAGGTGGGCCGTGCGGGTCCGCCGCAGCGTGACCGCGAGCCGGGCCGCCTCGATGACGGGGCCGGCCGGCCCACCGGCCGCGGCCGACAGCGCCTTCACGGTCGCCGGGCGGGCCAACTTCTCGAAGATGGCCTCCTCGCCCCGGCCGAACAGCTCGGGCAGCACCCGGTTGACCACGATGGCGGCCACGTCGACGTCGGTCTCGGCCAGCCGGTCGATCAGCTCGAGCGACTCGGTGACCGGCATCTCCTCCGGCGAGGCCACGATCACCACCCCGGTCTGCCGGGCGTCGGTGAGGATCTCGGTCATCCACTCGGTCTGGTCGCGCACCAGCCCGACGCTGATCAGCTCCTTGATCGCCTCCGGCGCCCGGAGCTGCCCGACGATGTGCCCCGATGCCGAGGCGTCGGCGATGACCAGGTCGTAGTGGCCCTCGCGCACCTCCCACGCCAGCTTCCCGACGGTGAGGATCTCGCGGACGCCGGGCGCGGCGGTGGCGATGAAGTCGAACGTCTTGGCCAGCGGACCGATCCGCGACAGGAGCGGGAGCTTGAGCTGGAGGCTCAGGTACTCCTTCAGCGACTCCTCGGTGTCCATCGACATGGCCCACAGCGAGGGCTGCACCTGCCGCGGCTTGAACGAGGTGGGCCCGGCCTCGAAGAAGTCGGCCAGGTTGCCCTTGGCGTCGACCTCGCAGACGAGCGTGCGCTTCCCCGCCCGCGCTGCGAGCAGGCCGAGGCCGGCGGCGACGGTGGTCTTGCCGACGCCGCCCTTCCCGGTGACGAAGAGCAGCCGGCGATCGAGCAGGCCCGTCACCGGTGCGCTGTACCTCGCCTAGGCGCCGGCGAACCCGATGCTGCGACCCGGACCGGGCGCGCCGACCTCGATGTAGGCGATCTTGCCGACGGGCACGCCGACGGTCCGGCCCTTCTTGTCGGTGAGCCACAGGACCGCGGACTCACCACCGCCGAGCGCGGCCTCCACCTGCGAGCGGACGGCGGCCGCGTCGGTGGCGTCCTCCAGCTCCAGGTCGAGCTCCTTGGGCGAGTAGGTGACGCCGATGCGCACGTCCACGTTCGTGGTCCTCCAGCGGTGGTCCGGGGTGGGCGGCCATCGTACGTGCCCGCCCGGTGACCTCCGCCCGATCGCCCGAACCGGATCGCGTGGTGGCGCCACCTGCGGCCGTTACGCTCCACCGCCGATGGCCGTCGATCGGGAGGACCTCGACCTCTTGCGGAGGCGCGTCCTCAACGTGATCGGCCACGAGCTCCGCACGCCGGTCACCACGCTGACCGGCCTGGCCGACCAGCTCGCCGTCGCCACCGACGAGGCGACCCGCACCGAGCTGGTCGCGGCGATCGGCCGCAACGCCCATCGCCTCGACCGCCTGGTCGAGGACCTGCTCCTGGCGGCCGCCGTCGAGACGGTCATCCCGGTCGGCCCGCGCGAGCCGGTCGACCTGATCGCCGCGGCCCGATCGGCGTGGGAGGGCGGCGTCGAGCCCACCTTCCTGGGCGCGGCCGTGGCCAAGGTCCGGCCCGGTGTGGCCCACCACGCCGTGGCCGTCCTGCTCGACAACGCCTCGATCCACGGCGCCCCGCCGATCGTCGTCACCGCCAGCGTCGAAGGCGCCGACGCCGTCCTCGAGGTGGCGAGCGGCGGCTCGACCCTCCCGGCCAAGGACATCGAGCTGGCCGCCGAGGCCTTCTATCGGGGCGAGCGGGCCGTCACCACGGCGGCCGGGCTCGGCCTCGGCCTGGCCATCGCCCGCACCCTCGCCCGATCCGAAGGTGGCGAGGTGACGCTCCGGCAGGGAACCGCCGGTGGGGTGATCGCCCGCCTCGAGCTCCCGTCGACATGACGCTGCGCATCCTCGTCGTCGACGACGAGGCGGACGTCCGCCTGCTCCTCCGGCTCCAGCTCGAGACGCACGGCCACGTCGTGACCGCCGAGGCCAGCGACGGCGAGGAGGCGCTCGACGCCTGCCGGGACGATCCACCCGACGCCGTCATCCTCGACCTGCTGATGCCGCGGGTGAACGGGTTCGAGACGATCCCCCGACTGCGCACCGACTTCCCCGACGTGGCGATCATCGCCTACACCGCGGTGGCCGGCGACTTCGTGCGCAACGAGATGGCCCGCCTGCGCATCCCGCTGGTGCTGAAGACGGCGAACTTCACGCCGATCGAGGTCGCCCTCGAAGCCGCCGTCGCTCAAGTGCGCAGCGCCGGCGACGCCAGCGGCATCGCCTGACCGCTAGGTCGGCCGGCCGTAGGGAGCGCCAGCGAGCAGGCCGAGCCGAGCGCAGCCTGCGAAGCGAGGCCAATGGGCTCCGCGCAGCAGAACCAGGCCTCGGTGAGCCGGGGCCGGCCGGCGCCCTCGTCGAGGGCGCCGACGTCGGGGTCGAGCCCGGCGGCTGACCGGATCTCGGCGGCCACGGCGCGGAAGACCTCGACCGCCGGGCGGTCGGTCGCCGCCTCCACCAGCGAGGCCAGCCGGGCCTGGAGGCCGTCGAGGGGCGAGGCCCACGGGTGCGCCAGCTGGTCGGGGTCGTAGGCACCGAAGTCGCCGTGACCGAGCAGGAGCGAGCCGGGCGGCACCAGCAGCCGGATCGTCCAGTGCACCGGCTCGGTGTTGGCGGCCAGGTCGTGGTCGACGACGAAGTCGACCAGGTCGACCAGTGAGCCGAGCGAGGTCCACGGCGTGAACGGCAGCAGCGACGGGCGGGGCTCGATCCCGGCGGCACGCAGCACGCCGACGGCCTCCGCCGCGTCGGCCGCGGTGTGGCCCTTGTCGAGCAGGGCGAGCACCTCGTCGTCGACGCACTCGAGCGCGGTCGTGACGAACAGGCAGCCCATCTCGGCCAGCTCGGTCCAGAGGTCGCGGTGGCGGAGGATCAGCTCGATCTTCGTGGTGACGTCGAACGTGAGCTGCGGGTGGCGCTCGTGCACGGCGCGGGCGACGCGCATCGAGTGGGCCGCGCCGTTGAGGAAGTCGGGGTCGGCGAACGTGAGGTGCTCGGCACCGAGGGCCACGAGCTGGTCGACGTCGGCCAGCACCGCCTCCTCGCCCACGATGCGGAGTCGACCGTCGTACACGGCCGGGACCGGGCAGTGCCGGCAGCGGGACGAGCACCCGTGGCTGGCCTCGACCGCGCCCACCAGCCGCTCCTCGCCGCCGATGGCGAGCTTGGCGTAGCGGTCGAGTGGCGGCAGCAGGTCGCGCGCCGGGAGCCCGAAGGACCCCCGCTGGAGGTGGACGGTGAGCCCGCTCCCCCGCTCGTCGATCCAGTCGAGGAGCGCCGGCTCGTACTCCCCGGCGATCGCCCGGTCGAACCCGTCGGCCGCCGCCGGGGCGTACAGGCCGTAGGCGCACGTCGGCACCCGGCCGGCCACGGACGCTGCCACCTCGAGGGCGAGGCGGGTGGCGGTGTGCATGGGCACCGAGACGGCCACGGCGTCGACGTCGTCGACCACGGCCGGGTCCCAGTCGTCGACGGCCAGGTCGACGACCCGCACGTCGTGGCCCCGGCGGCGCAGCGCCCCGGCCGGCGACGCCACGTGCAGCGGCTGGTGGCCGAGCTCGTAGGCCGACACCAACAGGATGCGCACCCGCCTAGTCAACCCTGACCTCGAGGCAGGCGTGCGCCGCCCGCAGCGTGGCCTCGACGTCGGCGGGGGTGTCGCCCCGGGCGAAGAGGAAGCCGAGGTAGCGGTCGCCTTCGGGCAGCGCCCGCACCTCCCGGCCCCGAGGGACGGTGATCTCGAGGCCGACCACGCCGGGCACGGCCCGGGCCTCGTCCTGGCCGCGGACCTCCCGGAGGGTCCCCGACCTCGGGATCGGCAGCATCATCACGCCGGCCGCCACGTCCTCCCGGACCATGCCGTCGGTGGGCAGCCCCAGGGCGTGGCGCAGGATCAGCTCCTCGAGCGACACGCCGGCGCCGAACCGCAACGTCCGCCCGCACAGCCCGCCGATCGACCGGGCCGCCACCTCGAGCAGCACCGGGCCCTCGGGCGTGAGGCGGGCCTCGGCGTGCACCGGCCCCTCGAGCAGCCCGACCGCGGTGCAGGCCTGCTGGATCAGGCGGTGCAACCCGTCGAGGGGCTGGCGCGACGGGGTGACGTAGATCGTCTCCTCGAAGTAGGGGCCGTCCATCGGATCGGGCTTGTCGAAGGTGGCCAGCACCTCGAGCTCGCCGGCCCGGAGCAGCCCTTCGACGGCGACCTCGGGCCCGGGCACGAACGTCTCGACCAGCAGGGTCGGCGAGCCGCCGATGGCCCGCACCCGCTCGAACGTCGCCGGCGCGGCCGCCCGGTCGTCGACCCGGATCACCCCGGTGCTCCCCGACAGCCCGAGGGGCTTCACCACCCACGGGAGGGGCAGGTCGGGCAGCTCGTCGCCCTCCACGACCCGGAAGGCCGGCTGGCGCACCTCGGCCCGGCCGAGGGCGTGGCGCAGCTTGACCTTGTCGCGGGTCGTCGCCACCGCCTCGGGCGGGTTGTGGGGCAGGCCGAGCCGGGCCGCCGCCTCGGCCGCCACGATCACGCCCTGGTCGTCGACCGCGACCACCGCATCGACCGGCACCCGGGCATCGAGCCCCTCCACCGCAGCGGCCGTCCCCGGCCCGTCGGCGAGGTCGACCGTCAGCGAGCGGTCGGCAGCGGCCAGGACCTGGTCGCGGTCGGAGGCGACCACGACGGTCGCTCCGAGGGCCTCGGCGGCAGCCAGGAAGTCGGTGGCGCGGTAGGTCGCCGTCGGCAGCACGAGGACGACGCGGCGCACGCTCGTATCATGGCGCCCATGACCGAGGTTCCCTCCCCGATCCTCACCATCTCCCCGCGGGCCATGAAGAAGGTCCTGGAGATCCGAGCCGGGGAGGAGGGGGGCGACACCCTCGCCCTGTGGGTCGAGGTGGTGGGCATCGCGGGCGAGGAGTGGGCCTACGACCTGTTCTTCGACATCCCGGGCGAGGCCACGGCCGACGACGCCGTGCAGCACAGCGACGACCTCACCGTCGTGATCCCGGCCGAGAGCATCGAGCGGATCAGTGGCGCCACGCTCGACATGAGCCGCGACCTCCTGAACCCCGGCCTGGTGATCGTCAACCCGCACAAGCCGCCCCAGGCGCCGAAGCCCGAGTCGGCACCGATCTCGGTGCCCGACGCCGCCTCGCTGTCCGGCCCGGTGGCCGAGCGGGTCCAGACCGTGCTCGAGCAGCACGTGAACCCGAGCATCGCCTCCCACGGGGGCACGGCCACCCTCGTCGCCGTCGAGGACGACACCGCCTACCTGCGACTCGGCGGCGGTTGCGTAGGGTGCGGCATGGCCGCCGTCACCCTCACCCAGGGAATCTCGGTGGCCATCAAGCAGGCCGTCCCCGAGATCCTGAACGTCGTCGACGTCACCGATCACGCCAGCGGCACCAACCCCTACTACGAGGCAGCCAAGAAGTGACTTCGACCACGCAGGACTGGGCCGGCCTCGCCGGCCGGCTCGACGCCGCCATCTCGCCCACCGCCCCGCCGGTGGCCATCACCTTCTCGGCCGAGCCGATCGAGGGCGTCGCCCCGTTCGACGCGCCGATGCCGGCACCGGCCCCCGACGGCCGCACCGGACGGGTCCCGGCCGGCTGCGTGTTCTGGATGCACGGCACCGACCGCACGTTCTCGACCATCGCCGAGGACCACCGCAACTGCTCGGTCGGCTCGTGGACCCATGGCTTCATCCCGCTCGAGGAGGCGGCCCAGCAGGGCGACGTCGCCGCCCTCATGGAGTCGGGCTGGGTGACCATGGAGATGGTCCCCGGCATCCCGACCGTGCAGGAGAAGCCCGGCGCCGTCACCTACGGCCCGCTGGCCGAGACCCCCGTCGACCCCGACGTGGTGCTCATCCGGCTCACGGCCAAGTCGCTCATGGTGCTGTCCGACGCCCTGCCCGGCCTCAAGATCGAGGGCAAGCCCCAGTGCCACATCGTGGCCATGGCCAAGGAGCACGGCGAGGTGGCCGCCTCCGTCGGCTGCGCCCTCTCCCGCGTGCGCACGGCGATGCCGTCGACCGACCACACCTGCGCCATCCCCGCGTCGCGCCTGGTCGAGGTCATCGAGGCCATCGAGACCACGGCCGAGGTCGACGCCGTCGTGGCCCGCTACGCCGCCGCGGATGCGGCCCGGTTCTCCTAGATCCCCTACGATCTCGCCCTCGTGGACCCGATCACCGTCGCCGTCTTCATCGCCATCATCGTCGCCGTGCTGGCGGCCGTGATCGTGCCGGTCGTGTGGTTCTTCACCATGGTCCTCGCCGAAGACTCCGGCGACTGATCCGAAGCGGGCGCGCGGGTCAGGCGGGCGGAGGCTCGATCTTGCGGCCGCAGGACGCCGAACGCGAAGCCATCTCGGCCCGCGCCGAAGGCGCCCCGACGCGCGATGCGCGATGCGCCCCGGCGACTCAGGACCGGGCGCAGTCCTCGAACCCGTAGGCCACCAGCTTCCCGTCCGCCTCGTGGCGGGCGAGGGCGGCGGCATCGAGCTGCTCCTGCTGGCTGAAGCCGTCGGTCGCGGTGGCGAAGCGGTCGGCGGCCCGGGCCACCCGGTCGAGCGACCGCAGCAGGGCCCGCTGCTCGTCACGCCCGTCCGCCGGGGCGTCGACCCGGGCGACGGCCCGTCGCTCCTTCCGGACGACCTCGGCCAGCCCGCCGAGGTAGCCGGCGTACTCGTCAGCCGAGAGGACCTCCGGGAGCGCGGCCTGCTCGGCCGCCGCCCGCCGGCACAGGGCCTCGACCCTGGCGACGAAGTCGACCTTCGACGGCCCGCCCCCGCAGGCGGCCAGGACGATCAGCGAGGCAGCGACGGCCCGGCGCATTCCTGAAACCCGTAGTCCTCGGCCGCCTTCTGGGCCGTCAGCGCCGGGATGGCCGTGGCCACCAGGGCCTGGCGGGCCGTGGCGACGTCGCCCTTGGCCACCGCGGCCCGGGCCCGCGTGGCCTGCGTGATCGAGCGGTCGATGAAGGCGAGGATCGCCCGCTTGGCCCGCTCCCCGTCGGCCGGCGGATCGAGGGCGGCGAAGTCGGAGCGAGCCTCCCGGGCCAGGCGGATCACCCGGACCAGGGCGGCGTCGACGTCGTCGGAGCCGCCGACATCGAGCACGCTGCCGCCCGTGGCGAACCGCTGGCAGATCGCATCGCCCTTGCGGATGAACTGGGCCCGCGTGAGCCCGTCGCCACCGCTGCACGCCACCAGCCCGGCCAGCAGCACGAGCAGGACGGCGCGTCGCATCAGGTGATCTTCAGCGCCGCGTTCCGCCGACGGGTGGGCTTGTGCTCGTCGATCCACTCGGCGATCTGGGTGAACGCCTTTCCCGGCTCGGAGTCGGGGTCGGTGGCCATGATCGGGTGGCCCTCGTCGCCGCCCTCGCGCAGGGCGGGGAGAAGCGGCACCTGGCCGATGAGCGGGGCGTCGAGGCGCTCGGCGAGCTGCTCGCCGCCACCGCGGCCGAACAGCTCGTAGCGGGTGCCGTCGTCACCGGTGAACCAGCTCATGTTCTCGATCACGCCCCGCACCGGGATCTTCACGTGTGAGCTCTGGAACATGAGCCCGGCCCGCTGGGCCACCCGCTGGGCCGCCGGCTGCGGGGTGGTCACCACGTAGGCCTCGGCCAGCGGCAGGAACCCGGCGAGGGAGATGGCGATGTCGCCGGTGCCGGGCGGCATGTCGACCACGAGGTAGTCGGGCTCGCCCCAGTAGAAGTCGCTCAGGAACTGCTCGAGCGCCTTGTGGAGCATCGGCCCCCGCCACACGACCGGCTGGTCCTCGGCCACGAAGAACCCGATCGACGCCAGCGACACGCCGTAGGCGGTGGGCGGGATGATCATCCGGTTGTCGATCAGGGTCGGCGGGTGGTCGATGCCGAGCATGGCCGGGATCGAGAAGCCCCACACGTCGGCGTCGACGATGGCCACCTTCTTGCCCAGGCGGGAGAGGGCGATGGCGAGGTTGACGGTGAGCGACGACTTGCCCACACCGCCCTTGCCCGACGAGATCAGCAGCACGCGGGTCTTGGCCCCGGGGTCGGAGAACGTGATCCGCTGGCTGTGGAGCTGGTCGACGATCAGCTTGACCCGCTCGTCGTCGAGGATGGCGTGGTGGATGCGCACGTCGTCGACGCCGCCCAGCGCGCCCATGGCCTCGGCGATCCGGCGATCGAGCTCGTCGACGGCCGGGTGCTCGTCGGTGACGAGCGAGATCGTGACCTCGACCTTGTTGCCGTCGACCCGCACGGCGCCGGCCAGGTCGAGCTCGCCGAGGGTGCGGTGCAGGACCGGTTCCTCGACCCCGGCAAGGGCGTCGCGGACCTGGTCGTCGGTGGGAGACATGCGTGCGCGGACCTTCGAAGGTGGACTGCAGGGGGCTCCCGTAGACTACTGACATGGCTGGTGACGCCCTCAGTGGCGAGGAGTTCTCCTCTGCCGTCGCGGCGATCACGTCGGCGTTCGGCGACCCGACCCGGCGCCAGATCTACCTGTTCGCCCGGGAGAACGTCGAGGGGGTCACCGCCACCGAGGTGGCCGAGCGGTTCGCCCTCCACGCCAACGTGGCCCGCCACCACCTCGACAAGCTCGCCGGTGGCGGGTACCTCGAGGTCCGCACCGGCCGGGCCGGCGGCGGCGCCGGGCGCCCGTCGAAGCGCTACGCCCCGGGCGACCGCCCCATGACCATGGAGTTCCCGCTCCGCAACGACGACCTCGTGCTGTCGCTGCTGGCCCGGGCCCTCGACCTGCTGCCGCGCGACGTGGCCGAGGAGATGGCCGAGCAGGTGGGCATCGAGTACGGCCGGGCCATGGCCATCTCGCTCGAGCCCAAGGGCGACGGGCAGCGCTCGTTCCGCTCCGCCCTCCACTCCGTCGCCGACGCCCTCACCGCCCACGGCTTCGCCGCCCACGCCGAGGACCGGGGCAACGGTTCGAGCATCGTCACCGACCACTGCCCGTTCGGCGGGGCGGTCGCCTCGCCGGTGATCTGCGCCGTGGACCGCGGGATGGTCAAGGGCATGCTCAGCGCCCTCTACGGCGACACCAGCCCGGAGACAACGTCGTCCCGGGCCCTCGGCGACGACGCCTGCATCACCGCCGTCCCCGTCGCCCTGTCCCTGTAGGTGGGGCGTTCGTACCTCGACCACGCGTCGACGTCGCCGACGCGGCCCGAGGCGATCGAGGCCATGCTCCCCTGGTTCGGCGCCGCCGCCGACCCCGGGCGGGTGCACACCGAGGGCCACGCCGCCCGGGTCGCGGTCGAGGTCGCCCGCCAGCAGGTGGCCGACCTGCTCGGCGCCCGCTCCCGTGAGGTCGTGTTCACCAGCGGGGCGACCGAGTCGATCGTCACCGCCACGTGGATGGCCACCGAGCGGGGCGACCACGTCGTGCTGGCCGCCGTCGAGCACTCGGCCGTGCGCGAGTCGGCCGGACCGGGCGCCACCGTCGTGGGCGTCGACCGGCTCGGTCGAGTCGATGCCGACGAGCTGCTCGCCGCCCTCCGCCCCGACACCGCCCTGGTCCACCTCCAGTGGGGCAACCACGAGGTCGGCACCCTCCAGCCCGTCGCCGAGGTGGTGGCCGCCTGCCGCGAGCGCGGGGTGCTCGTCCACGTCGACGCGGCCCAGGCCGCCGGCCACGTGCCGATCGACTTCGGAGCGCTGGGCGCCGACCTGCTGAGCGTGTCGGCCCACAAGCTCGGCGGCCCGCCCGGCGTGGGCGCGCTGCTCGTCCGCCGGGGCCTCCGGTTCCGCTCGCTGCTCGTGGGCGGCGACCAGGAGCGGGCCCGGCGAGCCGGCTACGAGAACGTGCCGGCCATCGTCGGCTTCGGCGCGGCGTGCGCCGCCCTCGACCTCGATGCCGAGGCGACCCGGGCCCGGGGGTGGACGACCGACCTGGCCGGCCGCGAGCTCGGCGCCGGTGTCCACCTCCTCGGCGACCCCGACCCGGCGGGCCGGCTCCCCCACGTCCTGTGCCTCGGCATGGAAGGCGTGGAGGCCGAGCCGGTGCTTCTCGGGCTCGACCAGTCGGGCGTCGCCGTCCACTCGGGATCGTCGTGCTCGTCGGAGTCACTGGAGCCGTCTCCGGTGCTCGAGGCCATGGGCGTCGACGCGTCGCGGTCGTTGCGGGTGTCGGTCGGGTGGTCGACCACCGACGCCGAGGTCGAGGCGTTCGCCGCCGCCCTCCCGCCGGTGATCGCCCGACTCCTGGCCCTCGGCTCGTGAATCTCCCACCTCACCCGCCCCGCCTACGCTGCCCCCGCACATGACCCTCTACGTCATCCGGCACGCCAAGGCCGGACAGGCCCCCGACGAAGAGCGCCCGCTCAACGACGCCGGGCAGCGCCAGGCCGAGCGCATCGCCGAGCTGCTGGCCGACGCCGGCGTCGAGCGGGTGCTCACCAGCCGCTACACCCGCTGCGTGCAGACGGTCACCCCCCTGGCCGCGCAGCTCGGGCTCGACCTCGAGCACCACGACGCCCTGGCCGAGGAGTCCGACACCGAGCGGGCCTGGGCCCTGCTCGAGTCGCTGGCCGGCACCGAGACCGTCTTGTGCAGCCACGGCAACCTCATCCACCCGCTGCTCGACCGGGTGCTGCGTCGGGGCGCCGAGATCGAGGGCGAGTGGGTCTGCCGCAAGGGCTCGATCTGGTGCCTGCACCCCGACGGCGACCGCCCCTTCGGCCGCGCCGTCCTCCTGCAGGCCTAGGGCGCCCCACTCGTCGTGGTGGTGGACGCGGCGATGCTGGCCCGGAACTGCTCGATCTGCTGCTTCAGGGCTGTCGGCGGGTCGTTGGCCAGGGCTGCGTCCCACGCCTCGTTGGCGCCCTTGACGTCGCCCGCCAGCTGCTTCGAGAGGCCCAGGTAGAACAAGGCCCGAGGGTTCTTCGGATCGATCGCCAGCGCCGAGTTGATCGACTCGCGACCCCGCGCCGCGAGCGGAGCGTTGTCGCTGCCGTAGGCGACCTGGATGAGCAGCAGCCCTCGATCGGAGAGCGCCTCCAGGTTCTCCGGGTCCTGCTTGATCACCTCGTCGTAGAGCTTCAGGGCCTCGACGTACTTGCCGCTCTGGGCCAGCTGCACCGCCTGGGAGAGCTTGGAGCTGTTGCTCTCGCGGATGGTGCCGGTGGCCGACTCGCCCGGCTTGCGGCTGCCGGCGGCGTTGGCCACCGCGAAGCCGGCGCCCACGGCGAGGCCGGCCACGACCACCACGGCGGCGACGACCCGACCCGGTCGACGGGCCGGGACCCGGCGCACCAGCTCGGCGTGGCCCGTCTCGATGGCCCGCTGCACCTCGGCCAAGCGGTGGGTGTAGTCGTCGCGCAGGGTCTCGGCGTCGACGGCGTCGACGTCGCCGGCCGCCAGCTCCCGGTCGAGGTCGTCGAGCGAGCGGATCAGGAACGACCGCTGCTCCTCGAGCTCGGCCAGCTCGTCGGGGTTCACCCGCCCTCCCCGGTGCGCTCCTCGCGGCGAGCCCGGTCGGCCGCGGCGCGGTCGTCGTCGGTCACCTCGGCCGGCACCACCCGCCACCGGCGGAAGGCGACGGCCAGCCCGGCGAGGGCGGCCACCAGGGCGGCGACGGGGAGCACCCACACCAGCCCGGCGATACCCGACTTCGGCGGGTTCATCAGCACCCGGCTGCCGTAGGCATTGGCCAGGGCGTCGCGGATCTCCTGGGCCGACTCGCCGTCGGCGACCCGCTGGGCGATCTGGCGGCGGATGTTGACCGCGACGGGCGCCTGCGAGTTGCTCACCGACTCGCCGCTGCACGCCGGGCACATGACCGTGTTGCCGATGCTGCGGGCCCGCTCGGCGTCGGTCTGCGGGTCGCGGTCGGTGGTGCCGATCACCAGGGCCACCAGCACGACCGCGGCGAGGCCGAGCCAGGCCAGCTTGCGCATCAGCGGCCCGCCTCGAACTTGGCCAGCTGCTCCTGGAGGAAGTCGAACGTGACGCCACCGGTGACCTTGCCGACCACGGTGCCGTTCGGCGCGACCAGGTACGACTCGGGGACGCGGGCCACGCCGAAGGCGGTGGCCAGCACGCCGTTCGCGTCGCGCAGGACCGGCCAGTCGCCGCCCCGCTGGGCGAAGAACCGCTTCACGTCCGAGGTCTGGTCGGCGAAGACGACGCTCACCACGCTCGCGTCGCCGACCGCGCCGTGGAACTTCTCGAACCGGGCCAGGTCGTCGTGCTCCTGCTGGCATGGCGTGCACCAGGTGGCGAAGAAGTTCACGACCACCCACTCACCCTGGTGGTCGTCGATGTCGTAGGTCGCGGTGCCGTCGACGGTGGTGCCGGTCAGGGCCGGGACGGCCTTGCCGACCAGCGGGCTCTTGACCAGGCGGGTGGCGGCGTTGTCGCGGGTGGCCAGCACGGCGATGAGCAGGGCCAGCACCACGGCCAGGCCCACGGCGATCCAGAGGGCCGGGCGCGACCGCTTCACCGTCGGGGTGGCGACGTCGGTCATGCGTCGACGAGCTCGGTGTCGGGGACCTCGGGCCGGGGCGGCTCCGACACCGGGGCGATCGGGTTGCGGCGGCGGCCGGGCACGATGGCCAGCGCCGTGCCGATGGCCATGAGCAGGCCACCCAGCCACAGCCACGACACGAGCGGCTCGACGACGATGCCGATGACGGCCGAGCCGTTGGCCCGGGGCGCCTCGTCGAGCGTGAGGTAGATGTCGCGGCGCAGGCCGACGTCGACCGACGGCGTGGGCACCGTGCCGTTCCCGTTCGGGTACTCGCTGATGGCCGGGGCGAACACCCGCCCGCCGTTGACCCGCACCCGGGCCGACACGGTGGTCTTGCGCGCCGTCTTCTCGGTGCCCGACCCGAGGTAGGTGATGGTCTGGCCGACGACGTGCTTGGTGTCGCCCGGGTTCATCCGCACCGACGTGGCGTGGGAGAACGACGTGGCCGACGTGAAGGCCACGGCCACGATGATCACGCCGAGGTGCACGACCATGCCGCCGTTGGCCCGGCCGACCACGGCGCCGAGCAGCGAGCTTCCCGACCGGCGGGCGGCCCGGGCGGCGAGCACCAGCTGGCGACCGGCGGCCCCGGCGGCGAACCCTCCGAGCCCGAAGGCAAGGAGCGGGGACAGGCCCCGGGCCCCGACGACGACGGCCACGATGATGGCGACGGCCCCGCCCCACGCCGGCCACAGCAGGCGGTGGCGGAGCAGCTCGGTCGACGCCTTCCGCCACGGCAGCACCGGGGCGATGGCCATGAGGAACAGCAGGGCCAGGCCGATCGGCATCGTCATGCGGTCGAAGTAGGGCCGCTGGACGGTGATGACGTCGCCCTTCAGCGCCTCGTAGATCAGCGGGAACACGGTCCCGAGCAGCACCACGAAGGCGAACGCGGCGAACAGGACGTTGTTGAGGAGGAAGGCGCCCTCCCGCGACAGCGGTGAGTCGATCCGGCCCGGCGACCGGAGCCGGTCGCCCCGCCAGGCGATGAGGCCGAGCGACACGGTCACGATGATCCCGAAGAAGGTGAGCAGCCACGGGCCGATGGGCGACTCGGAGAACGAGTGCACCGAGTCGAGCACGCCGGAGCGGGTGAGGAACGTGCCGAGGATCGTCAGCGAGAACGTGGCCAGCAGCAGTGAGAGGTTCCAGACCCGCAGCATCCCGCGGCGCTCCTGGACCATCACCGAGTGGATGTACGCCGTGCCGGTGAGCCACGGCAGGAACGAGGCGTTCTCGACCGGGTCCCACGCCCAGAAGCCGCCCCACCCCAGCACCTCGTACGACCACCACGCGCCGAGCACGATCCCGATGGTGAGGAAGCCCCACGACACGAGTGTCCACCGGCGGGTGGCGGCGAGCCACCCCTCACCCACCCGACCGGTGACCAGCGCGGCCACGCAGAAGGCGAACGGCACGGTGAAGCCGACGTACCCGAGGTAGAGGAACGGCGGGTGGATCGCCATCAGCGGGTGGTCCTGGAGCAGCGGGTTGGGCCCCGGTCCGTTGGTGGGGATGGCGCCGGCCACCGCCTTGAACGGGTTGGCCGGCCCGAGCATGAGGGCGAAGAAGAACGTCGAGACGCCGAGCATCGTCAGCGTCGCCCAGGCCACGAGGGGGTCGACGGCGCGGGCGCGGAAGCGCACCAGCACGGCGACCATGTAGCCGCACAGCACGAGCGTCCAGAGGATGATCGACCCCTCGAGGGCGCCCCAGAGCGAGGCGAACGTGTAGAGCACGGGCACCGCTCGGTTGCCGTGCTGGGCGACGTACTTCAGCGAGAAGTCGTGGCCGAGGAGGGCCCGCTCCATGACGACGAAGGCGCCGAACGCGCCGGCGAGGGCGATGGCGGCGTAGACCCGGCCGGTGCGGAGGAGCTTCTCGTCCCGCCGCCGGAGGCCGACGGCGAGCGTGCCCATGCCGAGCACCGACGCCGCGAGCCCGGCGGTGACGGCGGCGGTGCCGAGTGACGCGTTGAGGCTCACTGCTTCGCCGCTGCCCCCGAGTTGCAGCGCTCCTTCTCGGTCGCCTCGGCCTTCTGCGACTCCTTGGTCCGGTACTCCTCGGTGTGCCGGATGATGATCCGGTCGCTCTCGTAGGCGCCGGTCGGCCCGGCGAAGTGACCTTCGAGCACGACCGGGATGCCCTTCTGGAACAGCGGTGGCGGCCGGGTGCCGGAGAGGTGCACGGGCACGCTGACGCAGTTGTACTCGACCTCGAACGTGACGTCGTTCCCCGCGTCCTTGATCGAGCCGGGCGACACGATGCCCTGGAGGCGGAAGCGCTTGGTGCCGAGCTCGGTGCGCTTGGCCATCGCCTCATCGGCGTTCCGGTAGAACGACGTCGCGTTGCCCAGGCCCTGGAGCACCAGGAAGGCCAGCGCCCCGCAGATCACCGCGACGACGATGCCGAGCCGCAGGCGGCTCCGGTCGAACGTCACGGCTTCCCCTTGCCCAGGATCCGGCCCTTGCGCAGGACCCATCCGGCGTAGCCGACGATGGCGACCAGCGTGATCCCGTAGCCGGCGAGGACGTAGCTCATGACTGGGGCCCCACAGCGACAGCCTCGCGGCGACGGGCTTCGAGGGCAGCATCGAGGTCGTCGCCGACGACGTCCTCCTCCATGCGGGCCACCCGCAGGCGGTGCATCGTGAGCCAGGCGTAGACGAGCGTCATGGCCAGGAAGCCGAGCACCATGGCGAAGATGAACTGGCCGTCGAGGTCGTTGCCCGGCGTGACCTGCGAGAGCGAGCGGCCCTGGTGCAACGTGCGCCACCACTCGACGGCGAAGTGGTTGACCGGCACGACGACCACGGCGAGCAGGGCGGCGATGGCCGAGCGCCGGCCCCGCACCTCGACATCCGACGGCACCTGGCGCAGGGCCAGGTAGCCGAGCTCGAGCGTCAGCATCAGGGCCGACAGCGTGAGCCGGGCGTCCCACACCCACCAAACGCCCCACGTCGGGCGACCCCAGATCGAGCCGGTGATCAGGGTGAGGGCGGTGAACAGCACCCCGACCTCGGCCGAGGCGCCGGCCAGCAGGTCCCACGTGAGCGACCGGGTGCGGGGCCACAGCCACAGCACGCTGGCCACGGCCGTGACGCCGAAGGCCACGTACGACGCCCAGGCGATGCCGGGGTGGATGGCGATGAGCTTGGAGTAGTGCTCCTGCTCGACCGTCTTCGGAAGGCTGAGCCCGTAGGCGTAGGTCGCCACGAACGACACCAGGGCGGCGAACCCCAGGCTCATCGTGACCGCACTGCCTCGCTTCACGCTTCCTCCATCAGGCTTCCGTAGGCGACCACGCCGAACGCGACGTAGACCACGGCGAAGACCGCCAACAGGCGCAACCAGTCAGCCGGCGCCACCTCGCTGGCGAGACCCGTGAGGGCGCTCTCCGAAGCACGCGTGGCGGCGATCAGCACCGGGGCCACGACGGGCAGGAGCAGGAGCGGGAGGAGCGTCTCCCTCACCCGCAACCCGGCGGCGAGGACCCCGTACAGGGTACCGGCGGCGGCCAGCCCGACGGTCGCGACCAGGCAGGTGGCGACCAAGGTGCCGATGCCGCGGAGGTGCACGTCGTAGAGCAGCACCACGCCGATGCCGAGGATGACCTCGAGCCCGGCGAGCTGCACGGCCACGGCGGCCGCCTTTCCCAGGAAGATGCCGGCCGGGTCGAGCCCGGACAGGCGCTGGGCGTCGGCCACGCCGTCGGCCGCCTCGACGCCCGACGACCGCTGCACGGCGAGCAGCGACGACAGCAGCACGGCGACCCAGAACAGGCCGGCGGCGGCCCGGACGAGCACGTCGCGGTCGGGGTCGAGGGCGAAGGCGAACAGCACCAGGATCAGAACGGCGAACGGCGCGACTTGGTTCAAGGCCACCTTCGAGCGGCGCTCGATGCGGAGGTCCTTGCCGAGCACGAGCAGGGCGTCACGCCACATCGACGGCCTCGTTGCTCGAGGTGGTGGGCTCGGCGTGGCCGCCGGCGACGACGACCTGGCGGTGGACGAGCGGCGTGGCCCGCTCCAGCTCGTGGCTGGCGAGCAGCACGGTCGTGCCGGCCGACGCGGCCGAGCGGACGAGGTCGTCGAGCAGGTCGCGCCCGTGCGCGTCGAGGCCGGCATGGGGCTCGTCGAGCAGCCACAGCTTGGCGTCGCGGACCAGCAGCGCGGCCAGCGACGCCCGCCGGCGCTGGCCGGCCGAGAGCCGGCCGACGGCGACGTCGCGGATGCGGGCCTCGACCCCGGCCCGGTCCTGGGCCACGGTCGGATCGGCCTGGCTGCGGGCCGCCTTGGCCCAGAACCGCACGTTCTCGTCGATGGTGAGGTCGTCGTAGAGGCCGGTGGCATGGCCGAGCATCGCCACCTGGCGGCGCACCGCTCGGCGATCCTTGCGGAGATCATGACCGAGGACGATCGCTTCCCCCCGCACGACGGGCACCAGCCCGGCGACGGCTCGGAGGAGGGTGGTCTTGCCGGCCCCGTTGGGTCCCCGGAGGAGCACGACCTCCCCGGCGCCGACCTCGAGATCGATGCCGGCCAGGGCGGGGAACCGGCCCAGGACGCAGACCGCGGCACGAAGGTGGACGACGGGGTCCATGGGATCGCTGGGAACGGTACCGGTGGCCCGATGCCTGCTCCAAGACGCGGCTGGGGTACGAAGCCAGCCGTGTCGCTCCGTCGGGTGGTTGGTGGGGTCGGCCGCGTCCTCGTGGGCTTCGGCCTCCTGCTCCTGCTGTTCGTCGCCTACCAGCTCTGGGGCACCAACCTGGCCGAGGCCCGCTCGCAGCACGAGCTGCGCCGCGACTTCGAGCGATCGCTGTCCACGACGACGACAGCGCCGTCGTCCACCTCGTCGTCGACGACCACCACCACCGAGGTGCAGCCCCCGCCCCCCGTGGGCGAGGCGGTGGCCGTGATCCGCATCCCGACGATCGGCGTCGACAAGGCCGTCGTCGAGGGCGTGGGCGTGCCCGACCTGAAGAAGGGGCCGGGCCACTACCCCAACAGCCCGCTGCCCGGGCAGCCCGGCAACGCGGCCATCGCCGGGCACCGCACCACCTACGGCGCGCCCTTCTCCCGGCTCGACGAGCTGGGGGCCGGCGACGAGATCCGGGTCACGACCCGCCAGGGCCGCTTCCGGTTCGAGGTCGAGCGCACCGAGGTGGTGAAGCCGAGCCAGACCGAGGTGCTCGACCCGCCGACGGACGGCAAGGCCCACCTCACGCTCACGACCTGCAACCCCCGCTTCAGCGCCCGCCAGCGCCTCGTGGTCCACGCCGTGCTGGTGGGCGAACCGGCCCCGGCCCCGGTGCCGACGGTCGCGCCGACGAAGGAAGACCCCTCGGCCCCGGTGCGCGCCTTCGAGGAGCCCAGCCTCTCGGGCGACCGCTCGGCGGCGGGGCCGACCGTGCTCTGGGCGCTGGTGTGCATCCTCGTGGCCCTCGCCACCTGGTTCGCGGCCCGCCGGTGGAAGCGGTGGCCCGCCTACCTCGCCGGCGGCGTCGTCTTCCTCGTGGTCCTCTTCGTCTTCTTCGAGAACGTGTCCCGGCTCCTGCCGGCGAACATCTAGCGGTTCAGGTGCCCCGGAAGACGGGCGGGCGCTTCTCCTTGAAGGCGGCCAGGCCTTCGGCCACGTCCGCGCTGGACCAGGCCCGGTCGTAGGCGGCGGACGAGTCGCCGCCCTCGAGGGCCACCTTGTGGGCGGCGAGGGTGAGCGGGGCGAGGGCGGCGATCTCGGCCGCCCAGGCCAGGGCGTCGTCGAGCGAGCCCAACCGCTGCACCAGGCCGAACCGGTGGGCCGCCTCGCCGTCGACGACCTCGCCGCCGAGCAGCATGGCCCGAGCCGGTCCGCCACCGGCCAGCGCCGCCACCCGGGCGACGGTCGAGGCGTCGAGGGCTACGCCGAGCTTGCCGGCTGGGATCCCGAACTTGGCGCCCGGCGTCGACACCCGCAGGTCGCAGGCCACGGCGAACTGGGTGCCGGCACCGAGGGCCGCGCCGTCGGCCGCGGCGATCGTCACCAGCTCGGCCCGGGCCAGCGCCGCGCACGTGTCGCGCACCAGGGCGGCGAAGGCGGCGTCCTCCAGCGTGGTGAGGTCGGCGCCCGAGCAGAAGTGGCCGCCGGCGCCGGTGAGGACGAGCACGCCCGTGGCCGCCTCGGCCGCCGAGCGGATCGCCTCGACGGCGTCGCGATCGACGGCGTTGCGCCGCTCCTGGCGATCGATCGTGACGAGGGTGACGCGGTCGCCGTGGGCTTCGGTGAGGACGGGCACGGCCCGATCGTAGGAGCGCGGGGCTCCCCGTCCGAGCGAGGTGGCGGCGCTACCGTCGCCGTCCATGGGCTTCACCGGCATCGCCCTCGTGGCGGGCATCGTGCTCGGCCTCGTCACCGGCGGCCGGCCGAGGAACATCACGTTGCGCCCGCTGCGCGGCGTCGGCGCGCTGGGCGGCGCCGTGATCCTCCAGGCCGTGCCCCAGCTCGTCGACGTGAGCGGCACGCAGGGGCTGGCCTGCGTCCTGGGCTCCTACGTCCTCCTCGTCGCCTTCGCCCTGGCCAACGTCCGGCTGGTCGGGATGCCGGTGATCCTCGTCGGCCTGGTGCTCAACGTCGTCGTCATCGGGCTCAACGGCGGGATGCCCGTCCGGGCCGAGGCGATCTACACCATCGACCGCCACGCCAAGCTCGAGGAGATCGACTTCGGCGCCAAGCGCCACCTCGAGGACGAACAGGACCGGCTCACGTTCCTCGGCGACGTGCTCCCGGTGGCGCCGATCGGCCAGGTGCTGTCGTTCGGCGACCTCATCCTCTCGGCCGGTGTGGCCAACGTCGTCTTCCGCCTCCTCAAGCCGGCCGGGGTGGTCCGCCGGGGGCGACGACGGACCGTCGCCGAGGTCGTGGCCATGTTGCCCTCGGTGACGGTGACAGAAGTGCCCAACCAGGCCTGAACGCCACATAAATCCACTCAAATGTGGCGTCAACGTGCCGATGGTGACCACGCGCACGTTGACAACCGAATCGAGGGCGAGACGCCGGGAGCGCGTCGGTAGACCTTCTTCATCTCCCGAGCGGAGCGAAGCGATCCCCCGCTGATTAGCGGATGCGGGGACTCCATTCGCAGGGGAGGTGATCCACTTGAAGAAGTTCACCCGCATCCGCGCTGTCGCAATCATCGCCAGCATCGCCGGCTTCCTGCTCACCGCAGGCGCTGGCCTGTCGTCGCACTAGCCATCGGTGCGCTCCCGACGCCTCGCCCTCGACCGGTTCGAACGAGACTTGGACGGTCATGAAGCGACGGATGCTCGAGACGACCACGATCGTGGCCGCCATGACGGCCGCCACGCTGGCCGTCGCGCTCCGCGGCACCCCGACCTGGACCATCGTCGCCATCTTCGGCGCCGTCGCCGTGCTCGGGGAGAACACCTCGGCGCTGCTCGGCACCGGCGCCACGATCAGCCCCGGCTTCATGATCGTGATGGGCGCCATCGCCCTGGAGCCCCACGGCCACGGCCTCACGACGGCCGCCCTCGTGGGTGCGTGCAACGGCATCTACCTGCCGAACCTGCGGCTCCGCCGCTTCGCCAACGTCGGGTTCAACTGCGGCCAGTTCCTCCTGGCCGCCGTCGCGGCCTCGCTCGTCTTCGGCGGGCTCGCCGACCGGCAACGCCTGCTCGCCGCGATCGCGGCCGGTGTCGCCTACGGCGTCGTGAACACCAGCTTCGTCCTCCCGCACGTCGCCCTGAAGCAGGACGTGCGGGCCCGGATCGTCTGGCACGACGTGCGCCCCGCGCTCCCGAACTACCTGGCGTTCGGCCTGCTGGGGCTCCTGGTCGGCCTGGTGTGCAAGGAGCTCGGCCCGGGCTCGATCGTGCTGCTGGCCGTGCCGTTCGGCATCGGGCGGTGGACGTTCCGGTCGTTCCAGCGGACGCGCGAGGCCCACGACGCCGCCATCCGCGTGTTCATCCGGCTCATCGAGGCCAAGGACCCCTACACCGCCGGGCACACCGAGCGGGTCGCCCGGTACGCCGTCTACATCGGCGAGGAGCTGGGGCTCGACCCCGAGCGGCTCGAGCACCTCCACCAGTCGGCCCTGATGCACGACGTGGGCAAGCTCGCCGTGCCCGGCCGGCTGCTCAACAAGCCGGGTCGGCTCACGCCCGAGGAGTGGCACGTCGTGCGCAGCCACAACACGGCGGGCATCGGCATCCTCGGTCAGGTCGACTTCATGCGGACGATGGCGGTCACCGCCTCCGACTCCCACGGGCGGTTCGAGTCGGGCGACAAGGGCACGCCGCCCGACCTGGTGCTCGAGGCCCACGCCGTCGCCGTGGCCGACGCCTTCGACGCCATGACCTCGACGCGCTCCTATCGCCAGGCCCTCGACCAGGACGTGGCGTTCGAGGAGCTGCGCTCGCACGCTGGCACCCAGTTCAGCCCGGCCTGCGTGGACGCCCTCATCACCGCCGTCGAGCGGCGGGGCGAGCGCTACGGCCTGGGCCACGAGCACGACGCCCACGCCTTCGCCACCCCGCCCCCGGTCACCGGCGTGGGCTCGGCCGGCCTCGGCGACCTCGACCAGGCGGCGCAATGAGCCTGGCCGATGCGGTCGCGCTGCTCGCCGCGACGCTCGTCCTCGCCGCCGGCCTGGTCGTCACGATGCCCGTCCCCTGGGGTGGGCGGGTGCCGCTCGGACTGACCCTGGCCCTGGCCCTGCCGGCCCTGCTCCCGGCCGGTCGGGTGGCCGCCGTCGACGGCATCGCCCTCGTCCTCGCCCTCGCCGTGCTGCACCGGCGCGGCGACGACCGCCGGAGGCTCGCCCGCCTCGGCCTCCGCTTCGCCCTCGCCATGAGCGCCGGGCTCGCCGCCGCCGCCGGCGTGCGGGCCGCGACCGACGGCGAGCACGTCCTCGCCGTGGCGGCGGCCGCGGCCGCAGCCGTGCTGGTGGTCGACCTGGCCTGGGGCCTCGTCGGCGGGACCGACGGCGCCGCCCGCCTCCGCTCGGCCCTGCCCGTCCACCTCACCCTGGCCTGCGCCGGCGTGCTGTTCGCCGTGGCGGTCGACGAGGTCGGGGTGGCCATGGCGTCCGTCGCCGCGTTCCCGCTGCTGCTCACCCGCATCGCGTTCCAGCGCTACGCCGACGCCACGGCCACCCTCGAGCAGACCGTGCAGGCCCTCGGGCTGGTCCCCGAGCTCGCCGGCCTGGCGCCGCTCGGGCACAGCGAGCGGGCGGCGCGCTACGCCGCGGCCGTGGCGATCGAGCTCGGCTTCGACCCGCCCGGCGTCGATCGCATCGTCACCGCCACGCGGCTCCACCACCTGGGCGCCGTCCGCCACGAGGACGCCGACGCGCCGACGTCGCCGACCGAGGTGGCGACCTCCGGCGCCCGGATCCTCCGGGAGTCGGGCTTCCCGGGCCAGGTCGCCGACCTCCTCCAGGCCGCCCGGGCCGACGGCTTCCCCGCCGACGCGCCCTCGCTGGACGCCGCCATCATCCGGGTCGCCACGACCTTCGACCACGTCGTGCTCGACGACCCGACGGCCGTCGACCGCGGCCTCGCCCTCCTCAGCACCGTGTCGCTCCACCAGAACCCGCGCCGGGCCGCCGCTGCCCTGCTCGCCGTCGTCGCCACCAACCCGGACCTGGTCGTCGACGTCATCGCCGCCGGCGAGCGCTTCCGCGACGCCGCCGACGGGCTCGACCTCGAGCTGGTGGCCGCCCCGACCGAAGCCCACCTCCTCCCCTTCACCCACCGACCCCAGTAGTTCGTCCTACGCTCCCGCCATGGGAGTGGACCTCGACGCCGTCGAGCGCGAGCTGTGCCGCATCCCCGAGGTGCGGGCCGCCCGCATCGTCACCGACGACCACGGCACGCCGGTCGAGGTCCACGTGCTGGCCACGCCGGGCAAGCACGCCAAGCAGCTCGTGCGCGACGTCCAGTCCGTCGCCATCGCCAGCCACGGCCTCGAGATCGACCACCGCATCGTCAGCGTGGTCCAGCTCGAGGACATCCTCCCGGTGGCCCCGGCCGGGGAGGGCGACGCGGGCGACGGCCCGGCCCGGCCGACGCTCGAGGGGGTCGTCGTCGAGCGGCTGCAGCTCCGCTGCTCGGCCACGGTCACCCTGCGGATCGGCGACGACGTGGTCAGCGGCTCGGCCGAGGGTTCGGTGGCGGCCGCCGCGGCCCGCCGCGTCGTCGCCGACGCCACCCTCGCCGCCCTCTCGCTGCTCGGCCCGGCGGCGTCGTGCGCGTCGGTCGAGGCGGCCAACCTGGTGCGGGTCGGCGAGCGCGACGTCGCCGTCGCTGTGCTCACGGTGGTGGTGCCGCCCTACGAGGAGATCGTCACCGGCTCGGCCCCGGTCCGCACGGCCGGGGCCGACGAGGCCGTGGCCCGGGCCGTGCTCGACGCGTGCAACCGGCGGCTCCAGCGCCTCGGGTAGCGCTCCTGTCGTTCCGGCTGGGCGGCACCGACGGGGTCGCCGTCGTCGCCGCGACCTGGTCCGAGGTCCTCGGCACCGCCGGGTGGGACGTGGTCACCGTGGCCGGCGAGGGGCCGGTCGACCGGCTCGTGCCCGGGCTCGCCTGGCCCGTCGCCGGGCCGGCCCCGTCGGTCGAGGAGGTGGCTGCCGCGGTCGACGACGTCGACCTCGTCGTGATCGAGAACCTGTGCTCGCTGCCCCTCAACCCCGGCGCCACCGAGGCCGTGGTCGCCGCCCTGCGAGGCCGGCCGGCGATCCTCCACCACCACGACCTGCCCTGGCAGCGCGAGCGGTTCGCCCACGTCCAGGGGTGGCCGGCCGACGACCCGGCCTGGCGCCACGTGACGATCAACGACCGCACCCGCGACGAGCTCGCCGAGCGGGGCATCGAAGCGGTGACGATCCGCAACGCCTTCGACGTCGACCAACCGCTCGGCGACCGCACCGCGACCCGTCGCCTCCTCGGGGTGGCCGGGGGCGAGCGCCTGCTGCTCCACCCGGTGCGGGCCATCGAGCGCAAGGACGTGCCCGCTGCGGTCGCGCTGGCCGAGGCCCTCGGGGCGACGTACTGGCTCACCGGTCCGGCCGAGGAGGGCTACGGCCCGATCCTCGACGAGGTGCTCGGCGCCGCCCGGTGCCCGGTGCTCCACCGGCCCGCACCGACGACGATGGCCGACGCCTACGCCGCCGCCGACGCCGTCGCCTTCCCGTCGCGGTGGGAGGGGTTCGGCAACCCCTTGGTCGAGTCGGCCCTGCACCGCCGCCCCCTGGCCGTGCACCCGTACCCGGTCGCCGAGGAGCTGGCCGGCCTCGGGTTCGAGTGGTTCCCGTCCGACGACGCCCGGCCGCTCGAGGCCTTCCTCACCGCACCCGACGACGTCCTGCTCGACCGCAACCGCGCCCTGGCGAGGCAGCACTTCGCCCGCACGGCCATCGGACCCCGGATCGTCCAGGTGGCGACGGAGGCCGCCGGGCAGGCGTGACGTACCGTGGGGCCGTGACCGACCCCGTCCGGGCCAAGCGCAAGCGCGTCTACGTGCTGGCCAAGCGGGCCAAGCGCGTCGGCTTCCTCTTCTTCCTCGCCGCCATCGTCCTCGTGGTCGTCGGGCTGGCCGGCGACCTCTCCACCGGGATCACCACGGCGGCCACGGCCTGCCTCGTGCTCGGCTCGGTGTTCCTCGCCCCGGCGACGATCGTCGGCTACGCGGTGAACGCCGCGGAACGGGACGATCGGGAGAAGGGGTTCTAGTTCCCCCGCTTGGGCATGCCGTCGCGGTAGCGGCGGCGACGCACCTGGAGGGCGAGGAGCGTCACGCCCGTCCGCTCGGCGGGGAGCGGACGGATCGGTTCGGGCGGACGAGTCGTCTGCGCTGCCGGGCGACTGGGGCGGGTGGCCACATCCACCAGTTCGCTGTACCCCGCATCCGTTCCTCCTCCCCTCCGAGGCAGGGTTCCGGCCCGAACCGGCGTACCGTGTGCGCGCCGTGAACGTCCGCCTGCCCGCCCCCGAGCGCCGCCGCCAGCTGCTCGACGTCGCCCTCGACGTCTTCGCCGCCGACGGCTTCCACTCGACGTCGATGAACGACGTGGCCGAGGCCGCCGGCGTCACCAAGCCGGTGCTGTACCAGCACTTCACGTCGAAGCGGCAGCTCTACCTCGAGCTGCTCGACGACGTCGGCACCCGCATCGGCCGCCGCATCGCCGACGCCACCGCCGCGGCCGGCAGCCCCCGCGAGCAGGTCGAGGCCGGGTTCGCGGCCTACTTCCGGTTCGTGCACGACCACCGCAGCGCCTACCAGCTCCTCTTCGGCGGGGGCGCCCGGCGCGACCCCGAGTTCGCCGACAGCGTCCGCCGGGTCGAGGAGCACCTGGCCCGCTCGATCGCCGAGCTCATCGAGGCCGACATCGACCCCGACCACCGACGGACCCTCGCCTACGGGCTGGTCGGGATGGCCGAGACGACGAGCCGCCTCTGGGTGGCCGAGGACCTCGACCACGACCCGGAGATCCTCGCCCGCCAGGTCGCCGACCTGGCCTGGGCCGGGCTCCGGGGCATCCACCGCATCGAGGGGTAGTGGAGGCGGGGCCGTTCCTGCCCTGGCTCGCCGAGGTCCGGGTCGCCATCCGGGGCGACGGCGAGGCCGATGTCCCGTGCGGCACGTGCACGGCATGTTGCGCGTCGTCCCAGTTCGTGCACATCGGCCCCGACGAGGTCGACGCCCTGGCCCACATCCCCAAGGCGCTCCGCTTCCCCGCCCCCGGCCTGGCGAAGGGGCACGTGCTGCTGGGCTACGACGAGCACGGGCGGTGCCCGATGCTCGGCGAGCACGGCTGCACCATCTACGAGCACCGGCCCCGCACGTGCCGCACCTACGACTGCCGGGTCTTCGAGGCCGCCGGCATCGAGGCCGACAAGGCGCTCGTCGCCGAGCGGGCCCGGCAGTGGGAGTTCGACCACCCGACCGACGCCGACCGGTTCGCCCACGACGAGGTCAGGCGGGCCGCCGCCGCCCTCGACCCGTCGCTCTCGGCGACCGAGCGCGCCGTGCTGGCGGTCAGAGGTCGCTGACGCCCGGCTGCGAGCTCGAGATGCGCAGCAGGTTCCCCTCCGGGTCCTCGAGCACGACCTGGCGGGCGTCGTAGTACGTGGTGAACGGCGGCTTCACGATCGAGGCGCCGAGCGCGGTGAGCGGGGCCACCATGGCGTCGACGTCCTCGAACGACCCGACGTCGATCGTCAGGTGGAGGGCGCTGCCGGCCTGGCCCCGGCGGTCGGCGATGTCGAGCAGGTCGTGGGCGTCGTCGTGGTGGAAGCCGAGCACGAACCGGCCGCTGTCGAGGGCGGTGAAGATCGGGCTCTCCACGGCGTCGACCTTCGCCCAGCCGAAGCCCTCGGCGTAGAACCGGGCCAGGCCGACGTGGTCGCGGCACAGGTAGCTGGCCAGCACCGCGACGCTCACAGGCTGACGCCTGTGAGCAAGAGGCTGCTGGGTTGACGCCGGGGCACAACCTCGGCGTGCACCCGATCGCGATGCTGATGGTTCGCTTCGCTCACAGCGTCCGCTCGCCGACGGTCGACACCGCGGTCGACTGCTGGAGCTCGCGGGAGCCGCGGAGCTTGGCCAGGAGGTGCTCGCCGGCCAGCACCGGGGCGTACTTGGCCGGACGCTCGCTGTCGATGCACGTGGGCAGCACCTCGACGAGGGCGTCGGAGTCGGCCTCGTGGAAGAAGGCGGCCGAGCGGCGCAGGCACCGGCCCTCCCCGGTGGGCGGCACGACCCGGTGCAGGGTCGAGCGCCACCGGTCGTTGGTCCACTGGGCGAGGAGGTCGCCGAGGTTCACGAGGAAGCACCCGGGTGCGGGCTGGACACCGGTCCACTCGCCGTCGGGCGCCACGATCTCCAGCCCGGGCACCCGGTCGGCCAGCAGGACGGTGAGCACGCCGTAGTCGGTGTGGGCGCCCATCCGCTGCTGGCCGGGCAGCACCGGTGCCGTGCCGTCGGCCCGGTCGTACCAGTTGACCCGGAGCACGTCGGGCGAGTGCCGGGTGTGCTCGTCGAAGAAGTCCTCGGGCATGCCGAGGCCCACGGCCATGACCCGGGCCAGCCGCTGCGACAGGTCGGCGACGGCGTCGAAGTACGTCGTGAACGCCTCCTTGAACCCGGCCAGCTCGGGCCACAGGTTCGGGGCGAAGAAGCCGTCGCGGTGATCGGCGTGGACCCGGTCGGTGTAGTCGACCTCGTGCCCGGTGTTGAACGCCTCGAACAGGTCGGGCGGGGCCTCGACCCCGAGCGAGTAGGCCAGCGATTCCTTGCCGACCGGCGACCACCCGCGGTTGATCGCCATCGACGGCGGCACGCACGCCGCCTTGGCCTCCTCGGGAAGGGCGAAGAACCGGCCCATGGCGTCGAGCAGGCCCTCGATCACGTCGTCGGCGATGCCGTGGCCGGCGACCTGGAAGAAGCCGACCCGGGTGCAGGCGTCGTCGACGGCGGCGGGCGCGTCGGCGTCGCCCAGGTCGACGACGGGGACGAGGTCAGTCACTGGCTGCTCCTACCAGTTCGGCGAGCACCCGCCGGTAGGCGAGGCCCAACTTGTCGTTGCGGGTGTGGACCTCGACCCGGGTGTCGAGGGGCACCGCGGTGTGGCGGTAGGACTCGAGGACGGCGAGGTCCTCGTCCATCACGCGGTCCTCGAACGCGATCGACTCGTCGATCTTGGTCCGGTCGCCGGCGAAGTCGTTGCGGGCCATCATCTTGAACACCTTCGACGCGCCGTTCCCCTCGGGCAGGCACGAGAACAGGATGGCAAGGACGCCGCCCGTCATCGGGAACCGGAGGCGGATCAGGGCCGTGGTCGCGGTCGAGAACTCCTTGAACAGGTGGTGCTCCTGGACGAGGGGGTGCTCCCCCGTGGCCACCAGCGGGTCGTCGTGGTTCCGGTAGGGGGCGACGTAGGTGGTCGACGCCGTCCACCCGTCGCGGGTGACCTCGTGGGGCGGGAGGTAGGTGCCGTCCTCGACCCCGAACGTGGTGGTGTGCACGGTCGGCAGGTGGGTGGCGTCGAGGAAGTTGTCGGTGAGCTGGATGGCGCCGGCCGACGTCGACCGCGGCTCGTTCCAGCACGTGTCGAAGGCGGGGTCGTCCCACTCGGGGAAGTCGGGGAGGTCGCACACCGGCTCCTCGGGCGCCAGCCACACCAGGCCGTAGCGCTCGACGACCCCGAACGGCGTGGCGGCCCGGGCCTTCGTCGGGATGGCGCTGTCGTCGCCCAGGGCCGGGATGCGCACGCACGCGCCCGTCCGGTCGAGCTCCCAGCCGTGGTAGCGGCACTGGAGGGTCGCGCCGCAGACCGTGCCGATCGACAGGGGCGCCAGCCGGTGGGGGCAGCGGTCCTCGAAGGCGGCGAGCCCGTCGGCCAGGCGGACGACCACCCACTCCCGGCCCAGCACCCGCACGCCCACCGGGGCGTCCTGCACCTCGCCGGACAGGGCGACGGCGTACCAGGCGCGCTCCAGCCCCGCCGTCTCGTTGTCGACCCACATGTCGACCATTCAACAAAACGTCAATGTCGCCGGTGTTGCCGGTTCATGAACTGATGACGGGAGCCGGGCGGGCCCGGCGGTGGCGCTTGGCCTCGTAGAGGTCGCGGTCGGCCTCCCGCAGCGCCTCCTCGACCGACACGCCGTCGCCCGCCGTCGCCACCCCCACCGACACCCCGGCGCCGCGCGACGCCAGCACCGTCGACGCCGCCAGTTGGAGGCGGTCGCCCACGTTCTTGGCCTCGGCCGCCGTGGCCTGGGGCAGCAGCACCGCGAACTCGTCGCCGCCGAGGCGGAACACCCCGTCGGCCGGGCGCACGACCGTGCGGAAGGCGTCGGCCAGCCGGCTCAGCACGCCGTCGCCCTCGAGGTGGCCGAACGTGTCGTTCACCCGCTTGAAGTCGTCGACGTCGAACACGGCCACGGCGCCCGACGTCCGCTCCAGGCGCCACAGCTCGAGCGCCTCGTTGAACGCGGCCCGGTTGCCGAGCCCGGTGAGCGGATCCTCGGTGGCCTGGCGGCGGAGGGCACCGATGTGGCCCAGCGTCTCGAGCCGGGCCGCGGCCAGGGCGGCCAGCAGCTCGAGCAGCTCGATGGTGTCGGTGTGGAGCTGCTTGCGCCGGGTCGAGGCCACGGCGAGGAGGCCGGGCTCGCCGGTCGAGGGCCGGATGGGCACCACGACGACGCTGCGGATGCCGGCCTCGCGCAGGACCTCGGTGCCGACCATGCCGACGGCGCGGTCGTCCCCGGCCGTGTAGCAGGAGCGGCTCGGCACCATCAGCTCGACGAGGTTGGCCAGCTTGCGGACGTCGATGCGCAGGATGGCGTCGCGGAGCGGGCCCCGCACGACCGACGACGGGGGCCGGTCGCCGTCGCGCTGGCGCACCAGCACGGCGGTCGACATGTCGGTGATCTCGCTGGCCGCGTCGAGGAGCACGTCCGCGATCGACTCCTCGGTGCTCGATCGCTCGAGTCGGATGGTCGCGGCGACGAGGCGGGCCAGGGGGCCGGAATCGGGCGCCAGGCGCAGCGACCGCAGTCGCTGGCCGACCAGCTCGCCGGCCCGGGTGAGCTCGTCGACGTCGGCCGGCGTGAGCGGGCGCGTGCTGTCGATGTTGAGGGCGCCGACCGGGCGGCCGTCGACGCGGATCGGGGTGCACGCCTCGGCCACCACGCCGGGGATGGCCTCGAGGTAGTGCTCGGCGGTGGCCACGTCGTCGACGACCACCAGCTCGTCGTCGGTGTAGGCCTGCCCGGTGATGCCGGCGCCGGGCGAGAGGCCGTCGAGCACCTGCCAGAGGCCGCGCTGGGCGACGCAGCGGAGGAGGCCGTCGCGCTCGAGGTAGAGGCTGGGCATGACGCCGAGGGCCTCGAGGTGCTCGCACACCGACTCGCCGACCTCGGCCACCGTGGCGCAGTGCTCGAGCCGGAGGCTGCGCTTGCGGGTCACCGGGGACCGCCACCCGGCGCCGGGCCGGCCCAGCAGGTAGCCCTGGGCCAGGTGGACGCCGGCGTCGCGCAGCGCGGCGAGCTGGTCGCGGGTCTCGACGCCCTCGGCCACGACCGATGCCCCCGACTCGCGGGCGAAGGCGACGAACGAGGCGACGAGCGCCCGGAGGCTCCGGTCGTGGTCGACGCCGTCGACGAGCGACTTGTCGAGCTTGATGAAGTCGGGGGCCAGGCGGAGGACGTGGCGGAGGCTGGCGTAGCCCGAGCCGGTGTCGTCGACCGCGACCTGGGTGCCGCGGTCCTGCCAGTCGGCCAGGTGCCGGGCGAGGAGGTCGTAGTCGGCCACCTGCTCCTGCTCGCTGACCTCGATCACCAGGCGGGAAGCAACGGGCTCGAGTGCCTCGACGACCCGGGAGTCGCCGAGGAGCGAGGGGCTGAGGTTCACGAACAGGAGCTGGTCGCCGGGCGGCAGGCCGTGGGTGGTGGCGGCGTGGAGGCAGGCCACCTCGAGCTGGGTGCGGAGCCCGGCGGCCTCGGCGATGCGGAGCCACACGTCGGGCGCCCGCTCCGGCGTGATCGACATGCGGGCGAGGGCCTCGTAGCCCACGACCTCGTCGTCGCGCAGGCGCACGACGGGTTGGTAGGCGGCGACGATCGACCCGGCGCGCAGCAGGGTGTGCACCGCGTCACGGTCATCGGGGCGCGGCGGAGCCGGGGGGACGCGAGGGGGCATCACTGGACACCTCGGCAGATCCAGCAGCGGATTGAGGTCTCCGAGGTGAACGTTGGCTTCCCCGAGTCTGACGAACGCCGGATCGCGGCGGTCGGCAGTACCCTGCCGCCGATGCGCCTGTCCGTGGAGTTCACGATCGAGCCGTTCGTGGAGGGCGCGCCGGGCCCGCACGTGAACGCCGGGAACGACGCCGTCCGAGCCGCCGGGCTCGACGTCGAGTTCGGGCCGTTCGGCTCGTCCGCCACCGGCGAGGCCGAGGCCGTGCTCGCCGCCGTGGACCAGCTCTGCCGCCAGGCCACGGCTGCCGGGGCGGAGCGGATCTCGCTCCAGGTCAGCGTCGCCGACTGACCGGAGGCCGGCCTACTCCTCGGGCTACTCCTCGGGGCGGTTCAGGTAGTTGTAGACGGTGAAGCGGGAGACGCCGAGCAGGGTGGCGACCTCTTCGACCGACTTCCGCAGGCGGAACGCGCCGCGCTCGGCGAGCAGCTTCACCGCCCGCTGCTTGCCCTCGCGATCGCACTCGGCCAGCGACTGGCCCAGCTCGCGCTCGACGGCGGCCACGTGCACCGCCAACCCGCCACCTGGCTCGGGCAGGCGCAGGCCGCCGACGACCTCGCCCTCCCAGCTCAGCTCGATGTCGCCCTCGCGCAGCTTCGACTTCGACACGATCGTCGCGTCGATGGCGTCGGCCACCGGGCGCAGCGCGTCGAGGAGCGGGTGGGCCATGGCGACAACGTAGAGGGACCGTCAAGCCCCCTTGGCCACCCTCACAACAGGCCGAGGTCCTCGGTGAGCTTGGGGGCGAAGATCCACTTGCCGAGGAACTTCGACGCGCCCTCGTCGGAGGCGAGCCAGGCGACGGCCGCGCCGGTGGCCTCGGGTGACTCGGCGCCGAAGTTGCCCTCGAACTCGTCCTTGGGCCGCAGCGCCCGGCGCTTCTCGGTGATGACGTTGCCGGGGTCGACGTTGAACGCCAGCACGCCCTTGGGTCCGAACTCGGCGTTGATGCCGCCGGCCACCCGGCCGAAGGCCGCCTTCGACGCCGAGTAGCCGATGCCCCAGCCGCCCTCGCCGGCCGGGCCGATGGGATCGAGGCGGGCCGAGCCGGAGACCATGTTGATGACCCGGCCCGAGCCCCGCTCGACCATGTGGGGCAGCACCTGCTGGGTGAGCAGCACCTGGTGCACGTAGTTGCCGCGGACCAGCCGCTCCATGGCGTCGGGTGTGAGGTCGAGCAGCCGGTCCATGGTGGCGCCGCCCTGGAAGATGGCGTTGTTGAAGAGCACGTCGATGCGGCCCCACTCGGCGAGCACGGCCTTGGGCGCGGCGACGACGGCGTCAGGGTCGAGCAGGTCCATCCGCACCGTGAAGGCCCGCTGGCCCCGCGCCTCGATCTCCTTGGCCGTGGTCTCCAGGCTCCCGGGGATCGTGACGATCGGGTCGTCGCCCCGCACCGAGTTGGCCTCGGTGCGCCCCTCGCCCTCGCGCTCGGTCCGGGCCGTGATGGCCACGTCGAACCCGGCCTCGGCCAGCTTCAGCGCCGACGCCTTCCCGATCCCCCGGCTCGCGCCGGTGACGAGTGCGACCTTGGTCTGTGCATCCCCCATGCCCCGACGGTAAACGTTTCGGCAGGCTGCGGCGTGTAGCCGGCCATGGAGGGGGTGCGGGTGCGACCGACGGACGACCCGGCCCGCTCGTTCGACGACTTCTTCGCGGCCGAGTACCGCACGGTCGTCGCCCTCACCGCGGCCCTGGCCGGGCGCGGGCCCGGCGCCGAGGAGCTGGCCCAGGAGGCGTTCGTGCGCGCCTTCCGGCGGTGGGACCGGATCGCCGGCTATGACGACCCCGCGGCCTGGGTGCGACGGGTCGCCGCCAACCTGGCGACCTCGACGCTCCGGCGTCGGGGCCGGGAGGCGCGGGCACTGGCACGCGTGGCGCTGCGTCGGCCACCGGTCGCAGCCGAGCCGGTGGACGAGCGGTTCTGGGCCGCCGTGCGCGCCCTGCCCCGGCGCCAGGCCCAGTGCGTGGCCCTGCACTACCTCGAGGACCGGTCGACGGCCGAGATCGCCGTGGTGCTCGGGATCGCCGAAGCGACCGTGCGGGTCCACCTCCACGACGGCCGGAAGCGACTGGCGTCGGCGCTCGACGAGGAGGCGACATGACGATCGACGAGCTCGGCCGCACCGCAGCGTGGCAGCTCCGGACCCGCATCGACGGTGTCGATGTGCCCGACGGACGATCGGTGGTCGACCGGTTCCGACGGCGTCGGCTCGCCCGTGCAGGCGTGGCTGTCGTGGTGGTCGTCCTCGGTGCGGGCATCGCCACCTCCGGCCGCGACCCAGCGCCGACGAGCGTGCACATGACGGACGGCCTGCCGGCAGGGTCGGTCACCGCCGAAGGCTGGGCCAGCGTGCCGAAGGCCGCCGCCGGGCTGCGGACCGGCACGATCCAGCAGGCGGTGGCGTCAGGCGACGGCGTAGCCGTGGCGGGCGGCGGCGCGGGGAGCCGGGCGGTGATCTGGTGGACGACCGACGGGCTGCGATGGCAAGCGGCGGAGGTGCCCGACCAGCGCGGCACCGTCATGGCCATCGCGCTCGACGGTCGCGGGGGCATCGCCACCGGTGCCTCGGGTGAGGACGCCGGCCGCACGACGTTCCTGTGGCGAACGGACGACGCCGGCCGCACGTGGTCCGCCATCGATGCCGTCGACCCCTTCGGCGCGCCGGCGCCGCAGATGGGCCGACCGTTCGTCGACGGCCTGCAGCGCGTCGGCGGGGACTGGGTTGCCACCGGCGGCGCGAGCAGTGGCTGGGCCGGCATCTGGACATCCCGCGACGGTGCGCGGTGGACCAAGGTGCTCGACAGCCACGACGGAGGCTCGGTCAACGTGGTCGGCCTCGGCGGTGGCCGGCTGCTGGGCTGGTGGACATCGGTCACCTGGTCGGCCACCGATCCTCACGTGTGGGGTCAGGCGAAGGACACCGCCATCGCCGACCAGCAGTACCCGCTCACCGTGGCGCCCGGCGCGACCGTCGCGTTCGCCGACCGGCTCGACGTCCACGGGCAGCCGACTGCCCTCCTGCGGGGCAGCGGCGACGGCCGGCGATGGTCCGAGGAGCCGTCGTTCCTCGATCGCTTCCCCGATGCCCACGTGCGCCGGGTGACGCGGGTCGACGGCCTCTACGTCGCGGCCGGAGAGGCCGACGGGCACGTGGCGGCGTGGACCTCGACCGACGGCAACTCGTGGGTCCCGCTGCCCCCCGGGCTGCTCGGCCCGCCGGGTGGTGTGCTCGAGCTGGTCGTACCGATCGCCGGCAAGCTCGTGGTGCTCGGCACCGCCCCCGAGCTCGACCGCTACTACGTGCGCGGCGTCGGCCCGGTGCGGTGCCCGGGCTCGCTGGTGATCGATCAGCACACGGGTGGCGACGGCCTGCCCGCCGTGGCCAGCCGGACGAGCGACCGGGCACACGTCGAGCAGGTGCTGCGTGACGCGAAGCAGCGCCTGCGGCGCACCTATCCCGGGATCGCCGGTCTCGCCGTCGGGCCGGGCGGCGGCCACGCGTGGGACCGCACTCCCGGCAGCGAGGTGGTCGTGCGACACACCCCCGACTACGCGATCCACGTGACGTTGGAGCGGGCGAGCGACTGCCCGTCGTCGCCGAACGGCTCGATCGACGGGGTCCCGCTCGTGTTCCTCGCCCCCTGACCGATTCGTCCGGTTTCAGTGTCACACCCCCTCGTCATGATGGAGGTGTGGAGTTGCTGGCGGCAGGGGTGGAGGAGCTGGTCGGGATGGACCCGTCCGCGCTGGCCGATGGCGAGTCGATCGTGGAGCTGGATCGGCGGATCTCGCAGCTCCAGGCCGTGCGTGCCGGTGCGGCGGGTGCGTGGGATGCGAAGAAGGAGTGGGCGGGGTCGGGTGCCAAGTCGGGTGCCGCGTTGCTGGCCCGGCGGTGCCGGCGGCCGTTGGCGGAGACGCACCGTTGGATCCGGTTGGGTCGTGAGCTGCGCACCATGCCGG
>JAODBP010000004.1 GCA_025464025.1 Actinomycetes bacterium | reverse complement strand
CCGGCATGGTGCGCAGCTCACGACCCAACCGGATCCAACGGTGCGTCTCCGCCAACGGCCGCCGGCACCGCCGGGCCAGCAACGCGGCACCCGACTTGGCACCCGACCCCGCCCACTCCTTCTTCGCGTCCCACGCACCCGCCGCGCCGGCACGCACGGCTTGGAGCTGCGAGATCCGCCGATCCAGCTCCACGATCGACTCGCCATCGGCCAGCGCGGACGGGTCCATCCCGACCAGCTCCTCCACCGCTGCCGCCAGCAACTCCACACCTCCATCATGACGAGGGGGTGTGACAGTGAATCCGGACAAAGGGAACTCCCGGGCAACCCTCCGGCGCCCCGGGCACCATGGCGCATGCGCTCCGACGCCCTCCGTCGCGTCGTCGCCACCTCGGGTGTCGACGACCTCGTCGACGTGCTCGCCCGACTGCCCGGAGCCGACCTCACGACCCTGCTCCTGGCCGTCACCGAACGCCGGGCCGGCGACCTCGCACCCGCCGACGTGCTCCGCCAGGCAACCACCGACCGGTTCGTGCAGCCGGCCTCGATCGACGGCCGCGCCCTCCACGACCTCGAGGTCCGCGTGCTCGCCGCCCTTCCGACCGCGTTCGAAGCCGTCGTGCTCTCGCCACTGAGCCCGCTCGGGACCCACTCGACGCTGGCCACCGTGAGCCAGCACAAGGTCGTCACCACCGTGCGCCGGACCGACGTCGCCGCCGACCCCACGAACGCCCTCGCCATCGAGGCCGCCCGACGGCGCGCCGGTCAGCGTTCTGGCGCCCTCCGCCTGGCCGCCATCCAGCGCGTCGTCCGCGCCCAGCAGGGCGAGGGCACGGCGCACTTCGGGTTGTGCGGACTCGTCACGGCGGGCCGGACGAGCGGCCAGCACCGGTTCGAGGCCGCCGCCCTCACCGAGCACGTCCAGGCCATCGTCGACCTCGCCACCGCCGGCGGAGCGACCGACCTCGAGGTCGCCATCACCGATCTCGGCGTCGGCCTCACTCCCACCGTCCGTGGCGCGACCGTCCGGGACGACCCCAGCCGGACGTCGGGTCGGGGCTACTACCGCGACGTCTGCTTCAAGGTGCAGGGCGTGGTCGCCGGGCAGCGACGGGAGCTCGCCGACGGCGGCGCCACCGACTGGACGGCCCGGCTCCTCGGCGACCGCAAGGAGCGCCTCTTCATCAGCGGCCTCGGGCTCGACCGACTCCTGGGGTGAGCCGGCACCGATGAATCCCACGCCCCCGTAGCGTCGGAGCTCCCATGGCCACCTACGTGCTGCTCCCCGGCGCCGGGTCCGACTCCTGGTACTGGCACCTCGTGACGCCCCGCCTCGAGGCGCTCGGCCACGACGTCGTCGCCGTCGACCTGCCGACGGAGGACGAGTCGGCCGGGCTCCCCCAGTACGCCGACGTCGTGATCGACGCCATCGGCGGGCGGGGCGACCTGGTCGTGGTGGCCCAGTCGCTGGGCGGCTTCACCGCGCCGATCGTGTGCGACCGGGTCCCGGTCGACCTCCTGGTGCTCGTGGCCGCCATGACGCCGGCGCCAGGCGAGTCCCCCAGCGAGTGGTGGGACGCCACCGGCCACGTCGACCCCCAGCTCGAGGTCGAGGACATGTTCTTCCACGACGTCCCGGCCGACGTGACGGCCGCCGCCTTCGCCCGCCCACCCATCGGCCAGTCCCAGGCCTCGTGGGTCTCCGCCTTCCCGCTGGCGGCCTGGCCCGACGTGCCGACACGCTTCCTGCTCATGAAGGACGACCGCCTCTTCCCCGCCGACTTCCAACGACGGGTTGTGCAGGAGCGGCTCGGCATCACCCCCGACGAGATGGACGGCGGCCACCTCCCGGCGCTCGCCCACCCCGACGAGCTGGTCGCCCGCCTGGAGCGCTACCGGGCCGACGTGACCGGGTGAGCGGCGAAGGCGAGGAGCGCGAGCTCCTCACCTTCTTCCTCGACGAGCAGCGCGGCATCGTCGTCCGCAAGCTCGCCGGGCTCGACGAGGCCGACGCCGCCCGCACGACCACGCCCACCGGGATGACCCTGCTCGGGCTGGTGAAGCACCTCACGTTCGTCGAGGAGCGCTGGTTCGCCCACCACCTGCTCGGCGACCCCCGCAGCGACAACGACGCCGACGCCTCGTTCGTCCTCACGCCGGACGACACGGTCGCCTCGGTCGTCGCCGCCTACGAGGCGGAGTGCGAGCGCTCCCGGGACGCGTCGAAGGCGACGACCCTCGACGCCCCGGTGCTCGTCACCCACCACGAGCTCGGCACCATGAGCCACCGGTGGATCCTCCTCCACATGATCGAGGAGACCGCCCGCCACGTCGGCCACCTCGACATCCTGCGGGAGCTGACCGACGGCGCCACCGGCGACTAGCCCAGCGGCTGGTGCCGCTCGAGGAAGTCGAGCACGGCCGCCGAGAAGGCGTCGTTGCGATCGCCGGCGACCATGTGCCCGGCGCCCGAGACGTCGACGAACTCCACGGACGGGAACCGCTCGAGGAACGACGCCGCCTTCTCCTCGCTGACCAGGTCGCTCACCCGGCCCCGCACCAGCATCACCGGCACGCCGCCGTCGACCATCCGGCCCACGGCGGCGTTGAGCCGCACCGGGTCGTTGATCTCGGTCGGCGGGAGGTCGGCCACCCCGCCGATGAACTTCGGGTCCCAGTGCCAGTACCAGCGACCGTCGCGCTCGCGGAGGTTCTTCTGCAGGCCCGACAGGTCGGTCGGCCGGGGTCGGTGCGGGTTGTAGGCGGCGATGGCGTCGGCCACCTCGTCGAGGGTGGCGAAGCCCGACGCCGCGTGCTCGGCCATGAACGCCTGGATCCGGTCGGCCCCGGCCTGCTCCATCTCCGGGATGATGTCGACGAGCACGACCCCGCGGGCGATCCCGGGCTCGAGCTCGCCGGCCAGCAGGATCGACGTCAGGCCACCCAGCGAGGCACCCACGAGGATCGGTCCGTCGGGCAGCTGCTCCAGCACCCGCTGCACGTCGGTGGCGAAGCTGCTCAGGCGGTAGTCGCCCGCCTCGGACCAGCCCGACTCGCCGTGCCCCCGGGCGTCGAGCGTGATCGCCTGCCACCCCTTCGCCGCCACCTCACCGGCGGTGCCGCCCCACGAGTAGCGGGTCTGCCCGCCACCGTGGAGGAACACGACCGCCGGCGCTTCCGGGTGCCCGCGCCGGTCGGCGGCCAGCGGAAGGCCACCGACGCCCTCGAAGTGCAGGCGGACGGGATCGGTGGTCTCGGGCACGGCGGTCATCCTGCCCGACCCTCGACGAGGGTGAGGCCACCGCCGACCTCGCGGGGCGGCCCGGCCACCAGGCCGACCTCGCCCAACCACCCGGCCAGGTCGTCGTACGTGTAGTGGAAGGCGTCGCCGACGGTGACCAGCAGGTGGAGCGAGCGGAGCAGGTCGAAGGCCCCCGTCGGGCGGTCGGGCTGGCCGAGCCGGTCGACGACGAGGACCCGCCCGGTCGACGCCGCCACCCGGGCGAGGAGTCGGCGCTTGTCGTCGGTCGACCAGTCGAGGAGGACCAGGCACAGCACGGCGGTGTCGCTCGGCGGCAGCTCGTCGACGAAGAAGTCGCCGCCCACCGCCGTCACCCCGGGCACGTCGGGGACGAGCCGGTCGAACGTGGTCACGACGGCGCCCCGCTCGGCCAGCGCGGCGGCGAGCCGGCCGTCGCCACCACCGACGTCGCACACCCGCTCCCCCGGCCCGACGAGCTCGGCCACGGCGGCGTGGGCCGGCGCCGAGACCTCGCCCATGGCGGCCGCGAACCGGGCGAGCTCCTCGGGCCCCAGCCCGGCGAACATCGACGCCCGGTCGCCCCGGAGGGCGGCGGGCAGCTCGGCCCAGGCCCGGAACGCGTCGCCGTCGGCCGCGGCGAGCACGCTGGCATCGGGGACGACCAGCGACCGGTAGGCGTCGCCGTCGCGGGCGAGGGCGCCCAGCGCCACCAGGGCGTCGAGCAGGTCGACCACGGCCGGCGACCGCAGGCCGAGCCGGTCGGCCAGCACGCCGCCCGGCAGCGGTCCCTCGGCCTCCAGCAGGGCGAACACGCCCACCTCGGCGGCCGCCGAGAAGGCGCGCGCCGGCCAGAAGCCGAGGGCCAGCTGCGTGGCGCGGGTGGGGTCCACCCGCCCTTGCTACCGCGTGGCCAGCTCGCTGTCGCGCAGGTCGAGGCGCGGCAGGCTGGCGTCGAGCGAGTCGGTGAAGGCCGACAGCTCGTCACCCGGCTGGTAGCCGAACACCACGCTCGGGGCGTCACCGGCGTGCACGAGGATCGGCGACGGCAGCGGCACCACGAGGTAGCCCATGATCCAGTCGGCCGTCTGCCCGCTCGTCGGGTCGATGGCCAGCACGTTCTTGGTCACCATGCGCAGGGCGTTGAACACGCCGTCGGTCTCGATGGCGACGGGCTTGCGCATGGCGCAGCGGGTGGGCAGCGGCGCGTCGTAGGTGAAGGACTGGAAGAGCAGCGGCGGGCCGAGCTCGATGGTGCGGGGCTGGGCGCAGCGGGCGTCCTGGAAGATCGGCGTCGCCGTCCGGTAGCCGAAGTACTCGAAGTCCTGCTGCACCGGCTGCACGGCCTGGAGCGTCGCCTCGGGCACGAACGCCGGGAGGTCGCCGCCGAAGCGCTTGAGGTAGCGGCGCTTGAACGAGCCGATGACGTGGAGCTGCTTCTCCCGGAGGAGGCCGGTGTGGAGCATCTCGCAGATGACCACGTCGACCGGCTCCGGCGGGAGGAACTCGTTGGCGTCGACGTTGACGACCGTGACCCGATCGCCGTGCTCGTTGTCGTCGAGCGCGGCCCGCGCCGCGGCCGCCATCTCGGGCAGCTTCTCGACGCACCAGACCCGCTCGGCACCCTGCTGGGCGGCGAACCACGACAGCACTCCGGTCCCGCCACCGAGGTCGACCACCCGCATGCCCGGCTGCACGGCGAGCTGGATCGCCCGGTGGAAGCCGTCCATCCGAGCGCCGTCGCTCAGCATGTTGAAGTGGTACTGGATCGGGATGACGTCAGCCGGGAAGTCGGCGGGGGCGTCGTCGGGCACACGGGCTCCTTCGTCTCAGCGCATCCAGCGCGGCAAAGGACCCGACCGTGGCTCCAGGCCCTCGTCGGACGTGGGCCCGGCGATCTGAGCCTTCAGCCGTCGAGCACGTCGCCCAGGAGCTCGGTGAACACCTCGATCGAGCGCCGGAGATCGTGCGCCGGTGGCCGGCCGTAGCCCACCAGGAGCCCGTGCAGCCGGCGGTCGCCGTGCCAGTTGGGACCGAGCCCGAACAGGCGCACCCGGCGCTCGACCGCCAGCGCCGTGGCCCGGGCCTCGTGCTCGGCGGTGGGCAGGACCACGAGGGCGGACAACCCGGCGGCCAGGCCTCGGACCTCGACGTCGGGTCCGAGGGCGGCGAGCAGCTGGTCACGCCGGTCGCGGTTGGCGAGGCGGCGGCGACGGAGGTGCCGCTCGTACTGGTGGCTGGTGAGCAGCTCGGCCAGGGCGAGCTGGTCGAGCGTCGGCACGGTGGTCGCCGCGCCGATGCGCTCGACGACCGGCCGGACGAGGTGCTCGGGCAGCACCATCCAGGCCAGCCGCAGCCCGGGACCCAAGCTCTTGCTCGCCGTGCCGACATAGGCCACGGCATCGGGGTCGAGGCCCTGGATCGCGCCCACCGGCTGACGGTCGTAGCGGAGCTCGCCGTCGTAGTCGTCCTCGATGACCAGGCCGCCGGTCCGGCGGGCCCAGTCGACGAAGGCGAGGCGGCGCTCCGGCGCCAGCGCCATCCCGAGTGGGAACTGGTGGGCCGGCGTGAGCACCGCGGCCCGCGCAGCCAGCCCGGTGGGGTCGGCACCCAGGTCGTCGACCGGCACCGGCACGACGGTCGCGCCGGTCTGGGCCACGACCCGGCGGTGGACGAACAGACCGGGGTCCTCCATGCCGATCCGGCCGCCGACCACCTCGGCGAGGAGGCGGAGGCCGTCGACGGCGCCGCTGCACACGATGATCCGATCGGGGTCGGCCACGACGCCGCGGGCCCGGCCCAGGTAGTCAGCCAGCGCCACCCGCAGCGCGAGCGCCCCCCGTTGGTCGCCGTAGGCCAGGGCATCGGGCGGGGCGTCCCGGGCGGCGCGGCGCAGCGCCGCCAGCCACGCCGCCATCGGGAAGGACGTCGGGTCGGGTTCGCCGGCGTGCAGGTCGACGAGGGGACGCTCGACCGGCGACGGCACCGGCCGACCGGCGGTGATCGAGCGACTCCGGACGACGTGGCCGTCGGGGCCGGGTGCCAGGTAGCCCTCGCCCACGAGCTGGGCGTAGGCGGCCACCACGGTGCCCCGGGCCACGCCGAGGTCGGTGGCCAGGGTCCGGGTGGACGGCAGGGTCGCCCCGGGCACCAGGCGGCCGCCCCGCACGGCGTCGCGGAGGGCGGTCTCGATGCCGCGGCGACGGCCCCGGGCCGTGGAGAGGTCGAGGAGGAGGTCCATCGGTGGTACAGCAAACCACGCTCGAAGTGGTCCAGTGGGGTGGTCCTAGCCTGGACCACATGACCTCCCGCTTCGACCTCGTCCGCACCTGGCCCGAGGGCTACCAGGCCCAGTCCGCCCTCTCCGGGGCGGTCGCCGCCTCCGGCCTCGACCACGCCCTGCTCGAGCTGGTGAAGATGCGCGCCTCCCAGCTCAACGGCTGCGCCTACTGCCTCGACATGCACTCGAAGGACGCCCGGGCCGCCGGCGAGACCGAGCAGCGGCTCCACACCTTGGCCGGGTGGCGGGAGACCCCGTTCTTCACCCCGGCCGAGCGGGCCGCCCTCGCCCTCACCGAGCAGCTCACGCTGCTCGCCGACGGCCACCCGACCGACGGCGTGGTGGAGGAGGTCCGGGCCCAACTGGGTGAGGAGGGCCTGGTGCAGCTCACCTTCGCCATCGTCGCCATCAACGGCTGGAACCGCCTCGCCATCACCGCTCGGCTCCCCGTCGGCCACCACCAGCCCGCGGCCCGGGCGAACGCCTGACGCGACGCTCAGATCGGCAGGAGGCCGGCGGCCATGACGGCCTGGCTGAGGGGGCGGGCCAGGCCGCGGAGGCGGGCGCAGCCGTCCTCGCCCAGCGGCTCGTAGGCCACGACGGCGGAGGCGTCGGTGCGATCCTCGACCCACTGCCGGTGGGCCCGACCCGCTTCGGTCAGGCCGTCGGCGTCGAGGAACCCGCGCGACCGGAGGCGCTCGACGGCGGCATCCCACTGCTCGTCGGTCCACGGCCGCGATGCCCGCATCGACGCCACCGGCGCCTCGCCCGTCGCGGTGTGGAGGATGAGCGCCTCGACACCGCTGATCCCCTCGGCCACGAGAGCGGCGATGTGGCCGTCGCCCCGGAACTCCCGCAGCAGGGTCTGGGCGTGCCACAGCACGAGCCGGGGCTCGTCGGGCCACGGCAGCGTGGCGTGGCCCGCCGCCAGCGGCCGGCCCTCGAGGTGCTCGGACGCCGTCTCCGCCGCCCGGCGGGCGAGGTCGGCCGCCTCGGCCACCTCCAGGTCGCCGAAGGCGCGGGTGAGCGCGGCGTCGGCTGCGGCGAAGCGAGCCGCGAGCACCTCGGCGGGCGACACCAGGTCCCACGCCGCGGGGATGCACCGACGCACCAGCTCGGGCGGGAAGTTGAAGAACGTGGCCAGCACGACCTCGGCCCCGACCGCGCCCATCCCCGCGGCCCGTGACGCGAAGTACCCCTGGTGCCCGCGCAGCCCGAGCGCCTCGTACCGCTCGGTGGCCTCCGGGGCGAAGTAGATCATCCCGTGGATCGGTTCGAGGGTGCGCCAGGTCCGCCGGGCGATGGTGGGGTCCACACGCGGGAACCTACGCCGTCGCTCTACGGTCACGCCCGATCATGGAGACGCCCCACGACCCCACCCGCCCGCTGCGGCCCCGCGTGCTCGACCTGAGCACCGGGATCGCCGGCGGCTACTGCGCCAAGCTCCTCGGCGACGCCGGCGCCGACGTGGTCAAGCTCGAGCCGCCCGGTGGCGACCCGCTGCGGGCGCACTCGGCGTCGGGCGCCCAGGTCGACGCCACCGAGGGTGGCCTGCTGTTCCAGTACCTCCACTCCGGCCATCGCAGCGCGGTGGCCGACCTCACCACCACCGAAGGGCGCGACCTGGCCCGGGGCCTCGCCGCCGGGGCCGACCTGGTGCTGGAGACGTTCGAGCCCGGCGTGGTCGAGTCGCTCGGCCTCGGTCCCGACGCCCTCCACGCCGCCAACCCGGCGACGACCCTCGTGTCGGTGTCGAGCTTCGGCCGGGGCGGGCCGTGGTCGAACCGCCCGGCCACCGAGTTCACCCTCCAGGCCTGGTGCGGCTCGCTCAACGGGCGGGGCATCCCCGGCCAGGCACCCGTGGGTGCCGGCGGCAGCATCGGCGACTACATGGCCGGCTCGGCGGCGGCCTCGGCCGGCGTCGCCGCCTGGTTCGCCGCTCGTCGCAGCGGCCGGGGCCAGCACGTCGACGTGTCGACCCTCGAGGCGATGCTGCTGTCGTTCGTCTCCTACCAGCCGATCTTCGCCCAGTTCGACCCCGGCCCCCACGGCCGCAGCATCGAGATCCCCTCGATCGAACCGGCCAAGGACGGTTGGGTCGGCTTCTGCACGGTGACCCGCCAGCAGTGGAGCGACTTCACCGCGATGATCGAGCGCCCCGACTTCGGCGACGACGTCGCGTTGAACTACGCCGGCAACCGCATGGGTCGGATCGAGGAGATCCGCGGCGCCATCGCGGCCTGGGCCAAGGACCGGACCGTCGACGAGATCGTCGAGCTGGCGTCGCTGTTCCGCATCCCCGTCTCGCCGGTGGGCAACGGCCACACCGTGCTGGAGATGGACCACTTCGTCGAGCGGGGCGTCTACGGGCCCCACCCCGGCGGCTTCCTCCAGCCCCGGCGCCCCTACCGGCTGGGCGCCTACCCCGACCCGGAGGTCCGTCCCGCGCCCCGGTTGGGCGAGCACCAGGCCGCGATCGAAGCCGAGGTCCCGGCACCCACGGCCCACCCCGGTGCACCGGTCCCCGCCGTCGCGCCGCGACCGCTCGAGGGGGTCAAGGTCGTCGGCTTCGTGGCCTTCTGGGCCGGCCCGTTCGTGGCCTCCTACCTCGCCGCCCTCGGCGCCGACGTGGTGAAGATCGAGTCGATCCAGCGGCCCGACGGCATGCGCTTCGCCGGCGGGGTGAAGCTCGACGACCCTCAGTTCTACGAGTGGTCGGGCGTGAGCCACGGCGCCAACGCCGGCGTCCGCGCCGTCACGCTCGACCTCGACCGTCCCGAGGGCGTGGCCCTCGCCCTCCAGCTCGTGGCCCAGGCCGACGTCGTCGTCGACAACTTCTCACCCCGGGTGCTCGACCGCTTCGGGCTGGGCGAGTCCGACCTGCGCACGGTGAAGCCCGACCTGGTGATGGCCCGCATGCCCGCCTTCGGCCTCGATGGCCCGTGGCGCGACCGCGGCGGGTTCGCCATGACCGTCGAGCAGGCCTCGGGCCTGGCCTGGCGCACCGGCTGGGACGACCAGCCGCTCGTGCCCCGCGGGCCGTGCGACGTCCTCGGCGCCTACCACACCGTCCTCGGCATCCTCGCCGCCCTCGAGCACCGCGACGCCACCGGCGAGGGGCTCCTGGTCGAGTCGCCGCTGGCCGAGGCCGCCCTCAACATCGCCGCCGAGCAGGTGCTGGAGTGGACGGCCAACGGCGTGCTCCTCGGCCGCGAGGGCAACCGCACGATCGATGCCGCGCCCCAGGGCGTCTACCCCAGTGCCGACGACGACCGCTGGGTCGTGCTCACCGTGGCCGACGACGACCAGTGGGCCGGGCTCCGCGCCGCCATGGGCGACCCGGCCTGGGCCGCCGACCCGGCGCTGGCCACCCTCGCCGGGCGCCAGGCCGCCCACGACGCCATCGACGAGCACCTCTCGGCCTGGCTCGGCCCCCAGCCGGTGCTCGACGCCGTCGAGCTGCTCGCCGCCCACGGAGTGCCGGCGGCGCCGACCATGGACGCCCGCCGCCTGAACCACCTGCCCCAGCTCGCCGCCCGGGGCTGGTTCGAGGCCATGGACCACCCCGTGGCCGGCACCGTCCTCTACGAGTCGCTGCCGATGGCGTTCTCGGCCATGCCCCGGCCGATCTACCGGCGGCCGGCCCCGACGCTCGGCCAGCACAACGCCGAGGTGCTCGCCGAGCTGGGGCTGACCGAGGCCGAGATCGCCGCCCTGGCCGAGGACAAGCTCATCGGCACCCGCCCCGCCTGGCTCTGACGCGGACCTAGTGGGAGCCGGCCGTCGCCGACCCGGCGAGGACCACGACGCCGTCCTGGTTCACGGTTCGCACCGAGAGCTCGACCTCCCCGTCGCGCACGCTCTCGACCGTGAGCGTGGCGGTGAGGACGTCGCCCGGCCAGACCTGGGACACCATGCGGGCCCCGTAGCGGACGAGGCCCTCGTCGCCGACCACGTCGGTGAGCAGCCGCCCGGTGAGGCCCATGGTGAGCATGCCGTGGGCGAAGATCGACGGGTAGCCCATCTCGGCCGCCACGACCTCGTCGTGGTGCACCGGGTGGAAGTCACCCGACGCCCCGGCGTACATCACGATCTGGGTGCGGGTCAGGCCGTCGGCCACGACCCGCTCCCACGAGTCGCCGACGTGGAAGCGCTGCGTCACGGGATCCGCTCGGTCGACACCGACACCCACGTCGCCGTCACGACCAGCTCGCCCTGCCGGTCGCGGTACTCCGTCACCGTCTCGTGGAACTCGAGGCGCCCGGCCCGCTGACCCTCCTTGACCCAGGTGCGCCCGGGTTGGACCGTGGCGAAGAGCTCGTCGCCGGCCCGCGGGTGGCGGTGGTACTCGAAGACCTGCTCGGCGTGGAAGCCGGCGCCACCACCGGCCGGGGCTCGGACCGGGCCCGGCCACGGCTGCCCGAGGTGGGGCCGGCGGGCGTAGCCGTCGTCGAAGTGGTCGGCGGCCATGAGGAACGTCGGCGGCGCCACGGCGGCGTCGTCGAGGGTCGCGTCGAGCTCGCCGACCGCACGGCGGAACTGGAGGATCTGGCCGGCTTCGACCGGCACCCGGAGCGTCACGGGTCGCCACGTTGCCCCATCCGGGCGCACGTCGTGGGGACCCTCGGGCGCACGTAGTGCTCCGAACCAGCGCGGCGGGATGGGTCGAGCCGGGCCTGTCGATGCCCCCGGGCCGAACGGGATGCTGCTCCCGGAGCGCGGCAAACCGTGCCGCGCCACGTCAGGAGGCTCCATGAAGCGCGTGTCCGTGTCGGTGCTGCTGGCTGCCGTCACCCTGCTCGGCATCGTCGTGCCGACGGCCGGCGCGGCCGAAGGCGAGCAGCACTGCTACGTCCGGGTGATCGACAAGAAGGCCAGCGGCGAGCTCGTGACGACCGAACCGTCGTGCTACGCCACGACTGCCCAGATGCAGCAGGCCGCCTACAGCCCGCCCACCCGACTGCGCCAGGCCAGCACCCAGAGCACGTTCCCGCTGGCGACCCACTACGACGCCGCCAACTACGGGGGGAGCTCGACCACGGTCTACGGGTCCGACTGCCTGGGCGGGTGGCTCAACACCAGCGCCTACTGGGCCGCCAACATGGCCTCCACCCGCAACGGCTGCGCGCGGGTCAAGCACTTCTACTACCAGAACCTCGGCACGCCGGTCTGGGACACCACCGGCACCGGCGGCAACCTCAACAGCACCCTGACCAACCACGCCTGGTCGGTCCAGTACACGACCTGAACCGGAGGGGTCATGTAACGACCCGGGCGGTGAAGGACAATGAACGGTCATGAGCAGCGGCCGGTTCCCCATCGGCGAGGAGGAGGAACGCCTCCTCCTCGCCGCGGGCGGGGACCGGGAGGCGTTCGCCGCCTTCTACCGGCGCCACAGCACCGGCATCCTGGCGTTCTTCTACCGACGCACGGCCTGCCCCTACGTCTCGGCCGACCTCACGGCCGAGACGTTCGCCGAGGCCCTGGCCAGCCTGGGCCGGTTCTCCCCCAAGCGGGGCACGGCGACGGCCTGGCTCTACGGCATCGCCGGCAACGAGTACCGCCAGTGGCTGCGGCGGGGACGTGTCGCCGAGCGAGCCCGGCACCGCATGGGCATCCAGCCGGTCGAGCTCACGTCGGAGGACCTCGAGCGGATCGACGCCTTGGTCGACTTCGCCCCGCTCCAGTCGGCGGTGACCTCGGCGCTGGCCGACCTCTCCCCCGTGCTCCGTGAGGCCGTCGTCCTGCGGATCGGCGACGACCTGGACTACGAGGAGGTGGCCCGCCGCCTCGGGTGCACCGTCGGCGCGGCCCGGGTCCGCGTCTCCCGGGGCCTGGCCCGCCTCCAAGCGGTGATGGAGGTCGGGTGAGCGACGAGATCCCGTTCCTCGACCACCTCGGCGACCAGCTCCGACGGGCCGACGGGCCGCCGCGCCCCGATCGCCGGCCGCTCCTTCGCCGGAGCGCCGGCGTGGCGGTCGTGCTGGCCCTCGCGACCATCGCCTTCAACACCGTCCGCTCCGACCCGGTCGCCGCCGGCGTGGACGTCCGCCGGGTCGGCAACCGCGTCGAGCTCAGGGTGGAGGGCGACGCACCGCCCGCGTCCGAGATCGAGGAGATCGCCCACCGCAACGGCCTCGACATCGACGTGTCGGAGGAGCCCGTCGGCCCCTCCGAGGTCGGCCAGCTCTTCACCGGGGAGAGCACGATCGGCGCCGCCGGGGTCCGCTACGGGCCCCAGCAGGCCCGCGTCGTGCCCGGCGCCGGGTTCGAGGTCGTCTCGTTCCCGGTCAACTGGAAGGGCTACCTCGACCTCGTCATCGGCCGGGCGGCTCGCCCGGGCGAGGACCAGTACTGGCACCCGAGCAACGCCCTGGCCCGAGGTGAGGTGTTCGCCTGCCTCCGCGGCGCGACGGCAGAGGAGGTGCAGGCCACGGCCGAGCGACACCACGTGACGGTCCGCTGGTGGGTGTACGAGCCCGACGGGATCACCCTGCGACAGGACCTGCCGTTCGACCCGAGGTGGACCGCCGACGGCTACCGGGCGGCCTATGCCTCGGCCGTCGGACCGAGGTCCGTGATCATCGAGCTCACCCCGGGAGGGCGCGTGGTGGAGCCGCGGTCCTTCTCGAGGTTCCCCTCGTGCTGACGATCCGCGACCAGCGGTCGCCCGTGCACATCGACGTCGAGAGCCGCGTGCTCCAGCACGCCCTGCTCCACGTGGTCGAAGAGGCCGGTTGGACGCCGACGGCCCAGCGCCACGACGGCGTCGCGGTCGTGAGCGACCGGCTCACCCCCGGGCTCGACATCGACGTCCTCGTCGTCGAGCCGACACCACTCGGCTGTCGCATGGGGATGGACGCACTGATCGGACGCCAGGTCCGGGCGGTCGTGTGCGCCGACGAGCCCGACAGCCTGGTCGATGCGCTCAGCGCCCTGGGCGACGACTGGTGCCTCGTGCCGGCCCGGGTCGTCGAGCGTGCGTCGGCCCTGCCCGAGCTGTCCAACCGGCAGCAGCAGATCGCCGGGGCCATCGTCGCCGGCCAGCCGAACCGGCTCATCGCCCGCGGCCTGCGGGTGTCGGAGGCGACCGTGAAGCGCGAGGTCGCCGCCCTCCTCCGCACCTTCGACGCCCCCGACCGGCTGAGCCTGGTGAGCCGGCTCGTGCCCCTCGGGCTGAGCGCCCGCCGCCTGCACGGGTGAGGGAGCGGTAACACCAACGGCTGCTCGGGCCAAGAACAGGTGTGGTCGAACTGGACATCGCCGAGGTGGTGCTGCACCGGGCCTTGCGCCACGTCCTCGACACGATCGGCGAGCCGTCGGCGCCGTACCGCGTGAGCGACCGCCCCGGCCGGCCCTGCGACGTCCTGGTCGCCCACCTGACCCCGCTCTCGTGCCGGGACGCCCTGCGGGCCGTCCAAGCGGGGATGGCCCGGGCCGTGCTCTGCGCCGACCGACCGGACGACCTCCCCGCCCTCCTCCGACGGCTGGCCATGCCGTGGTGCGCCATCCCCGGGCGCGTGCTCGAGCTGGCCGAGCAGGCCGAGCTCCTCACCAGCCGCCAGCGGGCTGCGGTGCACGCCATCGGCGCAGGCCAGCCCCTCCACGACGCGGCCCGGACCCTCGGCGTGTCGGAGGCCACCCTCAAGCGCGACCTCCGGCGGCTGCGCCTCGAGCTCGGCCTGCCCGACCGGGCCGCCATCGTCGCCCGGGCCCGGGAGCTGGGCCTGTAACGCCGGGTGCCCCTCCCTACAAGGAAGGGGTGGGGCTCAGGTGGCCCCGGCGGCCGGCGCGGACCCCCGTCGCGCGGCAGGCCGCCGGGGCCGCCTGGTTCGCGCTAGCAAGTGGGTCATGTCCCGAGCTCCGCGTTCCACCGCTGCCTTCGACGAGCTGCTGGCGACGCTCACCGACATCCGCGATGCCTACGTGAACGCACCCGAGCGCGACCTCGACGAGGTCGAGTCGGTCGAGGGGTTCCGCTACGCCATGCACCTGCTCTCGGAGGCCAACGACCTCCTCGTCGAGGGCGACACGGAGCGACCCCGCTTCACGTCGATGGTCTCCCCGAGCCGGAAGTACCTCGGTGACAACCCCGACGCCATCTACTTCCAGGCCCTGATCCGTGGCGACCGGAGCTACCGCATCCGGGGCCGGCGGGACCGCCAGTGCTACATCTCCTTCACCGTGCACGGGGCCGACCCGGCCGGCGGCATCAACGGCCCGGTCATCGCCGACATCAACGACACCGAGCTGGGCATCGGCGACGACGGGATGTTCGAGCTGGTGCTGAGCCCGGACGAGCACGCCGGGCCGTGGGCCAGGCTCACCCCCGAGTCGCGCTACGTGTTCGTGCGCAACTACTGGCTCGAGGAGCGGTCGGCCCAGAACGACCCCGACATCGCCGTCCGGCTGGAGATCGAGCCGATCGACGACCCGGGGCCGGCGCCCACGCTCGACGACGAGGCGTTCGCCGCCCGCCTCCGCGACGTCAACGCCTTCCTCCACGCCACGACGGTGGGTTCGCGGGTGTTCGGCGCCCCGCCGGCGTTCAAGGTGCCGTTCGTGTCGAGCGAGCCGAACTCGGTCGGGACCCCGTGGTGCTTCCGCAACGCGGAGGTCGACGCGGCCGGCGCCGTCGACATCTACTACTCGTCGGGCTCGTTCGACCTCGAGCCGGGCCAGGCCCTGGTGATGGAGGGCACCCTCCCGCCCAGCCGCTTCACCAACGTGATGCTCTGGAACGTCCACATGCAGACGCTCGAGTACCGGTCGCGGCAGTGCTCGCTCAACAGCACCCAGATGGCCACCGACGCCGAGGGGCGCTACCGCATCGTCATCAGCGGCACCGACCCCGGCGTGCCCAACTGGCTCGACACCGGTGGTCGGCGCCGGGGGACGATCTTCTGGCGGTTCCTGCTGCCCGAGCACGACCCCGAGCAGCCCCGGTGCCACGTCGTGCCGGCCACATCGCTGACGGACTAGCTCGCTGGCGGGCTAGGCGGTGCCGTCGACCCGGGCGATGTCGGCCACGACGCACCTGGCCGACGAGGCGACGACGGCCGCGCCCACAGCGATGATGCCGGCCAGGAGGCCGAACGCCAGCCGGTAGCTGTGGTGCTCGCCGATGCTGGCCAGCGGGATGGCCCCGAGCCCGCCGAGCCCGGCGAACAGGAGCGTCCACCCGTAGGCCTGGGTCTTGATGCGGGGGTGGACGATTCGGGCCACGAGCGGGAAGTAGGCCGGCTGGTACACGCCCAGGCCGACGCCGAGGAAGAACACCAGGGCGACGCACCCGACCGACCACGGCGTCACCGCCATCCCGACCAGGGCAGCGGCGCTGATGAGGAACGAGCCCCCGACCACGTAGGTCAGCGACTCGAACCGGGCCTTGGCCGTCGCCCGGCCGGCCGCCCACCCACCGACGACGATGCCGGCCACCGTGCCGGCGCCGTACACGAACTGCACGACGCCCCGGCCGAAGGCGTCGAAGCCGTGGACCCGCTCGAAGAACAGCGACAGGAGCTGGGCGTTGGCGATGAAGGCGACGCCGAGCAGGAAGCCCCCGATCCAGCACCGGCGCAGGGTCTTGGTGGCGAACAGCGAGGTGCGGGCCTCGCGGAACGACAGGGCGGCCAGCTCGGGTTCGTCGTCGGCGAGCGCCGCGCCCCCACGGCGGGGCTCGGGCAGCGACTTGAGCAGCAGGAGCAGCACGAACGTGGGCACGGCGGCGATCACGAACGCCAGGCGCCAGCCGACGAGCGCGCCCAGCGCGCCCATCACGAGGGCGGCGGCGTAGCCCAGCGGGCTGGCCATCCGGTGGATGCGGAACGCCCCGGGCAGCACCGCCGGCGGGTAGTAGTCGGCGAGCAGGCTGGGGTGGACGACCTCGTTCGACGTGCGGGCGGCGCCCGAACCGAGGCGGGCGAGGAACAGCATGGGCACGACCACGGCGAGGCCGGTGAGGGCGGCACACGTCCCCCACACGAGCCCGGCGATGCCGGCGATCCGGGTGCGGGGGTAGCGATCACCGAGGTAGCCGAGCGGCAGGGCACCGAAGAGGATCAGCAGGGCCGACAGCGCCCCGATCGCCACGATGCCGCCGTCGCCGAGGTCGAAGGTGTCGCGGATCTCCGGCGACAGAACGGCGAAGCCGACCCGATCGACCTCGTCGACGAGGTTGAGGCCGAACAGGATCAGCAGCGGCGTGGACGAGACCCCACCGAGGTCGGGCATCCAGCGGCGCCTACGGGGGCCCTCGATGGTGGCCGGGACGGTGGTCGTCAACTGGCGGCTCGGGCCCGGCTCGCCCTCGGCTTCGGCGCCGGTGGGGTCAGGACGGACACCAGCTCGGCCAGATGGGCCCGACCCCGCTCGTCGGCCTGCTCCTGCATCCGACGCACGGTCGTCATCCACACTGCGGTAGCCAACAGGAGCCCGCCGAGGATGACAAGGCCCAACCCGATCAGGCCACCGGAGATCAGGTACGGGATCTGCTCGACCTGGCGGTGGGTGTGGGCCGCGCCCCACCACCCCAGGAGCATCACCGCGAAGCCACCCGTGACGAGCACCGCCGCCGGCAGGACGAGCAGCCGCAGCAGGTCGCCGGAGCGGGCACGGGTCGCGAGCCCGGCGACGGACTCGCGGAACCGGGCGCGCCGGACATCGATGACGAGATCGCTGGTTGCCTCCATGGTCACTCCTCGATCGAGACGAACCGGCCGATGAACCGGCTGATCCAACGGCTGCCGAAGAACAGGGCGGCAACCAGGGCGAGCACGAGGCTGCCCGGTACGCCACCGACGGGCGGGAGCACCTTGCCCACCCTCTCGAACCCGACCGGCGAGTCGGAGCCCGCCGCCGGGGCCGGCCCCCCGGTCGTCGCGGCGCCGCCGTAGACGTCGCCCACCGTGCCAGCGATGGTGCTGAAGCCGCCACCGCTCCCAACATCGATCGGCGCGGGCATGGCGATGTCGAACGACGAGGCGTCGAACGGCGGGCTGGCCAGCGCACCGACCGCGGTCGGGGCGATGGCGATGACGAACCGGCTGCCCTCGAACTGCGGGCTGGCGGCCACGGCCGGGTTGGCGATGGTGGCCAGCAGGCCGGACGAGACGCGATCGGCGGCCCCGCCGTTGGCATGCCCGTCGCCGTCGACGAGCACGAGGTCGACCCCAGCCGCCTTCAGGGCGGCGGCCAGCCCGGTCGTCAGCGGACCGGCACCCTTGATGCCCTTGCTGTCGATGGTCGCACCCTGGCCGCCGACCTCGAGGCCGGAGACCTCCGTCGTGCCCTTGGAGTCGCTGCGGTCGCCGGTGCTGCTCGCCGTCGACACGCTCTTGACCACGTCCATGGTGACGTCGCCGTCGCCGAGCACCACGTCGTGCAGCACGACCGTGCTCTGGGTGACGAGCGAGCCGTTCTCGACCGCCGCCCGGCTCGACGACGACACCGAGCCGAAGGTGAAGATGCCCGGGATCCCGCCACCGCCGGCCTGGACGAGCGACAGCGACCTGCCATCCTGGCCCGATGCCTTGACGACGGGGCCCGGGGCCGCGCCCTGGCTGGCCGGCTCGTCGCTCTGGCTCGCCTGCACGCCGAGCGGGTACGGCGGCAGCTGGTAGAAGATCGGTTGCGCCGCCGCCTGGCCGAGCAGCGGGCCCAGGTTGGCCGCCCCCGAGCCGGGCCACACCACCTCCGCCTGCCCGAAGGCGTTCCCGCCCGACTTCACGTTGGCGGTGCTGAGCCCGCCGGTGACCTCGAAGGGGGCGTCGCCGGTGGGCAGGAGCCCGGGGAAGATCGGCTGGATCGAGAACACGGCGCCGCTGGCGGTGCCGATGTACCCGGTGAGCGCGTCGTCGGCCGATTCCGCACCAGCGACGGGCGCCAGCACGAACGGTGCGGCGGCGATGGTCAGGGCGGCGACGACGAGACGACGGCGCATCAGCGCTCCCCTCCTCCGAGGTAGGCGGCGTGGAGCTCGTCGCGGACCTCGTCCGGGCGTCCCTGGAGCCGGATGAGCCCCTGGGCCATGACGGCGACGTGGTCGGCGACCCCGAGCACGACGCTGGCGAACTGCTCGACGACGAGGATGGTCACGCCGGTGGCGGCGAGCTCGGCCACGACGGTGAACAGCTCGTCGACGATGAGCGGCGCCAGCCCCATCGACAGCTCGTCGAGCAGGATCAGCGCCGGGTCGCTCGACAGCGCACGGGACAACGCGAGCATCTGCTGCTCGCCGCCCGAGAGGGTGCCCGCCACCTGCGACCGCCGCTCGCCCAGGCGGGGGAACCGCCCGTAGGCGGCCTCCTCGATCTCGGCGACCGGCTTGCCGGCGGCGTAGGTGTCCATGAGCAGGTTCTCGCGGACGGTGAGGTTCGGGAAGATGCCGCGGCCCTCGGGGATCAGGCACACCCCGGCGCGGGCCAGCGCCACCGTCGACGCACCCGACACGTCGTGCCCCTCGAGGAGCACGCTGCCCGCGGTCGGCGTGAGCAGCCCGTTGACGACGGCGAGGGTCGTCGTCTTCCCGGCGCCGTTGGGGCCAAGGAGGGCGACGATCGAGCCGCCGGGGACGACGAGGTCGATCCCGTGCAGGGCCTCGACGCCGCCGTAGCCGGCCCGGATGCCGCGCAGCTCGAGGAGCGGGACGTCGGTGTCCGGAAGGACGGGGAGCTCAGCGGCCAGCGCCAACGGGGGTCACCTCCCTCGTGCGGACCTCGTCGACCACGGGCTCCCGCAGATCGATCTCCCGTTCGGGGCGCGACCGCGTCGGCCGGAACGCCGGCACCAGGCGGAGGAGCGGCCGCAGCGTGGCCCGCACCCGCCCGGCCAGGCCCTCCTGGCGCCGCGCCGTGGCGATGGCGAGGAGGCCGATCACCAGCGGCTGGATGGCCTGGCCCCCCGACGAGTCGGCGTGTCGGGTGAGCTCGGGGAGCACGACGAAGAACGCGGCACCGAGGATGGCGCCCGACACGCTCGTGATGCCGAAGATGGTCGCGACGAGCAGGACGGTCAGCGAACGGAAGTAGAGGAAGTCGAGCTGCCCGACCCTCGACTGCAGCCCGCCGAAGAACACCCCGGCCACCCCGGCGAGCATCGCCGACAGGAAGAACACCTGGAGCTTCGCCCGGGTGACGTTCATGCCGAGCGTCTGGCAGGCGTTCGGGGCGTCGCGCATCGCCGTGAGCAGCCGCCCGAACCGGCTCCTGCGCACCGCCAGGAACACGTGGGCGAAGGCGACGAGGACGACGACCAGCGCGATGAACAGCGCCCGCTCGCTCGACAGGTCGACGCCGAAGATGCTGGGCCGGTCGACGCGCAACGTCGTGCCGCCGCCCAGGACGTTGCGGTTCCCGAAGACGATGTTGTCCATCAGGATCGCGAACGCGAGGGTCGACAGCGCCAGGTAGATGCCGCGCAGTCGCACCGCCGGCAGGGCCACGACGGCACCGACCAGCCCGGTGACGGCACCGGCGAGCACGAGGGTCACGGGGAACGGGAGCGACGCGGGCAGCTTGCCGGCGAGCACGGCACCGAGCCCGACGAACGACATCTGCATGAGCGACACCTGGCCCGACAGCCCGGTGAGCAGGACCAGGCTGAGCACGATGCAGGCGAAGATGAAGCCGCGCGAGCCGATGAGCAGGTTCGACGGGGACAAGGCGCCGGAGATCGGCACCGCGGCGGCGACGCACAGCGCGCCGACCACGAGGGTCGTCCGCACCCGCGGCGGTGCGGGCTCGGCGTGGCTCCTGAGCTTCTCCGGCAGGCGGTTCTCACGGCGCATCAGGAGGGCGACGAACAGGAGCACGAACGGCAGCGCTGGCCGCAGGTTGGCCAGCCACTCGTTGGTGGTCGGCAGGTAGCCCACCGACAGCTGCTGGCTCACGCCGAGGATGAGGGCGCCTACGAAGGTCGCCGGGAGGCTCTGCAGCCGCCCCACGACGGCGGCGGCGTACGCCGACACCACGAGCAGGCTGAGCGTGTTGACCTCGAGGTTGAGGCCCGGCGCGATCAGGATCGCGGCCAGGCCGGCGAGCGACGAACCGAGCGCCCACGACGCCGCGGTCACCACGTTCGGGCTGAGGCCCTTCACCGCGCACAGCTCGGGGTTGTCGACGACCGCGCGCATGGCCACGCCGAGGCGGGTGCGCTTGAACAGCGTCCGCAGGCCGAACGCGACGGCGGCCGCGGCGATGACGGTGACGATCTGGTGCCACGTGATGACGAGGCTGAAGACCGACACCTCGTGGCCCGGGAACAGCTCGGGCAGCGTCCGGAGCTGGATGCCCCAGATGCCGATCGCCGCGCCCTGGAACGCGACGAGCAGCGCGAGGGTCACCACCAGCTTCGTCGCCACCGACGCGCCCTGCACCAGGCGGCGCATGACGAGCACGTCGAGGGCGATCCCGATCGCCGGTGCGATGACGAGCAGCGTGACCGCCAGGGCGATCGGGACCGGCCAGCCGCGGTTGACGCTCAGCTCCCAGTAGGTGAACGCCAGGAACATCCCGATGGCGCCGTGGGCGAAGTTGAAGACGCCCGAGGTGACGTACGTGACCACGAGGCCGGTGGCGCACACCGCGTAGATCGCGCTGACGCTGACACCGATGGTCAGGAAGACGAAGAGCTTCTCCACTACCGCCGCCCCTCGATCACTTGTACTTCAGGACTTCGCCGAGGTTGCACTCCAGCCCGTTGGCCGGGAACTCCCGCTTCCACGCGCCGCCCTGGTGCTTGGCGATGGAGAAGCACCTCGTGGGCTCGCCCGTGTGCGGGTCGAACGGCACGCCGACCCCGCCGTCGTCGTACTTCGGCACCTTCGCCAGGGCGGCGAGCAGCGACGCCCGGTTCACGTCGCCGCCGGCCAGGCGGAGGGCGTCGACGAAGTACGCCGCCGCACCCCAGCCGCTGACGTTGAACAGGTCCATCTGCTGGCCCGGGAAGAGCCGCTGGTTCCAGGTCAGGAAGTCGTTGACGGCCTTCGACTTCGCCTTCTCGGCCGGGTCGAGGAAGGGGAGGTAGTTGTTGGTGTTCTCCCACCCGTCGCCGTCGCTCTTCAAGAGCTGGGAGAACCGGTCGTTGAAGGCGACGTTGGCGACCTTCAGCTTCGGCTCGTAGTGCTGCTGCTTCATGTTCCGGTTGAACCGGACGTGCATGTTGACCTCGAAGGAGAAGAGGTAGACGAAGTCGACGCCCTTGTCCTGGAGGTTCCGCACCGTGCCCGTGTAGTCGGGGTCGGCCACGCCCACCGCCGTCGGCGGCATGGCCAGCTGGAACCCGGCGCGCTCGATCGCCTTCACGGTGCCGTCGAGGTTCGCCTTCACCGCGCCGATGTCGGCGTAGAGGACCGCGGCCTTCTTGACGTCCGGGTGCTGCTTGCGGAGCCACACGTACGGGCCGGTCGAGACCTTGTCCCCGGTGCGCTTCGGCCACACCGTCGGCAGGTGCCGGCCGGACGGGTCGACGGTGAGCGAGGCGTACGGGACCTTCGTCTTCTCGATGAGGTCCATGTAGCCGGAGTCGGCGACCGAGAAGGCGCCGACGATCGAGAGGACCTGGGGCTCGAGCCGCAGGAACTCGCCTCGGGCCCGCCCGGGATCCAGCCCGTCGTCGCCCTTCAGGAGCGTGAGCTTGCGACCGCAGACGCCGCCCTGGCTGTTGACCATGGCGAAGTACGCCGCCGCGCCGCGGTAGGAGCCCTCGGTCGCCCCGGGCAGCGGGCCGGAGTCGGTGACGATCGACGCTGCCTTGATCTCGCGGGCGGTGACGCCCGGGCTCGTGGCCGCGCCGGGACGGCATGCCGCCGTGGCGGCCGGGGCC
>JAODBP010000298.1 GCA_025464025.1 Actinomycetes bacterium | reverse complement strand
GCCTGCCGGCTCCGAGGCGCCGGACGAGCGGTGGGATGGCGCTCCCGGGGCGCCGCGGTCCGGGCTCGGGGCGCGGGACGGGGCTCCTCCGGACGCGGGCGGGGCGCGGTGCGCCCGGTCGGCCGCCGAGAGGTCGTCGTCACGTCAGGGGCGGCCGTCGAGGTAGGGCTTGGCCGCGGCCCACGACGTGTCGCCCGTGGACGCCGCCTCCTGGGATGCCGCCGTCGTGCCCGCCTCTGCCGCCATCGCCTCCGATGGTGTCAGGTAGGTGACGCCAGGTGGTGGAACCATGCCGAGGCGGTGCTGGGCGGCCTGGACGATGTTGTCGGGCGACTCGAGCTGGGCCACCTTCAGCCGGTTGGCCGAGTACTGCGACTGGGCGTCGGCCACCTTCGACTCCAACGTGTCGAGCCGGCCCTGACCGCTCACCAGCATGGCGTTGGCTGCGGCCAGCGCGAACAGGCAGCCGGTGGCCAGCAGGCCAGCGGCGAACAGGACGAGACGGGTGCGCCGGCGGCGGTGGGCCGCCTTGACCCGGGCGTCGCTGACGATGCGCAGCCGCGGCCGGGGCTGGGGGAGGGCCTCCGGGCGGGGTCGCCGGTTCGGGGCCTCGCTTCCACGCGCCGGCGCGGCGGCGACGCGCACGACCGGCGCGGGGCGGGGGGCAGGACGGCGGACGGGTGCGGTGGCGGCCATCAGGCTGCGACTCCCAACTTCTGAACGGCACGGAGGCGAGCGCTCTCGGCCCGCGGGTTGGCGGCGATCTCGGCCGCCGTGGGCTTCCAGGCGCCCCGCTTGAGCAGGCGGACCTGGGGGACGGCGCCGCACACGCACGGCAGACCGGGCGGGCACGTGCACCCACCGGTCGACGCGGTGCGGAACCGCTCCTTCACGAGGCGGTCCTCGCCCGAGTGGTAGGCGAGCACCACGCAGCGCCCGCCGGGGGCGAGCAGCTCGATGGCCTGGTCGATGGCGCCGGGCAGGATGTCGAGCTCGGCGTTGACCTCGATGCGCACGGCCTGGAACGACCGCTTGGCCGGGTGGCCGCCGGTGCGGCGGGCCGGGGCGGGGATGGCGTCGCGCACGATCTCGGCCAGCTGGGCCGTGGTCGTCACCGGCCGGTTCGCCACGATGGCCCTGGCGATCCGGTTGGCGAAGCGCTCGTCGCCGAGCTCCCGCAGCACGCGGGCCAACGCCGTCTCGTCGTAACCGTTGACGACGTCAGCCGCGCTGCGTGCTGCGGTGGTGTCCATGCGCATGTCGAGGGGGGCGTCGAAGCGGTGGCTGAAGCCCCGCTCGCCCCGGTCGAGCTGGGGCGACGACACGCCGAGGTCGAACAGCACGCCGCTCACGGCCTCGAGCCCGAGGTCGTGCACGGCGACCGACATGCGGTCGAAGCGGACGTGGGTGACCGAGGCCCGATCGCCGTAGGGGGCGAGGCGCTCGGTGGCGACCTCGACGGCGTCCGGGTCCTGGTCGAGCCCGGCCACCCGGAGGTGGGGGTGGGCGTCGAGGATGGCGCGGCTGTGGCCGGCGCCCCCGAGGGTGGCGTCCACGACGGTCCCGGGCGGCACGTCGGCGAACAGGTCGACGATCTCGTCGACCATCACCGGCCTGTGCTCGAAGGGCTGCGTCGTCATGGTGTGCTCTCGGGTTGCGTGCTTCGGGTGTCCGGGTGACCCGGCGCTCAGCGGGAGCCTCCGGCCAGCGAATGCCCCCGGGATGTCTCCCCGGGTAGCGAACGGAAGCGGGCGGAGTAGGGGCTGTCCGTTGCCGGTCAGAGGCCCCCGCTGAAGGTCGGGTCGTGAACTAGATGCCGTGCTGGTTCAGATGCCGTGCTGGTTCAGATGCCGATGTCGTCCAGGCCGGGGCGGGCGGCGGTCAGCGAGCGCTCGGCCTCGGCGTCGAGCTCCCGCCAGCGGGCGGCGTCCCAGATCTCGATGCGGGACAGGGCGCCGGTGACGACCAGCTCCCGCTCGAGGTTGGCGAAGGTGCGCAGGTGGGCCGGGATGGAGATCCGGCCCTGCTTGTCGGGGGTGGCCTCGGTGGCGCCGGCGGCGAAAGAGCGCACGGCGTTGCGCTCGACCGCTCCCCTCCTCGCCTGCTCCTGCATGTTCAGGGCCACCTTCTGGAACTCCTCGGCGTCGTAGAGGGCGAGGCACCCGTCCAGGGACTTGGCCAGGAACGCGCCGGCCTCGAGCTGCTCACGGAACTTGGCCGGGAGGATGACCCGGCCCTTGGGGTCCAGGGAGTGCTCGTAGGTCCCCAGGAACATCCGTGCTCGTCTCGCTGCGCTGCTCGTCCGGTCAGAACTGCCTCACCACTTGGCACCACCGGGAGCACCAATTCGCTCCCCGCCGCACCACCTCGCTCCACCATATGCCCCCACAGCCCACCCGTCAACGCCCCATCGCGCCACTTCCCCCCACCCCTGCGGGCGCGAAAAGGGGCGCCGCCCGGATCGGACGGCGCCCCGATTCGTGTTGGGGGGATCAGCCGACGGCGACGAGCTCCCGAGGCTCGACGCCGTCGGTGGCCGGCGGCGCCTCGAGGGCGGCGACGGTGAACACGCCGAGCAGCGACCGGAGGTCGGCGGCGGTCGAGGCGAGCGACTGGGCGGCCCGGAGGGCCTGGGCCGCGGCGGCCGAGGTGTCCTCGGTCGCCACGGCGACGATGCTCACGTTCGACGCGATCTCGGTCGCGCCGGTGGCGGCCTCGGCGACCGAGCGGCTGATCTCCTGGGTGGTCGCCGTCTGCTCCTCCACGGCCGAGGCGATGGTGGCCTGGATCTCGTCGATCCGGCCGATCACCTCGGTGACCTCGGCGATGGCCTGGCCGGCGGCGCCGGCATCCCCCTGGATGGCCAGCACCCGGTCGGCGATGTCCTGCGTCGCCGTGGCGGTGAGCTTGGCCAGCTCCTTCACCTCGTTGGCCACCACGGCGAAGCCCTTGCCCGACTCCCCGGCCCGGGCCGCCTCGATGGTGGCGTTCAGGGCCAGCAGGTTCGTCTGCTCGGCGATCGAGGTGATGACCTTGACCACCTCGCCGATCTCGAGCGACGACGTGCCGAGCTTGGCGACCGTGCCGGTCGTGGCATCGGCGACGCGCACGGCGCCACCGGCCACGCGGGAGGCCTCGGTCGCCGACGACGCGATCTCCCGGATCGACGCACCCATCTCCTCGGCCGCGGCGGCGACCGTGCGGACGCTGGCCGACACCTCCTCGGCCGAGGCCGACGCCATCGATGACTGCTCGGACGCCTCGACCGCGGTGTCCCCCATCTGACGGGCGACGCCGGCCAGGTGCTCCGACGAGGCGGCGACCTCGGAGGCCGACCCGGCGATCGAGTCGATCACGCCCGACATGCGCTCGGCCGTCCGGTCGAGGGCGGCGGCGACGACGCCGAGCTCGTCCTTCCGGGCCAGCGCCATGCGGTCACGGAGGTCGCCGTCGGCCATCCGGCCGAGGACCTCGACCACCCGCCGCAGGGGCCGGACGATGCGCCGGGCCACGGCCAGGCACAGGAGGGCGCCGAACACCAGGCCGGCCACGAGCGTGAGGGCCAGCTCGGTGCGGGCGGCGGCGATCACGTGGTCCTGGTGGCGGTGGGCCTGGGCCAGCCGCTTGTCGACCAGGGCGTGGGCCCCGTCGACGAGCGGGTCGAGCTCGCGGTTCTTGTCGGTCACCTCGTGGGAGCGGGCCCGCGTGTCGGCGGGGTCGGTGGCCGCGTCGGCGACGAAGCCCTGCACGAACTCGCCGTAGCCGGCCTGGCCCTGGGCCAGTCGGTCGAGGGCGTCGAGCACGTCGGCCGGCAGGCCGTCGCGGCCGAGCTCGCCCCAGCCCTCGGCGATGGTGGCGACGTCGCCCTTGGTCTCCTCGGCCAGCGCGGCCGGGTCGTCGACGACGAACACGCCGAAGCCGTCGGCCTTGAGCTCGCTCATGCGGTGATCGAGGTAGTTGAGGGTGGCGGTGGCCGCGTCGAGCGCGCTGAGGCGGGTCGAGCTGTGGTCGATGTCGGCCACCAGCCCGAGGGCGCGGACGCCGACGGTGACCGCGATGAGGAGGCCGAAGCCGGTGAGCAGGGCCAGCTTCACGGCCATCCGGGCGTCGTCGAGGAGTCGGTTCATGCCCGCCCCTCGACGGTGCCGGGTGCCGACCTGAGCCCGAGATCACCGGTCGGAACCCTGCACCATCCAAATGGACGAAACGCCTATGCCCCTGCCGCTCCGTTCCGCTTGCGGCGACCCTGCACCAGCGCCGTGGCGCTCAACGCCACCGCCACGACGGCGAGCACGTAGGCGCCGACGACCTTGCCGCCGTCGTCGTCGTCCTTCTCCTCCGACGACGCGGACGCCGCCGTCGCCCCGAGCACCGTGCTGGTGGTCGTGGTGGCCGCGGCCTCGTCGTCGCCCTCGCCGGAGCCCGGCACCAGGTGGAGGGTGGGCGCCGGGTGGTCGGGCTCGGTGCCGTCGGCCGGGGTCGGATCGATCCAGCGCACCACGGTGCCGTCGTCGTAGGTCTGCACCGCCTTGAACACCAGCTCATCGACGGCGGGCAGCGGGCCGACGGAGATCTCGAACTCCTGGAACTCGCCGGGGGCGATCGTCCCGCCGGCCCAGGTGATCGTCGTGTCGGTCTTGGTGACGGTCCAGCCCGGGAGGGGCTTGGTGC
>JAODBP010000144.1 GCA_025464025.1 Actinomycetes bacterium | reverse complement strand
GATGCCGGGGAGGGCCATCAGCGGGCGTTCCCGATGCGCAGCGCCTGCAGGTAGGTGTCGCGGGCCCGGTCGACGACCTGGAGGTTCGCCTGGTAGCCGCGCTGGGCGACCATCAGCTGCGTGAGCTGGTCACCCATGTCGATGTCGGGGTAGCGGACCATCCCGTCGCCGTCGGCGAGGGGGTTGTTCGGGTCGTACACGAGGCGCCCCTCGGCGCTGCCGAGCTGGATGCTCTTCACGGCGACGCCGGTGCCGGTGCCGTTCCCGTCCTCGAGCGCGGTGGCCTCGACGTAGCGGGCCTGGAAGGCGGTGTCGCTGGTGCGGCGGGCGGTCTCGCTGTTGGCGACGTTGTCGCTGACGGCGTCCATCCACGTGCGGAAGACGCGCAGCGCCGAGCCGGAGACCCCGATCGAGCCGAAGTTCGACATCGCTACTTGCCGATCGCCGTGCGCAGGAGGGCGAACTTGGCGTTCATGGCCTCGACCATCAGCTGGTACTGGAGGCCGGTGTCGACGAGCGACACGGTCTCGTCGTCGAGCTGCACGTTGTTGCCGTTGACGTTGGCGTAGTGGTCGGACGACGTGACGGCGACGTTGGCGGCCTGCGGGCTGCCCATGGTGACGGCGGCGCGGAGGCTGTCCTCGAAGGACACCTTCTGGGCGACGAAGCCCGGCGTCTCGACGTTGGCGATGTTGTTGGCGATCACCTTCTGCCGCTGGGTGAGACCCCGCAGCGCGGTGTGCACGGTGGAGATCGTCAGATCGTCCACGGGACGGACCTTTCGCTCACTGCATCCCTCGTTCGAGAGTTCGTCGCCGCCCGTCCCTGGCAGCTACGTGGTCACGCAGTCCGTGCGCTCACCGTCACCTCGGACCTACCAGGAGTGATCTGAGGGGTGGGCGGACAACCGACGAACAACTGGCCGGTCGAGCCCGGCCCGGGGTCGACTAGCCCCGGTGGTCGAAGAGGCTCGGCCCGGCCGCGGGGCTCGAGTCGCCCAGGACCATCGCCTGCCGCGCCCGCTGGGCCGCCAACGTCAGCGCCAGCTCGACCTCCTGGAGGCGGTGCTGGACGGCCTTGGCCCGGGGACCGACCTCGAGGGGCATGTGTCCCAGCCCCTCGAGGACCGCCAGCTCCGCGACCACGACCTCGTCGCCGGCGGCGAGCGCGGCCTCGACGGCGTCGAGCCCCTGCTCGAGCTCGTCGAGCAGCCGGTCCCAGGTCGCGAGCGTCATGCCGTGACGGCCGTCTTCTGGTCGATCGAGTCGGCGACCTCGTGCCAGGCCGAGCCGAGCTGCATCACCAGGTCGTGCACGGGGCCGACGAGTGAAGCGTCACCCTTGACCTTGGCCGAGATCACCTGGCTCACCATCCACGAGTAGATGCGGGCCAGGTCGCCGGCACCGGCCCAGGCGTTGCCGTCGAGGGTGCAGACGAGCTCGGTGAAGATCTCGATGGCGTGCTCGAGCTTGGCGTCGGCATCGTCGCGCCGGCCCGCGAGCAGGGCGGTGCGGCCCTGCCCGAGGTCGCGGGCGAGCCGGTCGTAGAGCAGGCAGAGCAGCCGGGCCGGCGTCGCCGTCGCCACGGTCTCCTCCATGTACCAGGTCTGTGCCGCTTGCAGGGTCATCCGTGAACCGCCTTGTCGTCATCCATGAGAGGTGGGGCATCCGTTCGGGGCAGAGCTCATCCGTGGAGTGCTCAGCCCGAGCTGGTCGGCAGGCTGGACAGCTGACCTGAGAGCCAGGTCCCCTGGCTCTTCAACTTCCCGAGTGCCGTCTCGAGGTTGGCGTACTGGGTCCGGTAGCCGGCCTCCTTGGCCGCCAACTTGGTGTCCCAGTCGGTGATCTTGAGCCCGAGGTCGTCGATCTCGCTCTGGTTGCCGGCGATGATCAGCGACAGCCGACCGGTGCCGGTCCGCACCGCGTCGCCGGCCAGCGAGTCCATGCGGGCGGCGAGCCCGGGCGAGTAGGTCCAGCGGGCCATGAGGTTCGTGTTGGCGCCGGCCAGGCCGGCGGCGGTGGCGACGTCGGCGTCGGTGGCCGTGACCTTGAGCGCCACGCCGTGGAGCGTGTTGTCGGCCGGCGGGGCGATCAGGGTCTGGCCCGAGCCCTTGGCCACCACGCCGTTGATGGTGCCGGCCACGTCGGCGCCGGCGACCGTCGCCGCCGCCGTGGCGGCGACGGCGTCGGTCGTGACGGTGAGGGTGGGCGCGGCGCCGTAGGACTGGGTGCGGATCTCGAGCGCCCCGGACTCGACACGGGCGACGATGCCGAGCGACCCCGTCGCCGACGCCTCGTTGATCCGGCTGGCCATCGTGGTGAGGTCGTCGGTCGGCCCGGCGGTGAGCACGAGGGCGGTCTTGCCCGGCACGTTGATCGTGAGCTTCTCGCCATCGGCGATCGTGCCGGTCACCTCGGCCCGAGCCTGGCGGCCGGCGGCGGTGATCTTCACGTCGTAGGTGCCGGGCTGGGTCTGGTCCGACGCCTTGAGCAACGTGACCTTCGACGCCAGGGCCGACTGGGGTGGGTCGGGGTGGGCCGAGCTGCCGCCCGGCGTGAAGAGGGTCGCCGTCCCCGTGGGATCGGCGGTGAAGGCGGCCTGGAACTTGGCCGAGTCGAACGTGATCGTCCCGTCCTTGGCCAGCTGCACGCCGGCCGAGGCCGTGCTCTTGCCCGACGAGGTGACGAGGCTCAGCACCTGCGACTGCAGCGACCGGACGAGGTTGTCGCCCACGAGCGGGGCGCCCGACTTCGTTGCCGGGTCGTAGGCCGTCTGCTTCTTGATCTCGGTCAGCAGGCTGTTGGCCGCCACGACCATGGCCTGGACGCTGCCCGCGAGGTCGCCCCCGGCCGGGCTCACGTCGACGGTCACCGCGGTCGCCGGGGCCTTCACGGTGAGGGTCACGCCCGGGAGCACGTCGGTGAACGTGTTGCTGTGCGATGCGACTTCGTACTTGCCGACGCTGAGGGCATCGCCCACGAGGAGCTTGGCGTCCTGGCCGCCGACCGACTCGTCCAGCGTGCCGAACGGGGTGGCGTTGCCGCCGTCGGCGATCGTGAAGTCGGAGTCGGCCCCGGTCGTGGTCGACGTGAGCTGGAGCTTGAACGAGCCGGGGGCGACCTGCACGGCGGCAGCGCGGACGCCGGCGTTGGCCGCGTTGATGCCGGACACCACGGCGGCGAGGGAGCCGTCGCCGGTGTTCACCGTCACGGGGGCTGCGTCGCCCTTCGTGATCGTCACCGAGGGGGAGGTGGTGACGATCGCGGAGGTCGACGAGAACGCGCCGTGGGAGACGTAGGCCTGGGCCTTGGCGATCTGCTGCACGTCGAAGGTGATCGAGCCGGTGAGGGCGCCGCTGCCCGCGGTGGCCGACACCGAGCTGGACGACGACACCGCGCTGCGGGCCGTCCAGGTCTCCGGGAGCGTCAGCTTGTCGGCGGCCGCCTGGAGGGTGAGGAACTTCGTGTTGATCGACTGGTAGGACGTGATCTTGTCGGCGAGCGTGTTCTGCTTGGCGACGAGCCGCTGCTGGGGCACCTTGTCGATCGTCAGCAGCTGCTGGATGATCGTGGAGGTGCTCATCCCCGAGATGAGCCCGTCGACGCTGCTGAGGCTGGTCGCCATCGGGCGGGTCCCTTGGTCAGTCGGTCAGGGCAGAGATGCCAAGTGGGGGCGACCCATGCGGGCCGCCCCCACCAGTGGCGGAGCTACTAGCCGCGGAGCAGCTGGAGCACCTGCTGCGGGGCCTGGTTGGCCTGGGCCAGCATCGCGGTGCCGGCCTGGGTCAGGATCTGCGAGCGGGTGAAGCTCACCATCTCCTGGGCCATGTCGGTGTCACGGATCCGGGACTCGGAAGCCGAGAGGTTCTCCGACGTGACGGACAGGTTCGAGATGGTGTGCTCGAACCGGTTCTGGTACGCACCGAGGTTGGCACGAGCGGTCGAGATGGCCTTGATGGCCGCATCGACATCGTCGATCGCCGTCGAGGTGCCGGCGGCGATCTTGGCGCTGACGCCGGTGAGCGCACCGCTGGCCAGGGCCGAGGTCCGCACGTCGGCGATGGCGACGGTGATCTTGTCGGCACCGGACGAGGCGTTGTTGGCCCCGACCTGGAACACGCCACCGGAACCGGTGACGGCGACCGCAGCAGCGGCCCCGAGGACGGAACCGGTGAGCTGCGCACCCACGGCCGACGTCGTGAACGCCGCGGAGCTGGCCAGCTTCACCTGGAAGCTGGTGCCCAGGCCCTGGACGAGCTCGGCGTGGAAGTCGGTGGTGTTGCCGGCGCCCCAGCCCGACTGGGCCGTCTGCACGGCCGAGTTGACCGCGTCGACGATCGCCTGACCGGTGTAGCTGGTGCTGTCGGCGAGGGCGATGGAGACCGAGCGGGCGTTGCCGTTGTTGTCGTTGAAGCCGACCGTGAACGTGTGCTGGGCAGCCGTGGCGTTCGTGGTCAGGTTCGCCGTCTGCAGCGTGCCGGTCTGCGAGGCCGAGGCACCGAGGGTGCCGTCGAGCAGCTTGGTCGAGCCGAAGCGGGTCGTGTTGCCGATCCGGTCGATCTCGGTCTTCAGCTGGTCGAACTCGGTCTGGGCAGCGACGCGGGCGTCGGAGTCCTGCGAACCCGTGTTGGAGGCCTGCACGGCCAGGTCACGCATGCGCTGGAGGATGCTGTGCACCTCGCTCATGGCGCCTTCAGCCGTCTGCACGACCGAGATGCCGTCCTGAGCGTTGCGGACGGCGACCTTGAGGCCACCGACCTGGGCGCGGAGGCCCTCGCTGATGCTGAGACCGGCGGCGTCGTCGGCCGCACGGTTGATCCGGAAGCCGCTGGACAGCTTCTCGAGGCTCTTGCTCATCTGGCCATCCGTCACCGTGAGGTTCCGGTACGCGTTCATGGCGGCGATGTTCTGGTTGATCCTGAGACCCATGATGTCCTCCTTGAGCGGGTCGACGGTCCCGGTCCTTGGGGCCGGACCACCACGCACGTGGTGATCGCTGCCTCATCGCCGCGACCAGCGCCGATCTGAGTGGTCGGCGAGATTTCTTCCTGGTGGTTGTTCGGTGGTGCGAGAGCGGAGCTGCGTCGTCCCTGCCGGAGCTAGGCCGAAGCGCTGGCTTCGACCTGGGCGACGCGCTCCTTGAGCGTGGGGGCGTCGCTGGCGAGGCGGGTGCGGTAGTCGGAGCCGGCCGCGACCTGCGCGTAGTAGGCGGCCTTGCGGCGGGCGGCCCGGCCGCCGGGGTTCTCCTCGACGGTGACCATGGTCGGGTCGAGCTGCGAGTTGAGCCCGTCCTTCAGCAGCTCGAGGGCCTCGGCCCGGATCTGCGAGATGCGGGAGTCCGTCACACCGAGCTCCTCGGCGATCTCGAGCATCGGGCGCTCCTCGAAGAAGTAGCCGATGACCACGGTGCGCAGGCGCTCGGGCAGCGCCATGATCGCGTCGCGGAGGTAGCCGTGCTGCTCGGCCTTGAGCACCTGGTCGTGCGGGTCGGCGTCGTGGACGGCGAGCGCATCGCTCTCGGTGGCGGCCAGGTAGACCGAGTCGTAGAAGAGCAGCGAGGCGCGGTGGCTGTCGTCGTTCGCCCGGTGCAGCTCGTCGCCGTCGATCTGGGCCCGCTCGGCGATCTCGGCCTGCGTGGGCTCCCGGCCCAGCGTCACCCGCAGCTCGTCGACGGCGGTGCGCACCTGCTTCACGTGGCTGCGCACGGTGCGGCCGGCCCAGTCCCGCGAGCGGAGCTCGTCGAGGAGGGCGCCACGGATGCGCTGCCGGGCGAAGGCGGCGAAGGGCACGCCCCGAGCCGGGTCGTAGGTGCGAGCGGCCTGGTAGAGGCCGAACATCGCGGCGGACTCGAGGTCGTCACGGGGCACGAACCGGGGGATGCGGGCGGCGATCTCGCCAACGCCCCAGCTGACCAGCGGGAGGTGCTCCCGGATCAACTGCTCCTGCGCCTCGGTCGTGCTGGCGGCGGTGCTGTTCTGCTCCATGGATGAACCATCGATGCTGACTGCCGTGCGGAACATCCGCCGCGCGGTTGAACCGCGCTCCGCCGCCATGGACCGGTCGGGCCATGCCTGGTGACCCCCCGGTACGTCATCAAGGGCCGGGGGCACCAGGGGCACTAGCGCGCACCGATCAGCGACTAGTGCAGCTGCGCGGCTTCCCCCAGATCGCGGTTTCCCTCAGATCGCCGCCGCGACGTGCGACCAGGGACCAAGGACCACGCAAGGGAGGAACGCCCATGGGTCTGCAAGAGGTGTCGACCACGCTGTGGCAGGAGCGCAACCTGCTGGAGCTCCTGCTGTTCAAGCTGGAGGAGGAGCAGCTGCTCCTCGCTGCCGGCCGCACCCGCTGGCTGGCACGCGCCACCCGCGAGGTGGAGGTCGTGCTCGAGCGCATCCGTGAAGCCGAGATCATGCGGTCCATCGAGGTCGACCAGGTCGCCCCGACGCTGCTCCTCTCGCCCGGGCCGTCGCTCCAGCAGCTGGCCGAGCACGCCCCGCCGCCCTGGGACACGATGTTCCAGGACCACCGGCAGGCGTTCCTCGAGCTGACGGACGAGATCACCGGTCTCGCCGCCGCCAACCGCGAGCTCGTGGCACGAGGCCAACGAGCGACCCAGGACTTCCTCGCCAACTTCGTCGACCCGTCGTCGACGAGCGGCTATCCGATGGACACGCAACGGGAACGGACTCCCCTGGTGCTCGACCGCGCGTTCTAGGAGCCACCAGTGAGCTTCGACGGACTCCGCATCGCGCTCTCCTCGCTCCAGGCCCAGCGCCGGGCGCTCGAGGTCACCGGCCAGAACGTGGCGAACGTCGCCACCGACGGCTACTCCCGCCAGCGCGTCGACATGGCGGCCAACGCCGGCTCGGTCGTGCCGGCCATCTTCTCGACCCCCTCCAGCGTCGGCCAGGGCGTGCTGTCCTCCGACGTGAAGCGGGCCCGCGACCAGTTCATCGAGGTGCGGGCCAACCAGGAGCACGCGGTCAACAGCAACCTGCTCCAGGTGCAGTCGACGCTCGACCGCATCGAGCTCGGCTTCGCCGAGCCGGGGGAGAACGGCCTCGGCGCCCAGATGTCGGACTTCCTGGCCGGCTTCGACGACGTCGCCAACCAGCCGACCGACACCGCCGCCCGCAACCAGCTCATCGAGCGGGCCCAGACGCTGGTGACCGGCTTCAACCAGCTCGACACGACCCTGGCCTCGATCCGACAGAACTCGGTCGAGGAGCTCCAGGCGTCGATGGTCGACATCAACGCCACCGCCTCCCGCATCGCCGAGCTCAACGGTCGGATCCAGGTGGCCACCACCGCCGGCCTGTCGCCCAACGACCTCATGGACCAGCGCGACCTCGCCGCCTCCCAGCTGGCCGAGAGCGTGGGCGCCACCGTCCGCCCCCTCGGCGACGGCACCGTCGACGTCTACATCGGCGGCACCGCCCTGGTGCGGGGCAGCACGGCGAACGAGCTCGAGGTCGTGGTCGGCACCGACCCGGCCCAGACCATCTCGGTGGTCTGGTCGAAGGACGACCAGCCGGCCGGGGTCGCCGGCGCCGCCGGCGGGATGATCACCACGGCCAACGACATCATCCCCCGCTACCGCGCCGACCTGAAGGCGGTCGCCACCAAGCTGCACGACGAGGTGAACGCCATCCACACGACCGGCTTCGGCCAGGACGGCGTCGCCGGCCGCGACTTCTTCACCTGGGACACCACCGGCCACCTCGCCGTCAACACGGTGCTCGCCACCGATCCGACGAAGGTCGGCGCGTCGGCGTCCGCCACGGCGAACCGCGACGGCTCGGTGGCCAAGAAGCTCGCCGCCCTCACCGGCACCCAATCCGACTACCGGGCCCTCGTCGTGAAGCTCGGCGTCGAGAGCCAGACCGCCACCCGCCGCGTCGAGATCCAGGCCGGCATCACCGATCAGATCGACACTGCTCGCGAGGCGAGCTCCGGCGTCGACGTCGACGAGGAGATGACGAACATGCTGATGTTCCAGCACGCGTACGACGCGGCCGCCCGGCTGCTGTCGACGATGGACTCGAACCTCGACACCCTCATCAACCACATGGGGGCGGGTCGATGACGCTCTCGGCAGCCCAGCGGGTGACCCAGCGGACCATGTCCAGCAAGGTCGGCAAGAACCTCCAGAAGAACTCGGCGGCGATGGCCCGGCTCCAGGAGCAGCTCTCCTCCGGGAGGCTCATCTCCAAGCCGTCGGACTCCCCGACCGGCACCGTGTCGGCCCTGCGCCTGCGGTCCGACATCCGCCGCGCCGACCAGTACAAGCGCAACGCCGACGACGGCATCGGGTGGCTCGGCACGGCCGACAACACCCTGACCGACATGCTCGACACCGTGCGCCGGGTCCGCGACCTCACGCTCCAGGCCGCCAACGCCTCGGCCGACTCCACCGCCCGCATGGCGCTGGCCTCCGAGGTCGGCCAGCTCCGCGACCACGCCCTCGCCCTGGCCAACACGACCTACCTCGGCCAGCCCCTGTTCGGCGGCACCTCCAGCGCCACGACGGCCTATGCCACCGACGGCACCTACCAGGGCAACACCGGCACCATCGAGCGCACCGTCGGCGACGGCGTGAGCGTGCAGGTCAACCTGCCGGGCCAGACCGTCTTCGGTCCGGCGGGCAGCGACCTCTTCCGGGTCCTGAGCGACATCCAGACCCAGATCAGCAACGGCAACACCGACCAGCTCCTGAACGTCGACCTCGGCGACCTCGACAAGGCGTTCCTGCGGGTGCAGGACAACCTGGCCCTGGTCGGCGCCCGCTACCACCAGGTGGAAGCCATGTCCGCCCGCGCCGAGTCCGTGCAGCTCGACGCCACCAACCAGCTGGCCTCGGTCGAGAGCATCGACCTGCCGAAGACCGTCATGGACCTCCAGCTCCAGGAGGTCGCCTACCAGGCAGCGCTCGGCGCTGCGTCCCGCGTCCTCCAGCCCTCGCTGGTCGACTTCCTGAGGTGAGGACTCCGATGGACACCCCCGTGATCGAGATGGCCGCCGGCCTGCCCGGCTTCCCCGATGCCCGCCGCTTCGTGCTCGTCGAGTGGGGCGAGGCGGGCAGCCCGTTCTCGCTGCTCCGCTCGCTCGACCACGAGAGCCTCGAGTTCCTCGTGGCCGCGCCGGTCGTGCTGTTCCCCGACTACGCGCCCGAGCTCGACGACGCCCACGCCGACTCGCTCGAGCTCACCCGGGCCGAGGACGCCCTCGTGCTCGTGCTCGTCACCGTGGCCGAGCGGGCCGAGGACGCCACCGCCAACCTGCTGGCGCCGATCGTCATCAACCTCACCACCCTCCGGGCGGCCCAGATCGTGCTGCCCCTGGCCCCGGTGGAGGACCTGCGTCGGCCCCTGTGGCTGGCCGCGCCGGCCCTGGTGTAGCGCCGACCGCTCTCCCTAGAGGAGCGCTTCCCTTGCCCTCGTCCTGAGGTCGGGGACGCCGAAGGGCTTGTCGAGGATGAGCGCGCCCTCGGGCAGCTCGTCGCCGAGCGCGGCCTCGCCGTGGCCCGAGATCACCATCACCCGCACGCCGGCGGCCAGGAGCTGCTCGGCCAGCTCGAGGCCGGACATGCCGGGCAGCTCGACGTCGGTCACCAGGAGCTCGACCCGACCTTCGGTCACCATCGGGTGGGCCAGGGCGCGGGAGGCGTCGGCGACGCCTTCGACGGTGTGGCCATCGGCCCGGAGCGCGTCGCAGACCAGGCCTCGGAGGTCGGCGTCGTCCTCGACGACGAGGACGCAGACCCCGACGGGAGCGGGCACGGCCACGACCTCGAGCCGCTCCTCGACCAGGGCCGGGTAGCGGACCGTGAGCTCCTGGCCCCCATCAGGGAGCGCGGTGACCTCGATCGGGACCAGCTCGGCGACCCGCGCCAGGGCGCCGCTCGGGACGGCGGAGGGGCGTCGGACGACCATGACGACATCGTCGTCGTCCGTGGTCACCGACAGGGCGATGGTCTCATCGGGCCCACCGCGCTCGCCGCCGAGGACGAGGCGGAGCACCACCTCCTCGACGTCGCGGCGGTCGGCGACGATGACCGCCGGGCCGACGACGAGCTCGAGGGCCCGACGGCCGAGCCCGGCGCGCAGGAGGCCGCCCAGGTCGGTCACGAGTCGGGACAGGTCGAGGCGGTGGGGCGGCGACGGACGGCGGCCGGCGACGGCCGAGAGGTGCTGCACCAGGTCGCCCGCCTCGCTGGTGGCCCGCACGACGGTCGCCACGCGTTCGGCCAGGTCATCCGGGAGGTCGGGTCGGTTGGCCAGGACCTCGGCGGTGAGCCGGGCCACGGCCAGGCGGTTGGCCAGGTCGTGCGACAGGTGCTCGGCCAGCTCGCCCACCAGCTCCCGGTGCGCTGCCATCGCGGCGCTCGCCGCGGCCACGTCGCCGTGCTCGACCTCAGCGGGCTGCATACTTCACCCCGTGCCGGATCCCGTCCGCGTCCTGCTCTGCGACGACCACCAGGTCTTCTCCGAGGCCCTCGCCGGACTCCTCGTCGCCGACGGGCTCGAGGTCGTGGCCGTGGTCGGCCGGGTCGTCGACGTGGTGCCCGCCGCCCTGCAGCACCGACCCGACGTCGTGCTCATGGACTACGAGCTGCCCGACGGCGACGGCGTGGGCGCCACCCGGGCCATCAAGGCCGTCGTGCCCGACACCCACGTGGTGCTGCTCACGTCGAACGCCGACGAGGACGTGCTGGTGGCCGCCATCGAGGCCGGGGCCAGCGGGTTCGTCACCAAGCACAAGCCGGCCGCCGAGGTGATCGCCGCGATCCGGGCCGCGGCGGGCGGCGAGATGCTGGTGTCGTCCGACATGCTCGCCCGCCTGCTCCCCCGGATGAACCGGGCCGCCGAGCGCAAGGGCGCCTACGAGCTCACCGCCCGCGAGCTGGAGGTGCTGGAGCTGCTGGCCGACGGCACGCCCAACCACGAGCTGGCCGCTCGCATGGGGATCTCCCGCAACACCGTGCGCAACCACGTCCAGAACCTCCTGACCAAGCTCGGCGTGCACTCCCGCCTGGAGGCTGTGGCGCTTGCCACCCGTGAGGGACTCCTGCGCCCGCGCCGTTGAGCAGGTCGACGGTAGTGCAGCCGCACTAGTCGACTGATGCCGGCGCACCGTCGAGAACCGCGCACCCGTCTCTGTTGCCGGCCCCCGGGACGCGGAAGGATGTTGGGCGTGGAGCTGGTCCAACGACACACCGAACCCGTCGCCCCCCGCCGGGCGACTGGCGTCCGCGTCGTGGTCGTCGAGCAGATCAGCGTCTTCCGAGCCGGTGTGGTCCAGATGCTCCGCCGGCTCGACGTGCCGGTCGTCGGCGAGGCCACCATGGCCGAGGAGGCCATCGGTCTCCTGCTCAAGACCAACGCCGACGTGCTGCTGCTGGGCGCCAACCTCGACGTTGCTCCCAGCCGCCTCGTGGCTCGGGCCAAGGCCCTGCCGGCATCGCCGCGGGTGATCCACGTCGCCGACACCACCGAGCGCGACGAGTACGTCAGCCTGCTCAAGGCCGGCGTCGACGCCATCGTGCCCCTCGCCTCCTCGCAGGAGGAGCTGGGCGAGACCATCGCCCGAGTCGAGCGGGGCGAGCGCATCCTCGGCCGCACGACCCTCGCCGCCGTCCGCCGGGAGCTGATCGCGCGCGAGGCCAGCCCGACCCCGCTGCTCTCCCGCCGGGAGCACGACGTGCTGGTGCTGCTCCCGACCCGACGCACGCTCGCCGAGATCGGTGAGGAGCTCTACGTGAGCACCGCCACCGTGAAGTCCCACGTGTCGCGCATCTACGCCAAGCTCAGCGTCGCCGACCGCCACAGCGCCGTCGAGCGTGCCGTGGGCCTGGGTCTGCTCGGGTAGCACCGCCTGCTCGGGTAGCACCGCCTGCTCGGGTAGCACCGGCCCCTCGGCGTGCGCCGGCCCGCGGCGGCGCGCCACCGTCGACGCCCTCACCTCGGGGTCAACGTCGACCGGGCCGATCAGGATGCGGTGGCCAGCTCGATCCGGGACTGGCGCCACGCCATGGCATCCCTGAGGGCTGCGTCGGCGGCCAGCAGGAGCGACGTCGAGTCCAGCGCGTGCGTGGGGTACGTCGCCACGCCGGCCCACAGGTGGTGCCGGGCGCCCTGCTCGTCGAGGAGGGCGCGGAAGCGGTCGACGGTGAGCACGGCGCCGTCGGCGGCCGTCTCGTCGAGCAGCAGGCCGAACCGGCCCTGCTCGAGCCGGCAGGCGAGGTCGGACTCCCGGAGGGTGCGGAGCAGGCCGTAGGCCACCTCGCGACCCGTGGTGGCACCGTCGTCGACCTCACCGGGCTGGGGGCCACCAACGGCCAGCAACACGATCGAGAGCGGCCGAAGGGCGCGCTTGGCCGACGCCAGGCGGCTCGGCACGGAGGCCGTGAAGAAGACCTCGTTGTAGAGGCCGGTCTCGGGGTCACGCAAACGGTTCGGCACCGGTTCCTTCTCGTCTCGTACTCAGGCGATCTGAGCGGTCACGCCGAAAGGCTCGGGAGCCGCAGGAGGAGGCCCTGGAGCAGCAGGGTCTCGTTGGGGTTGCGGAGCAGCGCCTCGGCCGACCGGTCGATGGCCTGGACGGCCCCGATCACGGCGGCGGCGTCGCCCGTGCCGTCGCCGATCGCCGTGCGGTAGCGGTCGGCCAGGGTGGCGAGGCCGAACCGCAGCTCCTCGGCCCGGTGCCGGCGCTGCTCCCGCTTGTGGGTCTCCTCCAGGCGCTTGCGACCCGACCCCCGCTCGCCGTAGGTGGCGACCCGCTCCTCGAGCTCGGTCGCCTCGACCTCCTGCCGCTCGACGAGGGGGCCAGCGGCACCCTGCACCAGCCCCAGCAGCTCGTCGACGAGCACCGCCACCGCCGCCCCGCTGCCGTCGAGCCGGCGGGGCACCATGGCCCACTGCTGGCGACGGCCGATCAGCCCGGGGTCGGAGGCCAGCAGCCGGGCCCGTTCGAGGCTGCCCATGGCCGCCGCCGCCGCCATCTCGGCGACGTCGGGGCCGTGACCCTCGGCCAGCAGCACCTCCCGCACCGTGGCGACGGGAAGCGGCGGCACGTCGATGCGGACGCAGCGGGACGCGATCGTGACCAGCTCGGGCGGCACGTGGTCGGCGAGGACCACGAAGATCGTGCTCTCGGGCGGCTCCTCGATGGTCTTCAGGAGCATGGGCGCCACGACCGACACCCGGTGCATGTCGGCCAGCACCAGGACCTTCCGCTTGCCCTCCATCGGGCTGCGCATGGCCAGGCGGACGATCTCCTCCCCGTCGGCCCGGAGCATCGAGGCGCCCTGGGGCGTGTAGCTCAGGACGTCGGGGTGCTCACCGGCGAGGGCCAGGCGGCAGTCGCGGCACTCGCCGCAGCCACCGTTCGGGCACAGGAGTGCGGCGGCGAACCCCTCGGCCGCGGCCCGGGCCCCGGCCCCGGGCGGGCCGAGCAGCAGGTAGGCGTGCACCGGCGCGGCCGCGGCCGCCTGGAGCTGGGCGACGACGCCCGGCTGCCCCAGCACACGATCGAACGACGTCACGTGGGCAGTCTGGCGGAGACCGCGGCCTGCACCAACCGCTCGACCTCGTCGGGCGTCCCCGAGCCGTCGACGACGACCCAGCCCTCGGCCCGGGCCAGCTCGACGTAGCCCCGGCGGACCCGCTCGTGGAAGGCGTCGCCGGCCGACTCCATCCGGTCCCGGTCGGCGCCCAGGCGGGCGGCAGCCACCTCGGCCGGCACTTCGAGCAGCACGTAGAGGTCGGGCTCGAGGCCGGCGCCGGCGAACTTCGACAGGGCCCGCACCTCCTCCACCGGCAGGCCCCGACCGAAGCCCTGGTAGGCGAGGGATGACCCGGTGAACCGGTCGGTGACCACGTCGCGCCCGGCGACCAGCGCCGGCTCGATCACCTCGGCCACGTGCTGGGCCCGGGCCGCGGCCACGAGCAGCGCCTCGGCACGTCCGTCGACGTCGCCGGTGGCCGGGTCGAGGAAGATCGCCCGGACCCGCTCCCCCAGCGGCGTGCCGCCCGGCTCCCGGGTCAGCAGGGCGCCTCGAGCGGCGGCGAACCGGGCCGCCTGGGTCGACTTCCCCGACGCCTCACCGCCCTCGAAGGCGATGAACACGCCCCTCGTCCTCCGGGGGCTGGGCGTCACGGGCGACGGGCGCGCCGGAACGCACCCACGGCGAGGAAGCCGGCGCCGATGATCGTGAGGGCCGAGATCCACAGCGCCAGCCGGACGCCGGGGATGGCCACGTGGACGGCGCCCACGTGCACCTCGGCGTCGAACCAGGTGGTCGACAGGGCTCCGAGGCGGTCGGCCAGCAGCGGCCCGACGGCGAACGACAGGAGCAGGCAGACCCGCACGAGGGTGTAGAGGCTGGAGAAGATGCGGCCCCGCAGCTCGTCGGCCACCGTCTCGTGGAGGATGGTGAAGCCGAGGACGTAGACGGCGCCGGCGCAGAGGCCGAGCCCGCCCACGCACACCAGCGCCGGCGTGAACGCCGACATCGACGCCCCGGCCAGCAGGCAGCCGCCGGCGCCGAGGACGGCGGCGGAGAACACCCGCTGCTTGGGCAGGCGCTTCTGGAGGGCGGACAACCCGATCACGCCGGCGGCCATGCCGAAGCCCATGGCCGAGATCAGCAGGCCGAAGCCGGCCGACCCGCCGCCGAGCACGTCGCGCGAGAAGAGGTCGCCGAGGGGGAGCACCATCCCGCCGCCGATGAGACCGGTGGCCAGGGCCAGCATCACGGCCCGGACGACCCGGTCGGTGAACATGAAGTGCCAGCCCTCGCGCAGCTCGCGGAACGGCCCGTTGAAGTCGATGCCGAGCTCGGCCTGCTGGGCTCGGCGCGACGGCGGCAGCACGAGGGTCGAGATGAACAGGGCCGACGCCGCGAACGTGAGCACGTCGACGTAGATCGACACCGACCCGTCCTGGCCGAAGCGGAAGAACGACAGGGAGCCGGAGCCGGCCAGGTGGTCGCCGACCTTCTCGAGCCCGGCGAACAGGAGGCTGGCGATCGGGAACGTGCCGTAGGCGGCGGCCAGGGAGAGGGAGTTCGCCGTGGTCAGGTGGCTGGTCGGCACCAGGTTGGGAACCGACGCCTCCTTGGCCGGCGACCAGAGGAGCGTCGCCAGCTCGATCAGCAGCGAGGCGATCACGAGGCCGAACAGCGAGTCGATGAACGGCAGGCTCACCAGCACGACGGCCCGACCCAGGTCGCAGCACACCATCACCGTCTTGCGGTTCCAGCGGTCGACGAGCACCCCGGCGAGCGGGGCGAGGAACAGCCCCGGGACCAGGCGGGCCGTCATCACCAGCGAGATGGCGCCGGCCCCCGAACCCCCACCGACGTTCTTGGCGATGGCCACGATGGCGAAGAACCCGAGCCAGTCGCCCATGGCCGAGACGACCTGGGCCAGCCACAGGCGGAAGAAGCCGCTGGAGCCGAACAGCCGCACGACCGTCGAGTCGTCCGGGCGGGGCGCCAGCGGGGGCAGCTTGCCGGTGGGGGCATCGGGATCGTCGGGGCGCGCGCTCGTCACCAGCTTCCGTCGGTCCGAGAGCACTCGGGTCAGGCTAGGAGACCCAGCCGATCGGGGCGTCGATCAATCGCCGGCGACCTGCTCCTCGGCCACGTCCTCCGTCGCGGCGACCTTCTTGGTCGCCTTCTTGGCCACGCTCTTCGTGGCGGCAGCCTTCTTCTTGGGGGCTGCCTTCTTGGGGGCTGCCTTCTTGGCGCCCGCCTTCTTGGCCGGCGCCGGGCCCCGCTCCCGCCGTTCGCGCAGCAGCTCGGAGCCCTGCTCCGGCGACATCTGCTCGACGAGGATGCTCTTGGGCACGGTGGCGTTGGTCTCGCCGTCGGTGACGTAGATGCCGAACCGGCCCTCCTTCACCACCATCGGCTTGCCCGTGTCGGGGTCGTTGCCCAGGTCGCGCAGCGGCGGCGCGGCCTGGCGGCGGCCGAACTTCTTGGGCTGGGCCAGGAGGGCCAGCGCCTCGTCGAGGGTGACGGTGAAGATCCGCTCCTCGTTGTCGAGGCTGCGGGAGTCCTTGTCCTTGGTGATGTAGGGCCCGTACCGGCCGTTCTGGGCCGTGATCTCCACCCCGTCGGCCGGGTCGGCGCCCAGGCTGCGGGGCAGCGACAGGAGGGTCATGGCCTCCTCGACGGTGATGCGCTCGAGCGACATCGTCTGGAACAGCGACGCCATCTTCGGCTTCTGCTTGGGCGGCAGGGTCTCGGCGTCGCCGAGCTGCACGTAGGGCCCGAAGCGCCCGTTCTTGGCGTACACCGGGAGGCCGGACTCGGGGTCGGCGCCGATGGGCTCGTCGCCCTTGGGCAGGGCTAGCAACCGCTCGGCCTCGGCCACGGTGATCTCGTCGAGCGCGATGCCGGCCGGCAGCGAGGCCGTCTCCTCGCCCCGCTGCACGTACGGGCCGTACTTGCCGTTGCGCACGGCGATGCCGGAGTCGCCCAGCGGGATCGTGTTCACCTGCACCGGGTCGGCGTTCTCGAGGGCCGCCTCCCGCAGTGCCTTGAGGCCGGGCGTGCCGTTGCCGAACCAGAACTGGTGCAGGAACGGCTCGCGCTGCTCGCGCCCGCCGGCGATGTCGTCGAGGGCGTCCTCCATGCGGGCGGTGAAGTCGTACTCCACGAGCTGGCCGAAGTGGCCGGTGAGGAGGTTGATCACGGCGAAGGCGTCGGTGGTGGGCACCAGCGCCTGGCCCTTCTTCCAGATGTACCCGGCGTTCTGGATGCGCTGCATGATCGACGCGTAGGTCGACGGCCGGCCGATGCCGAGCTCCTCGAGCCGCTTCACCAGGGTCGCCTCGGTGTAGCGCGCCGGCGCCTGGGTGGTGTGGCCCTCGGCCTCGATCGCCGGCTTCGGGAGGGCCTGGCCCTCGCGCAGCTCGGGCAGCCGCGCCGTCTCGTCGTCGTCGGCCGCGGCGTCGTCGCCGGAGAACCCGTAGACGGCGAGGAAGCCGGGGAACGTGATCGTCCGACCCGACGCGGCCCACTCCGTGGATTCGTTCGACGACGTCTTCGCAGCCAACCGGACCGACACGGTCTGGCCGGCGGCGTCGGGCATCTGCGAGGCGAGCGTGCGCTGCCAGATCAGCCGGTACAGCGCGAGGTCGGTGCCGGACAGCTCGCCCTGGAGCTGGTCGGGCGACCGGAACGTCTCACCGGCCGGGCGGATGGCCTCGTGGGCCTCCTGGGCGTTCTTCGACTTCTTCGTGTAGCTGCGCGGCCCGTCGAGCACGTACTCCTTGCCGAAGAGCTGACCGATCTGCTGGCGGGCCGCCGACAGCGCGGTGTCCGACAGGTTGGTGCTGTCGGTCCGCATGTAGGTGATGTAGCCCCGCTCGTAGAGGCCCTGGGCCACGCGCATGACCTGCTGGGCGCTGAGGCGGAGGCGGCTGCCGCCGACCTGTTGCAGCGTGGAGGTGATGAAGGGGGCCTTGGGCTTCTGGCTGTAGGGCCGGGTCTCGACCGAGGTGACGGCGAAGTCGCTGTCGGCCAGCCGGCCGACGAGCCCGGTGGCCCCGGCCTCGTCGAGCACCTGCACGCCCTCGCGGGTGGTGGCCCCGGAGGCGTCGAAGTCGCGGCCCTCGGCGACGCGGGCGCCGTCGATCGAGTGGAGCCTGGCGGTGAAGTCGGGCCCGGTCGGGAAGGCGGCCTCGAGGCCCCAGTAGTCGGCCGCGGTGAACGCCATGCGCTCCTGCTCGCGCTCGACGACGAGGCGGACGGCGGGGCTCTGGACCCGGCCGGCCGACAGGCGGGGCTTCACCTTGCGCCACACGACCTCGGAGACCGGGTAGCCGAACAGCCGGTCGACGATGCGCCGGCTGTCGGCCGCGTCGACCAGGCCGTAGTCGATGTCGCGGGACTCGTTGACGGCGTGCTCGATGGCGGCCCGGGTGATCTCGTGGAAGACCATCCGCTTCACGGGCACCTTGGGCTTGAGCACCTCGAGCAGGTGCCAGGAGATGGCCTCGCCCTCGCGGTCCTCATCGGTGGCGAGGTAGAGCTCGTCGGCGTCCTTCAGCGCGGCCTTCAGCTCCCGGAGCCGGGCCGGGTCGGCCGTGACCTCGTACTCCACCTTGAAGTGGTTGTCGACGTCGACGTTGAGGCCCTTCGTCGGGAGGTCCCGGATGTGCCCGTAGGACGCCAGGACGGTCCAGTCGTCGCCGAGGAACCCGGAGATCGTGCGTGCTTTCGCCGGGGACTCGACGATGACGAGGGGCTTGGCCATTTGTGAGGATGAGAACTCGTCGCTTCGGGGCTTGTCAAACGACGAAGGCCCGGGGCAGCGAGCCCCGGGCCTTCGATCGAGCGTTCTGCGGTGCTAGCTCTGGAGCTGGGTCTTGGCCTCTCGGAGCTGGGCCCGGAGGTCCGCTTCCTCGTCGCCGAGGTCGAAGATCCAGCGGTCGAGGGCGTCGATGGCGAGCTGGACCGGGGTCTCGTCCGCCGTCGTGCCGTTGCCCTTCGCCGCCACGAGGTCGGCCATGTCGTTGGTCGAGCGCTTCGAGAAGGCGATGGCGATCAGGAGGACCACCAGGGCGGCGGCAGCGATGGCGTAGCGGGCGCCGTCGTTGTCGGCCAGGTTGATGACGGCCGGCAGGATGAGCAGCGACACCAGGTTCATCACCTTGATGAGCGGGTTGAGCGCCGGGCCGGCCGTGTCCTTGAACGGGTCGCCGACGGTGTCGCCGATGACGGCGGCCTTGTGGGCCTCCGAGCCCTTGCCACCTTCGTTGCCGTCCTCGATGTACTTCTTGGCGTTGTCCCAGGCGCCGCCCGAGTTCGACAGGAAGTTGGCCAT
>JAODBP010000288.1 GCA_025464025.1 Actinomycetes bacterium | reverse complement strand
TGATCAGCTTCGTCCGGCTGTGCTGCATCCCGTGGTTCCTGATCCTGCTGTTCGGCCAGGACAACCGGCACGCCGCGGCCTGGCTGCTGGCCGTGCTCGGGTGCACCGACTGGGTCGACGGCTACATCGCCCGTCGGTGGCACCAGGTGTCGACGGTGGGCAAGGTGCTCGACCCCACCGCCGATCGGCTGATGCTGGCCGTCGGCGTGGTCGCCATCCTCGTCGACGGCAGCGTCCCGGTGGCGATCGGCGTGCTGACCATCGTGCGCGAGGTGACCGTCGCCATCGCCGTGCTGGCACTGGCCGCCATGGGTGCCCGCCGGATCGATGTGACCTGGGCCGGAAAAGCGGGGACGTTCGGGCAGATGGTCGCCTACCCCCTCTTCCTGGTGAGCCACGCCGGCGTCAACTGGTCCGACGTCGCCGAGGTCCTGGCCTGGATCGTGATCGTGCCGGCCCTGGTGTTCAGCTACTGGTCCGCCGCCCAGTACGTGCCCCTCGCCCGAAAGGCGCTCCGCGACGGGCGGGTAGGTTCGGCGGCGTGAAGACGGTGCTCCGATGAAGGCGGTCATCATGGCCGGCGGTGAGGGGACCCGGCTCCGGCCGCTGACCTCGAACATGCCCAAGCCGATGATGCACCTGGCCAACCGGCCGATGATGGAGCACATCGTTCAGCTGCTCCAGCGGCACGGCTTCGACGACATCGTGGTCACCGTGGCCTTCATGGCCAACAACATCCGGTCGTACTTCGGCGACGGGTCGGAGTTCGGGGTCCGGATGGTCTACGCCACCGAGGAGACGCCCCTCGGCACGGCGGGCTCGGTGCGCAACGCCATGGACGAGCTCGACGAGCGCTTCCTCGTGATCTCGGGCGACGTGCTCACCGACATCGACCTCTCGAAGATCGTGGCCTTCCACGAGGAGCGCGGCGCCCTGGCGACGATCGGCCTCACCGCCGTCGAGAACCCGCTCGAGTTCGGCATCGTCATCACCAACGAGGACGGCTCGATCGAGCGCTTCCTCGAGAAGCCGGGCTGGGGCCAGGTGTTCTCCGACACGGTGAACAACGGCATCTTCGTCCTCGAGCCGGAGATCTTCGACTTCATCGAGGCGGGCCGCCCGGTCGACTTCTCCAGCGAGGTCTTCCCCAAGCTGCTCGAGGACAGCCGTCCGCTCTACGGCTTCACGTGCGAGGGCTACTGGGAGGACGTCGGCACGCTCGCCGCCTACGTCAGCGCCCACAAGGACATCCTCGACGGCCGGGTCGACGTCGATGTCCCCGGCTTCCGCCTCGACGGCGGCATCTGGCTGGGCGAGGGCGCCGAGATCGACCCCGACGCCCACGTCGAGGGACCCGCCGTGATCGGCGACCACTGCCGGGTCGAGGCCGGCGCCCGGCTCGGCGCCTACAGCGTCCTCGGCAACAACGTGATGGTGCGCTCGGAAGCCCAGCTCGACCGCACGGTCGTGCACGACAGCGCCTACATCGGCCAGGGCGTGCGCCTGCTCGGGGCGGTCGTGGGCCGCAACAGCGACCTGCGGGCCGGCGCCCGATGTGACGACGGCGTGGTGCTCGGCGACCAGTGCTTCATCGGCGCCGGGGCGCACATCGGCACCAACGTCAAGGTCTACCCGTTCAAGACGGTGGAGGCCGGCGCGGTCGTCAACCAGTCGCTGGTGTGGGAGAGCAAGGGATCCCGCACGCTGTTCGGGGCCGACGGCGTGTCGGGCCTGGCCAACGTCGACATCACGCCGGAGCTGGCGACCCGCGTGGCCATGGCCTACGCCACGACGCTGAAGAAGGGCACGACGGTCACCACGTCGCGCGACTCGAGCCGATCGGCCCGCATGCTCAAGCGGTCGATCATGGCCGGGCTCAACGCGGCGGGCATCAACGTCGACGACCTCGAGGTCGCGCCGGTCCCGGTCACCCGGTTCCAGGTCCGCTCGCAGCGGGCCCAGGGCGGGATCACCATCCGCCTGGTCGAAGGTGACCCCCAATCGGTGGTGATCCGGTTCTTCGACGAGCTCGGCACCGACATCTCCGAGGACGCCGCCCGCAAGATCGAGCGCACCTTCTACCGCGAGGACTTCCGCCGCGTCTTCCCGGGCGACATCGGCGACATCGGCTACCCGCCCCGAGCGATCGAGTACTACACGCAGTCGATCGTGAACGCCATCGACACCAAGGCGATCCGGGACGCCGCGTTCAAGGTGGTCGTCGACTACGCGTACGGCACGAGCTCGTTCGTGATGCCGAACGTCCTGTCGAAGCTGGGCGCCGACGTGCTGGCCGTGAACCCGTACGCGTCGACCCCCGGCGCCCTGGCCTTCGACATGGCCACCCACGCCACCGCGGTCGCCAACCTGGTCCGCTCGTCGGGTGCCCACCTCGGCTGCGTCATCGACCCCGACGGCGAGCACGTGCGGTTCATCGACGACGAGGGCCACACGCTGTCCGACGTCGAGGCCCTGCTCGCCTTCGTGTCGCTGCTGGGCCAGACCACCGATGCCGGCTGCCGGATCGCCGTGCCCGTGGCGGCCCCGTCGCAGGTCGCCTCCGTGGCCGAGGGCTACGGGCTCGAGGTGCTCTGGACGAAGCTGTCGACGCCGGCGCTGATGAAGTCGGCCCTGTCCGACGACATCGTGATGGCGGCCAGCCTCGACGGTGGCTACATCTTCCCGAAGTACCTCCCGGCCTTCGACGCCACCGCCGCCTTCGCCACCATGCTCGAGCTGCTGGCCCGCACCGGCACCCGGCTGTCGAAGCTGGTGGCCGACCTGCCCCGCACCCACGTGGTCCACGAGACGGTGAGCACCCCGTCGGAGCACAAGGGGGCGATCATGCGGTCGCTGATGGAGAACGCCGAGGGCGAGCTGCTGCTCGTCGACGGGATCAAGGAGCTTCACGAGGACGGCTGGGCCCTGGTGCTGCCCGACCCCGAGGACCCGATCAGCCACGTGTGGGCCGAGGCGGCGTCCGACACCGACGCCCGTCGTCGGGCCCAGGACGTGGTCGGGCGCATCCGCCGGCTGGTCAAGTAGGGAACCCTCCACCGCAGGTGGAGGGTTCCGGTAACGTCGCCGGGGTGAACGTCCCGGACGACCTGCGCTACACGACGGACCACGAGTGGGTGAAGGTCGAGGGTGACCGCGTCCGGATCGGGATCACCGACTACGCCCAGGACGCCCTCGGCGACGTGGTCTTCGTCCAGGTGCCGACGATGGGCGCCAGCGTGAAGGCGACCGAGTCGTTCAGCGAGGTCGAGTCGACCAAGTCGGTCTCCGACATCTACGCCCCGGTCACGGGCGAGGTGGTCGAGGTCAACGAGGACCTGGGCGATGCTCCCGAGCGGCTGAACGAGGATCCCTACGGCGACGGCTGGATCTGCGTCCTCTCGGTCACCGATGCCGCCGAGCTCGACGGCCTGATGGACGCCGCCGCCTACCGCGCCCTGATCGACGGGTAGGTCCCCGCCCGTGGCCGACGTCTTCTGCAACAACTGCGGGCATCGCAACCCGGGCAACGCCAACTTCTGCTCGTCGTGCGGCTCGCCGCTCGACGTCCGCGGCGAGGACCACACGATCACGTTGGCGCCCGTCGAGGAGTCGACCGACCCGAGCGAGGACATCAGCGTCGGGGTCGACGACATCCCCGACGGCGGCGGCGTCCTGCTGGTCAAGCGGGGGCCCGGCGCCGGGTCGCGCTACGTGCTCGACAGCGACGTCGTCACCGCCGGGCGCCATCCCGACAGCGACATCTTCCTCGACGACGTCACCGTCTCCCGGCGCCACGCCGAGGTGGCCAAGACCGGCGACGGGTGGTTGGTCCGCGACGTCGGCTCGCTGAACGGCACCTACCTGAACCGCGAGCGCATCGAGCGGGACATGCCCCTGGCCAACGGCGACGAGGTCCAGGTGGGCCGGTTCAAGCTGGTCTTCCTGTCGGCTGTCCAGTGAGCGACTCGGGGGCCGGGGTGACCGAGCGGGCGTTCCTCTCGATCGGCGAGGTGCTCGAGCTCCTCAAGGAGGAGTTCCAGGACATCACGATCTCGAAGATCCGCTTCCTCGAGAGCCAGGGCCTGCTGGATCCCGAGCGCACCCCGTCGGGCTACCGCAAGTTCTACGAGCCCGACGTGGCCCGGCTGCGGTGGATCCTCGAGCAGCAGCGCGACCACTTCCTCCCGCTGAAGGTGATCAAGGACCGCCTGCTCGCCGGTCCCGATGCTGCGCCGCTCGACGCCGACCCGGTGGAGCCGGCCGAGCCGAAGGCGCCGCCCGCCCTCGAGCAGGACCCGATCGTCCCGCCCCGCCGCCACACCGCCGACTCGCCGCTCGTGGCCGGCCTCTCCGCCGTCTCGCTCACCATCAGCGAGCTGGCCCACGCCACCGGGCTCGACGTGGCCGACATCCAGGAGCTCGAGCGATACGGCCTGCTGGCCGGGCGCCCCGTGGCTGGCCAGGTGTACTACGACGAGGAGGCCCTGGTCGTGGCCCGGCTGGCGGCTGGCTTCGCCCGCCACGGTGTCGAGGCCCGCCACCTCCGCATGTACAAGACGGCGGCCGAGCGCGAGGCCGGCTTCTACGAACAGGTCGTGCTCCCGCTGGTGAAGCAGCGCAACCCGACGGCACGTCGCCAGGCGGTCGAGACGTTGGAGGACCTCTCCCAGCTCGGCGAGGGGATGCGGGCCGCCTTCCTCCGCGCCGCCCTCCGCGAGTACACGGACGGGTGACGACCCCGGTCGTCCTCGAGCACGAGGCCATCCAGGCCGGGGTCCGCCGCCTGGGGGCCGAGCTCTCCGCCGCCTACGACGACGGCGTCATCCTCGTGGGGCTGCTGAAGGGGAGCGTGATCTTCCTCGCCGACCTCGTCCGCACCATGACGACGCACCCGATCGTCGACTTCCTCCAGGTGACGGCGTTCGCCGAGGGCACCGGTCGGGTCCGGATCGCCAAGGACCTCGACACCGACATCGCCGGCCGCGACGTGGTCCTGGTCGACGCCGTGCTCGACACCGGGCTCACCGTCTCGTACCTGCTCCAGGAGCTGGCCGGTCGCTCGCCCCGCTCGCTGGAGGTCTGCGTCCTCGTCGACAAGACCAGCCGCCGGGTCCTCCCCGTCGATGCCCGGTTCGTCGGGTTCGCCCTCGACGAGCCGTACCTCGTGGGCTACGGCCTCGACCACGAGGAGCGCTACCGGAACGTGCCGATGCTCGCCGCGGCCGACCCGGCGACGCTCGCCGCCGACCCCGATGGGCTGGTGCCGGCGCTCTATCGCCGGGGGTAGGGTCGACAGGTGGTCGAGATGGAGCTCCTCGGTGTGCGGCTCGAGCTGCCGGCCAACGCTCCTGTCGTGCTGCTCCGGGAGCAGGGCGGCGAGCGCCGCGTGCTCCCGATCTACATCGGCCCCGAAGAGGCCCGGGCCATCGCCCTCGCCCTCGAGGGCGTGTCGACCCCGCGCCCGATGACGCACGACCTGTTGCGCGACGTGCTCGGCGCCGTCAACGTGACGGTGCAGCGCATCACGGTCACCGACCTGCGGGAGTCGACGTTCTTCGCCGACATCGAGCTGCGCACGGCGGCGGGGGAGACGGTCACCGTCTCCAGCCGGCCGTCCGACGCCGTAGCCCTCGCCGTCCGGGTCGAGGCGCCGATCTTCGCCGCCGAGTCCGTCCTCGCCGAGGCCGCCATGCCGGCCGCCGAGGAGGGCGAGGAGGAGGAGCAGGAGGAGATCGTCGACCAGTTCCGCCAGTTCATCGACGAGGTCAACCCCGAGGACTTCGCCTCCTGATGGTCACACGGTCCACCGTTGACCCCCGCGCGGGGGAGTCGTAGCATCACAGGGCCGTAGTTACAGCACTGTCGTGGAGGCGTGGATGTCGTATTACCGGGGCCCTCAGGTCTGCAAGATCGTTGGCATCACGTACCGACAGCTGGACCACTGGGCCCGGACCGACCTGCTCCGCCCGAGCGTGTCGGACGCCACGGGCAGCGGCTCGCAGCGGCTGTACTCCTACGGCGACCTCGTCGAGCTCCGCACGATCAAGCAGATGCTCGACGCTGGGATCTCGCTGGCCCGGGCCCGGACGGCCATCGCCTACCTCCGTGAGAACCTCGGCCAGGACCTGGCGACGGCCGACCTCGTGATCCGCGGCAAGGACTCCCTCCTCGTCCGTGATCGTGAGGAGACGATCGACCTCTTCCGTCGCGGGCAGGGCGCCATGAGTTTCATCGCCCTCCACGATGTGAAGGAAGAGGTCGATGCGGCCATCCGCGAACTCGACCCGCCGGTCGAGGACACTGGCTCAGGTGAGCCTGCCGTCTCCTCCGTCGCCAACTGACGAACCGCTCCCGCACCAGCAGGTGCGGTTCGCCCACAACGCCGAGGAGCAGTTCGCCCGCCTCCTCGACTTCTACGGCGTGGAGTGGGAGTACGAGCCCCGCACCTTCGACCTCGACCACGACGCCGAGGGCCAGGTGACCAGGGCGTTCACGCCCGACTTCTACCTGCCGGCGCACGACCTCTACATCGAGGTCACGACGCTCCGCCAGGGCCTCGTGACCAAGAAGAACGGCAAGCTCCGCCGGCTCCAGGAGCTGCACCCCGAGGTCAACGTGAAGATGCTCTACCAGCGCGACTACCTCGGGCTGATCGCCAAGTACGGCCTGGCCGAGCCCGAGCAGTGGGAGTCGGCGGCCTCCTAGGCCTTCGAGTGGCGGAACGTCACGCTGAGCCGGGGCCCTGCCGCGGCGACCTTGGGCACGGTGTGCTCCCACGTGTGCTGGCACGTGCCGCCCATCACGAGCAGGTCGCCGCCGCCGAGGTCGAAGCGGCGCGACGGGCCACCGCCGCGGGGCCGGAGCAGGAAGCGCCGGGGCTCGCCGAGCGAGACGATGGCCACGATCGGCTCGGCCATGGACTTGCGGACGGTGTCGCCGTGCCAGGCCACGCTGTCGCGGCCGTCGCGGTAGAGGTTGCAGCCCACCGAGTCGAAGGCGACGGCGTAGCGCTCGGACAGGAGCCGGCGGATCTCCGGCACGACGGCCGGCAGCCCGGCATCCCCGTCGCGCCACCACGCGGTGAGCCGGGGCTCGTCGACGACCTTCTCCCACATCACCCGCTGCCGCTGCTGCCAGGGCGCCGTCTCGAGCAGCTCGGCGAAGAGGTCGTCGCTGCCGGCGAGCCACCCGGGTCCGTGGTCGAGCCAGGCGCCCCGGTCGAGCTCGGTGCGCTCGAGCCGGCGGAAGGACGCGTCGGGTTCCGGCGCCCCGCCGAAGATCGAGCCCTGCCACGCCAACGCCATCGGACGAACAAGTGTACGACTGCCGGGCCGCGGCCGCACCCGCCGGTAGGTTGCCGGCCGTGACCCTGTCGACCTCGCCCCTCGACGCCGCCCACCGGGCCCTCGGCGCCAAGCTCGTGCCCTTCGGCGGCTGGGACATGCCGCTCAGCTACCCGAGCGGGACGCTGGCCGAGCACCGGGCCTGTCGCACCGGTGCGGCCGTGTTCGACGTCAGCCACCTCGGGACCGTCCGGGTCGAGGGGAGCGCGGCGCTCGGCCACCTCCAGGCCGCGCTCACCAACGACCTCGGGAAGATCCGGCCCGGCCGGGCCCAGTACACCCACCTGCTCGACGAGGCCGACGGCTCGGTGCTCGACGACATCATCGTGTGGTGGGTGTCGACCGACCGGTTCGACGTGATGCCGAACGCATCGAACACCGACCGCGTGGTCGAGGCCATCGGCGGCGTCGACGTGACGGGGGAGCGGGCAGTGCTCGCCGTCCAGGGGCCCGAGGCCCGGCATCGGCTCAACGCCGTGGCGCCGGTCGCCGCCGAGGTCGGGCGCTTCGACGTCGCTGTCGTCGACGTGCTCGGCGAGTCGTGTGCCGTCGCCGGCACCGGCTACACCGGCGAGGACGGGGTCGAGTTGGCCGTGCCGGCCCACCGCGCCGGCACCGTGTGGGAGGCCATCCTCGCCGCCGGGATCACGCCGGCCGGGCTCGGGGCCCGCGACACCCTCCGCCTCGAGGCCGGGCTGCCGCTCCACGGCCACGAGCTCGGCCCCGGGATCACGCCGCTCCAGGCCGGCCTGGCCTGGGTGGTCGGATGGGACAAGCCCGCCTTCCGAGGCAAGGCCGCCCTCGAGGCCGAGCGGGCCCGGGGCGTCCACCGCCTGCTCCGCGGCATCGAGGTCGAGGGCCGTCGCCCGCTGCGCGAGGGCCAGGACGTCTATGTCGACGGCACGGCCGTCGGCGTCACCACCAGCGGCAACTTCTCCCCGATGCGCGAGATCGGCATCGCCCTCGCCTTCCTCCCGCCCCACGTCCAACCGGGCGCCGCGGTCGAGGTCGACCAGCGCGGCACCCGGGTCCCCGGCGTCGTGGTGAAGCCCCCGTTCGTCTGAGGGACTAGCCGAGCAGGTCGGGCTCCTGGGCCGTGATCCAGGCGTACATCGGCGAGAACGAGAAGTGGCCCGAGATGTGCGAGCCGACCTGGCTGTGGGTGAGCTGGGCCATCTCGTGGTCGATCAGGATCGGTGTGCCGGCGGCCTCGGCGAGGAGCTGGGCCTGGCACGAGCGGTCCATCGAGACGAACCACCACGCCGCCTCCTCGACCGAGTGGCCGGTGGTGAGCAGGCCGTGGTTGCGGAGGATGACGGCCTTGTGCTCGCCGAGGGCGTGGGCGATGCGCTTGCCCTCCTCGGTATCGAGGACGACGCCGGTGTACTCGTCGAACAGGCCGTGGTCCTCGTAGAAGGCGCAGGCATCCTGGGTGAGCGGGTCGAGCTTGCGGCCCAGCGTCGACCACGCCTTGCCGTGCATCGAGTGCGAGTGGGCGGCGGCGATCACGTCGGGCCGGGCGGCGTGCACCTGGGAGTGGATGGCGAAGGCCGCGGTGTTCACGAACGCGTTGCCCTCGACCACCTCACCGGCGTCGTTGCACAGGATGAGGTCGGAGACCTTGATCTGGCTGAAGTGCATCCCGAACGGGTTGACCCAGAAGTGGTCGCTCAGCTCGGGGTCGCGGGCCGTGATGTGGCCGGCGACCCCTTCGTCGTACCCGAAGCGGGCGAAGATGCGGAAGGCGGCGGCCAGCTGCTCCTTGCGGTGCTGGCGCTCCTCCGGGACCGTCTCGAACGTCGCTTCCTGGCCGTTGACCTTGGGCATGGGAAAATCGTACCTCGCCCAACTCGACGGGTGCCGGGAAGTCGTCAGCGGGTGACGACGACCTTGGCCAGGGCCACCGGGCCCTCGGCCAGGTAGCGGCGAGCCAGCCTGCGGGGCTCCTTGTAGAGCCGGTAGGCCCACTCGGCCCCGACCCGGGAGAGCGCCTCGGGCGCTCGCTGCTGCACGCCGGCGATGAACTCGGTCGACGCCCCGAACGCGGCCGTGACACGGGCGCCGGTGGTCGCCGAGTGGCGGGCCATCCAGCGCTCCTGGCGGGGCTTGCCCAGGCCCACCACCAGCAGGTCGACGCCGGCCTCGGCGATCTCGGCGGCGAGGCGGTCGGACGCCGCCGGGTCCTCGACCACCGAGCGCTCCGGCGTCCAGTGGCCGGTGACGGCGAGCCCGGGCCAGCGGGCCTCGAGGGCGGCCGGCAGCCGGTCGCGCAGCTCGTCGGTGCCACCCACGAACGCCACCCGGGCCCGGCGGGCCTGGCACAGCCCGAGGAGGTCGGGGAGGAGGTCGGAGCCGGCGAGCTGCGACCACGGGTGACCGGTGCGACGTCGGGTCGTCCAGACCAGGGGCATCCCGTCGAGGAGCACCAGCCACTGGCTGCCGTCATCGGTGTCGAACAGCTCGGCCTCGCCGTCGAAGCGGTACACGTGGTCGAGGTTGGCCGACGCCAGCCGGAGCGGCCGGCGGGCGCCGTCGAGGGCGTCGCCCACGGCCTTGACCACGTGGGCGTGCTCGAGCAGGTCGATCCGCTGCCCGGCCAACCGGATGCACCGGTCGTGACGGCTGCGTCGGTCGAGCGCGGAGGTCACCCGGGCTGTCTTCGGCGGGATCCCCTGGTTGTCCTCCTCGGTCGCTACCGTTCACGCCCGATGGGGGAGACGACCAGGGGGACGGGGCACCTGCGCGCCCTCGACGGGCTGCGCGGCGCGGCCGTGCTCGGCGTGGTCGCCTTCCACCTCGCCGCCCTCGACGGTGGTGATCGCCGGGGCGTCCTCGCCGGCGGGTGGCTCGGCGTCGACACGTTCTTCACCCTGTCCGGCTACCTCATCACGTCGCTCCTCCTCGCCGAGATGGCCGACCACGGGCGCGTCGACCTGCGGGCCTTCTGGCGGCGGCGGGTCCGGCGCCTCCAGCCCGCTGCCCTCGTCGCCATCACGGCCGTGGTCGCCACCGCGGCGTGGTGGTCACCGGCGGGGACGGCGACGTCGGTGCGAGACCAGGCGTTCGCCGCCCTCGGGGCCGTGGCGAACTGGCAGGCCCTGCTGGCCCACCACGCCTACGCCGCCGGTGGGAGCCCGTCGGCCTTCGAGCACTTCTGGTCGCTCGCGGTGGAGGAGCAGTTCTACCTGGTGTGGCCGCTCCTGCTGATGGGCCTGGCCCGCCTCGGCCTCGGCCGGCGGGCCGTCCTTCGTGTGGCGATCGGCGGCACCGCCGTGTCGTGGGCGCTCCTCGCCACGGCCTCGCTCCAGTCGGGCTACCTCCGCACCGACACCCGGATGGGGTCGATCCTCGCCGGCGCCGCACTGGCCGCCGTGCTGCCCCTCGGTCGCCGGGCCGCCACGAGGACGGGGCAGCGCCTCGCCGGCTGGGTCGCGGGGGGCGGCATCGTCGCCACCGGCACGCTGTGGGCGGCCGCCGGGTGGCCGCCCCGCGCCGCCCTCGGGCTGCTGCTGCCGGTCCACGCCCTGATCACCGTCGCCCTCCTGGCCGGCGTCGTGCTGGCGCCGGCCTCGCTGCCGGCGCGGGCGCTCGCGGTGCGCCCGCTGGCCCTGGTCGGCCGTGTCTCGTACGGCCGGTACCTGTGGCACTGGCCGGTGTTCGTGATCTGCACGCCCGCACGGCTGGGGGCCGGGTGGGCCGTCACCACCGTCGTGCGACTCACCGCGGTCGCCGCCCTGACCGCCGCGTCGTGGTACCTCGTCGAGCACCCGGTCCGCGTCGGCCGGGTGCTGCCCCGCACACGGCTCGCCCTGCCCGGCGCGGTGGCGATCGCCGTCGTCGTCACCGCCCTTGCCGTCCACACGGTCGAGCCGTCCCCGGCTTGGGCCCGCTCGGGGAGCCACGTGTTCGCCAGCTCGCTTGGCACCGCCGTCACCGTGCAGCTCCCGCCCGAGCGGCCGCACCGCGTCCTGGTCGTGGGCGATTCGATCCCCACCTCGATGATGGCCGGACCGGCGGCGACGTCGCTCCAGATGGGCGTCGGCAAGCTGCTCGACCAACTGGCCCAACGGGGCGTGGCGGCGTGGGGTGGCACGATCACCGGCTGCCCGGTCGCCGAGCAGGTGATCGTCATCGACGGCGAGGCGTGGCGGCGCTGCCTGGAGACGCAGCGCGACGTCTACCCGCGCCTCATGGCGCTCGCCCGTCCCGACCTCGTCGTCTGGTACGCCCGGCAGGACGCCTACCCGGCGCTCCTGGCCGACGGTCGGCTCGACGGCAGCCTCGCCGGCGCCGAGCGGCGGATCTCGGCCCGGGTCGCCTGGTTCGCCGCGCGCGGCGCGAAGGTGGCCTTCGTGGCGCCTGGCCCGAACCGCGACGGCCACGACGCCTACGCCCCCTGGGGCAGCGCACGCCGCTCGATGGCCTTCCTCGAGCGGGCCTTCGACGGCGTCGCCGCCGAGCACCCCGGAGAGGTCGTCGGCATCATCCGGATGGCCGACCTCCTCTGTGGCGGCGCCCCGGCCGGGTGCCCCGACCGGATGCCGGACGGCCGGCTGTTCCGCATGGACGACGGCGTCCACTTCACCCCCGAGGGCGCCCTGGTCGCCGGCGACTGGCTGGCCGACCGGATCGCTGCCCTCGACCTCAGCGGGGGAGCAGCGCTTCGGGGTCGGTGACGACCTCGGCCACGACGTGGGCGTCGAGCCAGGCCCGGTTGGCCCGGTGCAGCTCGTCGGCGTCGTCGTAGCGGTTCAGCACGACGGTCACGGGCCGGCCGGCGAGGGCGTCGAGCGACAGCCGCACGGCGTTGATCGTGCCCAGGCCGGCGTCGGCGACCAGGACCACCCCGTCGGGTCGCAGGACCTCGACCAGGTCGACCGTGTCACCCCCGTCGGCCGACATGGGGGAGCGGACCCCGCCCGCCGGCTCGACCAGGCCGAGGTCGACGCCGATCGGCCAGGCCAGCTCGCCGACCAGGTCGGCCAGTGTGAACGGGGGCCGACCGAGCCGCTCGGCGGCCATGAACGGCGCCACCGCCACCTCGTAGCTGCGGTGGGCCGGGCAGACCACGGTCGGGTCCTCGCCGGTGGCGGCGGCCAGGACCTCGGCGTCGGTCGGTCCGGTGCCCGGCTCGAACGACTGGGCCGGCTTCCGGGCCGCGACGGTCAGGCCGGCAGCGCGGGCGGCGGTGGCCAGCCGGGCCCCGACCCAGGTCTTGCCGACCTCGGTGCCGGTGCCGGCGACGACCAGGAGCCGCTCGGGCCGGTCAGCCACGCCACGACGGCACGCAGGCGTCGAGCCCGGCGATGAGGGCGCCGATCTGCTCGTCGGTGTGGGCGGCGGAGAGCGCCACGCGGAGCCGGGAGGTGCCCGGGGCCACCGTCGGCGGCCGGATGGCCGGCACCAGCACGCCCCGCTCGAACAGGGCCGCCGCGGCGGCGACGGTGGCGGCCTCGTCGCCGATCACCACCGGGATGATCGGTGAGGGGTGGCCTGGCTGCAGCCGGTCGATCGACCGCCGGAGCCGGGCCCGCAGGGCATCGCCCTCGGAGCTCCGCACGATGGCCAGGGCCGCTGTCGCTGCCGCCATGTCGGCCGGCGTCGAGGCCGTGGTGAAGATGTAGCTCCGGGCCCGGTTCACGAGCAGGTCGACGAGCGAGCGGGGGCCGGCGGCGAACCCGCCGAGCGAGCCGAGCGTCTTCGACAGGGTGCCAACCCGGACGACGGCGCCGTCGAGGGCGAGGTCGGGGGCGAGCACGGCGTGGGCCTCGTCGAGGACGAGGAGGGCGCCGCGGTCGGCGCACACCTCGGCCAGCTTCTCGACCGGTGCCACGTCGCCGTCCATCGAGAACACCGTGTCGGTGACGACGATCGCCGGCCCGCCGTGCCCGGCCAGGAGCTCGTCGACGTGGGCCGGGTCGGCGTGGCGGAAGACCTTGGTCTCGGCCCGGGCCAGCCGGCAGCCGTCGATGATCGAGGCGTGGTTGAGCTCGTCGGACAAGATGACGGCGCCCGTGCCGAACGTCGACAGCACGCCCAGGTTGGCGGCGAACCCGGTCGGGAAGAGGACGGCGGCCTCGGCCGACTTCCAGTCGGCCAGCGCCGCTTCGAGGTCGTGGTGCACCGGGCGGGAGCCGACGATGAGCCGGGCCGCCCCCGACCCGGCGCCCCAACGGTCGAGGGCGGCGTGGGCGGCGGCGACGACGCCCGGGTGCTGGGAGAGGCCGAGGTAGTCGTTGGAGGCGAAGGAGACGACGGGTCGGCCGTCGATCGTGCCGTCGGGGCCGGCGGCGTCGAACTCCCGTGGCTGGCGCCACTGGCCGGCCGACCGGATGCCGTCGAGCTCGTCGTCGGCCCACTCCAGCCAGTCGCGCGTCACGAGCACACCTCGTCGACCGCGGCGCCGAGGGCGGCGACGATGCGCTCGACCTCCTCGGCCGTGGTGGTGAGCATCGGCATGAGGACGACGACATCGCCCAGGGGTCGGAGCAGGACGCCGCGCCGGGTGGCCGCGGCCGACACTCGCCGGCCCCAGCGCAGGCCCTCGGCCGGCGGCGCCAGCTCGACGCCGCCCATCAGGCCGTGGAGCCGGATCTCCTTCACCGCCGGGTGACCGCCGAGCCGCTCGTCGAGCAGGCCACGGAGCTGGGCCGAGCGGGCCCGGACGTTGGCCAGCACGTCCCACTCCTCGACGAGGCGGAGGTGGCGGAGCGCGACGGCAGCGGCGAGGGCGTTCCCGCCATAGGAGTGCCCGTGGTAGAGGGTCCTCTCCGACAGGTCGGGCCCGAGGAAGCTGGCGAAGACCGCGTCGCTGGCGACGGTGGCCGACATCGGCAGGTAGCCGCCGGTGAGGCCCTTGCCCAGGACCAGCAGGTCGGGGCGGAGCCCGCACTGCTCGGACGCGAACAGCGTGCCGGTGCGACCGAAGCCGGTGGCCACCTCGTCGCAGATCAGGAGCGTGCCCGCCTCCCGGCAGGCGGCGCCGAGGTCGCGGAGGGCGTCGGGGTCGTGGAGCAGCATGCCGGCGGCGCCCTGCACCAGGGGCTCGATGATGACGGCGGCCAGGCGGTCGCCGATCCGGAGGACCATGTCGACGGCGGCGGTGATCGACGGCGCCCGGAGCACGGGGAACCGGAGCGGGTCGAACAGCTCGGTGCCGAACCCGCCGTCGCCGACGGAGAGGGCGCCGACGGTGTCGCCGTGGTAGGCGTCGGACAGGGCGAGGAACGCGGTGCGGCCCTCCACGCCCTGGTTGGCCCAGTGCTGGAAGGCGACCTTCAGCGCCTGCTCGACCGCGGTGGCGCCGTCGGAGGCGTAGAGGAAGTGCGGACCGTCGACCGGCACGACGCCGGCCAGGGCCTCCGACAGCTCGATGACCGCCTTGTTGCCGTTGCCGAGCATCGTCGAGTGGGCGATGCGGTCGAGCTGGTCGCGGACCGCCTGGTCGAGCTCGGGCACCCGGTGGCCGAGCGTCGTGACCCACAGCGACGAGATGGCGTCGAGGTAGCGGTTGCCGTCGACGTCGATGACCTCGCGGCCCTCGCCCGACTCGACGATGACGGGCGAGCTCTCGGCATAGGCCGACATCTGGGTGAAGCCGTGCCACACCACCGCGGCGTCGCGGCCGATCCACTCCTCGCTCACGGGAGGATCCCGAGGTTGTCGACGATGCGCTCGCCGAGGGCCGCGTCGCCCGTGATCTCGGGACGGGGCGCATCGGTCCGGGCGCCGACGAGGGCGGCGAAGGTCGGGGCGTCCATGCGGAGTGCGACCGTCGGGCCGTCGGGAACGTCACCTCCGGCGGCCGCCCGCCCTTCCGTCACCGTGACGGAAACGGGTGCGAGGTCGCCGATGGCGAACACCGCGACGGTGCCGTCCGGCGCCGCCGCCCGCTTGGCCACGAGCATCGGCAGGAACTGCGCCCACCACCCGACGACCGTGGCGACGGCGGGGCCGCGGTCGTGACCGGGACGGCCCAGCGCGCGGCGGACGTCCTGCTCGTGGCTCCAGGTGTCCATGAGCCGGAGGGTGAGGGCGTCGCGCACGGTGGACGGGCCCATCACGGTCGGCGCCTCGTCGTCCAGCCGGGACTCGTCGAGGCGGGCGAGCCGTTCCATGCGCGCCGCGACGACCTCGCGCAGCTCGGCCAGCACCTCGGCGCCGGTGAGGGCGCGGCGGGCGTCGACGCCGACCTCGTTGGCCGCGCCCATCTCGTTCTTCGTGTGCGTGAGGTCGCCGACCCGGTGGTCGGGGCGGGGCCGGCCCAGGGCGACGGCTTCGTAGTCGACGAGGTGCGACACCTGGTCCTGGACCGTCCAACCCGGGCACCCGGTCGGCTGCTTCCAGTCGTCCTCGGTGAAGGAGGCGCACAGCTCGTCGATCGACGCCCAGGTGGCGGCCAGCTGCTCGACCAGCGGGATCATGCCTCGGAGTCTCGCGCCGAACTCGCGCACCGTCCGATCCGTGCCACGGGGTCGAGCTGGGAACCCGCTAGACCTGTGCCATGAACTCGCGGCCCCGCTGGCTCGTTCCCGTCATCGCCGTCGGCGCAGTGCTCCTGCTGATCGTCTTCCCGCTGATCGCGTCGTACAACGGCATGGTCAACAAGGACAGCGACGCCGACCAGGCCTTCGCCGACCTCGACGTCCAGCTCCAACGCCGGGTCGACCTGATCCCGAACATCGTGGCCACGGCCAAGGCCGCGCTCAACCAGGAGCAGCAGATCTTCGGCGAGCTGGCCAAGGCGCGGCAGAACTACGGCAGCGCCGGGAGCACGGACGAGAAGGTCGCCGCCGGCCAGCAGGTCGAGAGCGCCCTCGGCCGGCTGCTGGTGATCGTCGAGAACTACCCGCAGCTCCAGAGCAACCAGACGCTCCAGGACGTCATGACCCAGCTCGAGGGCACCGAGAACCGGGTGTCGCAGGCCCGACGGGTCTACAACGAGAAGGTCAACGACTACAACAAGTCGATCCGCCGGTTCCCGCGGTCGATCCTGGCCGGCACGTTCGGCTTCGACAAGCGGCCGCTGTTCGCCGTGTCGGACCCGTCCGATCGCAACGCTCCGCAGGTCGACTTCGGGTCGTCGACGACGACCACCGGCGGATGAAGCGGCTCGGCCTCCTCGTCCTGCTGCTCCTGGCCGTGGCCGTGCCCGTGGCCGCCGCGGCACCGACCTACCCGGAGTTCACCGCGCCGGTCGTGGACGCCGCCGAGGTCGTGCCTGCCGTCGTCGAGCAGCGGCTCGATGCCGACCTGCTGGCCTACCAGCAGGCGTCGGGCAACCAGATCGGCGTCGCCGTGGTCAAGACCACCGACGACCAGTCCATCGAGGACTACGCGTTCGACCTGTTCAACGACAAGTGGAAGCTCGGCGACAAGGACAAGGACAACGGCGTCCTCCTCGTGATCGCCGTCGACGACCGCAAGCTCCGCATCGAGGTCGGCAGCGGTCTCGAGGGCGACCTCACCGACACCGAGAGCGGCCGGATCATCGCCGACCAGATCACGCCCCGGCTTCGGGAGGGCGACTACGGCGGTGCCATCGAGGTCGGCACCGACGAGATCCGACGGGCCCTGGGCGACGCGAGCGTGGCCGCCCCGCCGGTGACGGCGGCGCCGATCCGTGACCCCAGCCCGTCGAACGACCTGTCCTGGTTCCCCCTCGTGTTCGGGCTCTTCGCCATCATCTCGCTGGTCGGCGGCATCGGCGGGCGCCGCCGGTACAACCGGTGGGGGATGGGCGGCCCGACCATGTGGGGCGGCGGCTTCGGTGGTGGGTTCGGCGGAGGCTTCGGTGGCGGCTTCGGCGGTGGTGGTGGCTTCGGTGGCGGTGGTGGCGGTGGTGGCTTCGGTGGCGGGGGCGGCGGCGGTTCGAGCGGCGGGGGAGCGAGCGGTGGCTGGTAAGCGGCATCGCCGGGTGCGCGACGCGGTGCACGCCGCCGAGGCGACCACCGGCCTCCAGTTCTGCGTCTACCTCGGGCCGGCGCCGGGCGGCACCCGTGAGCTGGCCGAGCGGCTCTTCGCCGGCGCCGAGTCGGAGGGCCAGCGGCCGGCCGTGCTCATCGCCGTGGGCACGGCCGAGCGCAAGGTCGAGATCCTCACCGCCGACTGGGCCCAGGCGCGGGTGTCCGACGCGGCCTGTGCCGAGGCCATCGAGATGATGCGCGCCTCGCTCGTCGAGGGCGCGTACGACGCCGCGCTCGTCGTCGCCGTCGGCCACCTCGCGGCGGTGGCCGGCAACGGCACGCCCCAGGCCGGGGGCGTCGAGCTCCCCGACCTGTTCGACGAGGCCTAGCCGACCTTCCCGTAGTCGGTGGGCAGGGCCTGGAGCCGCGTCCACGGGATGCCGGCGAGCACCTTGTAGGTCGGCGTGCCGAACAGGGCGGGGTAGAGGTCGGTCCGACCTTCGGCCGCGGTGTTCTCGGCGTAGAAGGTCACCGACCCGGACTTGTCGCGCACGACCATGCCGTAGGTCTGGAGGGCCTTGGCCACGATCTTCGCCGTGCGGGTGATCGGTAGGGCGTCGACGTTCACGGTGGGATCCAGGCGGAAGCGCTGGCCCTCGGCGATGGCGTTGGTTGCCGTGCTCGAGCCGTCGGTCCGGTTGGCCGGCCAGGAGAAGACCTTGGCCTTGAGGTCGACCAGGCTGATGGCCAGGGCGTGATCGATCCGCCCTGCGGTCAGCTCCTCGGGGCTGATGAGGCCGCCGGCCAGCGAGATGCCGGTGGCGGTCGTGCCGAACGGCCAGGGGAACAGGCCGCTGCCGGTGGAGACGCCGCCGAGCTTGCCGCCCCAGCACGCCTCCCAGCCGCCAGTGGCCGTCCGGCGGGCCCGCCACAGCTCCCAGAGCGAGTCGGTCGACGGCTGGGAGATCACCAGCTCGGCGTCCGAGCCGGGGGAGGGGGCCGCGCCGTCGGGGATCGGCACGGCCAGGAGCTGCGTGGTCAGGGCCGCGTCGAGGAAGCCCTTGCCCTGGCAGTCCCACACCCGCACGACGCGCAGGGGCGTGGTTGCGGAGGCCACGAAGACCGGCGGCGTGTAGCTGGTGGTGTTGATGCCGACGTTGGCGTAGTACTGCTTCCACTGGCGGTCGAAGTCGGCAACGAGGGCGGCCGACGCCGGGTGCAGCGGCACGGTCGACGGCAGGGGCCGGTACCAGAACGAGTCGGCGCCGAAGCGGGGGAGCCGGCTCGTCACCGTGGGTGCGGGGGGCACCGTGGTGCTCGTGGTGCTGGTCGTAGTGGTGGTGACGACCGGCTTGGCCGTCGTCGACGTGGTGCTGGTGGTCGTGGTGCTGGTCGACGTGGTGGTCGTGGCCGGGGCACCGGCGGTGAAGGTGGCGGTGACCGTCGAGGTCGCGCCGCTGATCAGTCGCACCTTGGCGTCGACCCGGTGGGAGCCGGCGGTGAAGCTGGTGGCCGTGGCGGCGAGGTCGAAGGGCACGAGCTCCTCCACCCGGACGCCGATCCCGTCGATCTTGAAGTCGACCCGGTCGATGCCGCCGGCATCGGTGGCCGACGTCGAGCGGGCGACGAACACGTACACCGGTGCCGGCACGGCGGCGCCGGCGAGCGGCTGGGCGCCGGAGCGGTCGGCCTTCAGGGAGACGAACAGGGTCGGCGCGCCCGTCGTCGCCCGGGCGTCGCCGGCAGGGAGCACGAGCGCCGCCGCCAGGAGCAGCGCCAGCGCCAACAGGCCGGCGCTGGCGCGCGTCGAGATCCGGGTCCGTGCTTCCACCGTTGGCCTCCCAGTGCCGGCGGGCCGAGTGGCGGTGCCGGATCAGGAGGACATTCGGTGCGGAGCGTGCGCGTCTTGAGCAAACGGTGGGAAAATTCTCACCGTCAGTGGCAGGCGCACCCGCCGCCACAGCCACCCATGGGCGCGGCGGGCATCGCCGCCGGCGCACCCATCGTCGCCTTGCCGGTGGAGGCGAAGACCGAGAGCAGGCGGCGGACCTCGGTGTGCCCGGCCGGGCAGGTCACGCTGGTGTCGGCCTCGGCCATGGGGCGGCGCTGCTCGAACGTGTCGTCGCAGGTGCTGCAGCGGTACTCGTAGACGGCCACGCCGAGACGGTACCGCTTCGAGCTCAGGGCGAGGGCTTCCGGCACACGAGGATGACCTGGTCGTCGCCGGCCAGGGCGTGGCGCTCGTAGGTCTCGGGGGCGAGCCACTCCACCGGGCGGGTCGGCTCGACCTCGAAGCCGGCGGCGCCGAGGCGGTCGACGACGTCGAGGCCGTACAGCCGCACGTGGTCGTCCTGGTGGAAGCGGCGGCGCCGCTCCTCGGGTGGGGCGGCGGGGTCCTCCTCGGTGGCCGTGCCCTCGGCGAGGGGCACCTGCACCAGCAGGGTGCCGCCCGGGCGGAGGGTGCGGTGGAGCTCGCGCATGGCCGCGGCGTCGTCCGGGATGTGCTCGAGCACGTGGAAGCAGACGGCGAGGTCGAAGGCGTCGCCGCGGAGGCCGACGGCGGTGAGGTCGGCCACGACGTGGGGGTCGCGGTCGGGGGAGAGGTCGGTGCCGACCCGGGTCAGGGCCCGGTCGGCGTCCATGGCCCGGGCCACCGACGCCATCGGCGCCACGTCGAGCACCCGGGTCGGTCGGCGCAGGAGGTCGGTGCGGTCCCGCAGGTGGAGCCACAGCATCCGGTGGCGCTCCACGGCACCGCAGCGGCGGCAGCGGCGGTTCCGGGCGTAGGCGAGGCCCTCGGGCTCGAAGCGGTGCCCCGACCAGCCGCAGAGCGGGCACTCGACCCGGTCACCGAGAGATCGGAGGAACGGTCCGATCCGCCGGTCGACCGCCTTGGCGATCCGGCTGAGCATCCCCACACGGTGCCCCCGATCGAGCCGGGGAAACGTGACGTGCGCTACCGCCAGGTGGCGACCCGGGCCTGTGGACGACGCTGGGGTTGCAGTGGGCGCAGGGACGGGTCGCTGCGCACGAGGTCGCCGAGGCCGGCGATCCGCAGGAGCCGCTCGACGTGGCGGCGGGGCTCCCGGAGCACGAAGCCGGTCCCGGCGGCGTGGGCCAGCTCGGAGGCCCGGACCAGCACCGCCAGCCCCTCCTCGTCCACCAGGTCGAGGCGCACGAGGTCGACGGCGAGGAACGGCGGCGGCGCGTCACCGGCGAAGGCGTCCACGATGACCCGCTCGAACCGGCGTGCGTTGACGGCCGTGAGCGCGCCGTCCAGATCGAGGGACAGCCCACGGTCGACGATGATGCGGATCTTCAGCCGGCTCAGGGTGTCGATGTTCCCACGGAACGTGTCCCTGATGCTTCGCTCCGTCGGGCTTCAGGCGGGGCAGACCGATCTCGGGAGGCAAGGTCCCGATCGGGGATCCGCTGCCGAGAGAGCGTCCGGACGACGAGCGGCGCATCGCACGGGTTGGCGAACCCCCCGTCCTTCGGCGCCTGGCTAACTTTACGTAACGGAGATTATGGGCGGAGTTCCAGGAGAGGCCGAGCGGCGGCGAGGAGCCAGTCCAGGGATCGCCGCACCTCCTGGGGGTCGTTGCCGCTCTCCTCCAGGTCGTGGTCGACGTCCTCGACCGCCGCCTCGAGCACGTACAGCGCGTCACGCAGCCGGTCGAGCTCGGACCGGGCCATCACCAGCTCGGTCTCGCCGAGCCCGAGCTCCTTGGACCGCAGGTTCGCCTCGTACTCCCGCTGGCGGCACGAGCGCCGGCAGTACTGCGCCGGCCGGCCCGGCCCGGCCTTCACCTCGAAGGCCCGACCGCACCACCGGCACCGCTGTTCCCCCGCTTGTTTCGTCACAGAGACAGAACCTACCGAGGGTGACCGCCGCGGCGGAATGATGGTCTCGCCGGGCATCCTCCGCTTCGTCCGGCTCGACCACCGCGGATGGGTGCACCGGTGGCCGCGATGTCGGTGCCCTGGTCCATCTGGCTCGTCGTGGCGATCGTCCGCCGGGGTTGCCGAGGGCGTGCTCGAGCGATCTGATCGCTGTTCCAAGGATTCGGACATTTCGGTTGCGACCCCTGGGGTGACTGGGTAGGATCGAACGCATGTTCGGCCGACACGGGCAGCGGGCACGGGAGCTGGTGGTGAACCAGTTGCGCGTGTGGCTGGGCCGACTCGACGTGTCGGTGCTGTCGGGGCCGCAGGCCGTCACGTTGCTGGAGTGGTTCTCGACCGTCGAGCGGTTGGCCGCGGCCGGCAGGGCCAAGGTCGCCGCCCGTGCGGCGGAGACCAACCAGTGGCGTGTCGACGGCGACCGGTCCCCCGAGCACTGGCTGGCCCGCAAGAGCGGCACCACGGTGGGCGCGGCGAAGGATGCGCTCGACACGGCGCGCCGGTTGGAGGCGTTGCCCGAGACCGACCGCGCCGTGCGCAGCGGGAAGCTGTCGGCGCAGCAGGCCTCCGCGGTGGCCGAGGCCGCGACCGCGGATCCGGACGCCGAGCACCAGCTGTTGGCTGCGGCGCCGGCGGAGTCGTTGGCCGAGCTGCGGAACCGGGCCGACCGTGTGAAGGCCGCAGCGCGCTCGGCCGAGGACGAGCAGGCGCGGGAGGATCGGCTACGGCGCAGCCGCTCGCTGCGACGGTCGACGGCGCCCGACGGCGCGCACGAGTTGTACGCCCGGGGCACGGCGGCGGACATCGCCGTGTTCTGGTCGCGGTTGCAGCCGTTGATCGACGGTGAGTTCGAGCGGGCCCGTGAGGAGGGGCGGCGCGAGAGCGTCGAGGCCCATGCCTTCGATGCGCTGCTGGCCATGTCCAAGATGGGTGGCTCGACGAAGCCGAACGTCAAGACGTTGGTGCGGGTCGACCTGTCCGCCGCGCGGCGTGGTTCGACCGCGCCTGGCGAGGTGTGCGAGATCGCTGGGTTCGGGCCGATCCCGGTGTCCGAGGCGCTCAAGCTGATGAACGAGTCGTTCCTCACGCTGCTGGTGACCAAGGGCAAGGACGTGTGCACGGTCGCGCATCTGGGCCGGCAGTTCACCGAGCACCAGAAGACGGCGCTCGAGTGGCGGGATCCGGAGTGCGTGGTGAAGGGCTGCCACAACACGGTGCGCTTGGAGCGTGACCACCGGGAGGACTGGGCCGACACCCACACCACCCGGGTCTGGGCCGCCGATCGGATGTGCCATCACCACCACCTCCTCAAGACCCAGGGCTGGCGCCTCGAACCCGGCGACGGGAAGCGACGGATCCTCCCACCGAGCGACCAGCTGGCGCCGACGGCAGGTGGGCCGTGAGTTGCGTCACCGTGACGGAAGGGCGCTACCCCGGGAGGAAGCTGAGCCGGACGTGCCGGCGCGGGTTGTCGGCGTTGAGGTCGACGAGGACGAGCGACTGCCAGGTGCCGAGGGCGGGCGCGTCCTCGATGACGGGCACGGTGAGCGACGGGGCGACGAGCACCGGGAGGAGGTGGTCGGCGCCGTGGCCCGGTGCGCCATGGCGATGGCGGTAGCGATCGTCTCTCGGGAGCAGGCGGTCGAGGAGGTCGTCCAGGTCGTCGTCGGAGCCGGATCCCAGCTCGAGCAGGGCGAGCCCGGCCGTGGCGTGGGGGGCGAACACGTTGAGCAGGCCGTCGCCCCGTCCGGCGCAGAAGCGGGTGACCTCGCCGGTGAGGTCGGTGAGGTGGCGCTGGCCGGTGGTGATGTCGAGGACCGTGGTCTCCATCGCCCCATGGTGCCCGGCCTCGCTGTCCGAAATGGCCCTTCTGGGGGATGGATCGCGACAATCCCGAACGCGTACCGTGGGCCTGGCATGCGTGTGCTGGTGTGTGACGACGAGCCGTCGATCCGGCTCCTCTTCCGAACCGCCTTCGAGCGGCTCGGTGCCGACGTGCACGAGGCCGCCGACGGCGACCGCTGCCTCCTCCAGGCGACCGAGGTCGTGCCCGAGGTCGTCGTGCTCGACCTCCTGATGCCCGGCCTCGACGGCTTGGCCACGCTCCCCCGGTTGCGCCGTCTCCTCCCCTCGGCCGCACTCTTCGTCGTGAGCGCCCACGCGTCGCGTGAGGTGTTCGACCAGGGCCTCGCCGGCGGCGCCGATGCCTGCTTCGACAAGCTCGCCTTCCTCGATCGCATCCCCGACCTGCTGCGCGGACTCGAGCTGTCCACCTGAGTGGCTTCGGCCCCCCGCTCCGTCGCGGATAGGTTGGTACCCCTATGCCGAGGCGGATCGAGCTCGAACTGACCAGCGAGCGCCCCGACGGGACCTGGACCTGGCGCGCCGCCGGAGCCCGTGAGCCGCGTGGCGAGCTCGAGGGCTCCCTGCTGCCCGGTGGCTCGAAGGTCGGCGACGTCCTGCGAGCCGAGGCCGATTTCAACGTCGACGGCATCACCGTGCTGTCGGTGCTCCCGCCCAAGGGAGCACGCGTCGAGCCCGAGCGGCTCGAGATCCTGCCGTCCGAGCGCGAGTTCACCCCGGTGACCTCGACCCTCGTGGGCAAGGGCGACCGGGGCGGCGAGGGTCGTGGCGGCCCCCGCCGGGAGCGGGGCGATCGCCCCGAGCGCACCGACCGTGGCCCCCGCCCGCGTCGCGACGACCGCCCGAGCGGTCCCGGTGGTCCGAGTGGCCCGCGCACGCCGCGCCCCGACGGGCCCCGCGCCGAGCGTCCCCGTCGTGAGCGTCCGGCCCCGCCGCCGCCGAAGCCCAAGCCGAAGAAGCTTCGGGCCGGCCGGGTCCACCGCGACGCCCTCGTCGCCGGGCTGTCGCCCGAGCAGCAGCCCATCGCCGAGCAGCTCTTCCGCGGCGGCATGCCGTCGGTGCGCACCGCGCTCGAGGAGCAGAACGCCAAGGCCAAGGCCGAGGGCCTGCCGGAGATGCCGTCGGCCACGGTCCTCTCCCTCGCCGAGGAGCTCGTCGGCCGCGTCCGCGTCGCCGACTGGCTCGACCGGGCCGAAGCGGCGGCAGCCGACGTCGAGGAGATCGCCCTGCGCGACCTCCGGGCCGTCGTCAGCAGCGCCGACGACGTCGCCCGCGACGAGTCGACCCGCGAGCTGGCCACCGGCCTCCGCGAGGTGCTCGATCGCCGCACCGCGGCCGAGCAGACCGAGTGGCTGCAGGACCTCACGACCTCGCTCGAGGGCGGTCGGGTCGTCCGGGCCCTGCGCCTGTCGTCCCGCCCGCCCCAGCCGGGTGAGACGCTGCCGCCCGAGCTGACGACCCGCCTGGCCGAGGCCGCCGGCGGGGCCATGACCGCGGAGATCGCCCCCGATCGCTGGGGCACCCTGCTCGACGCCGTGGCCTACTCGCCCGTCCGCCGCAACGTCGTCCCCGACGGTGCACCGGCCGAGCCGGGCGACGAGCTGCTGGCCATGGCCCGCAAGCACGCCGGTCGCGTGCCGTCGGCGGCAAAGCTGTTCGGCATCGAGCCCCCGCCGCCGCCGGCGTCGAAGCGCGGACCCCGCGCCCCGAAGGCCAAGCCCGCGCCGCAGAAGGTGTCGCACCCGCCGTTGCCGCCGCTTCCCGGTGGCGCCCGGCGGATCCCGCCGCCGCCCCGCCCGACGGCGACCACGGCATCGCCCGACGAGGACCCGGCCGCCACGGTCGTCGAGGCCGCGCCGGTCGAGACGGCGCCGGTCGAGATGCGGAGCGACGAGCCGGCCGGCGACGTCCTGTCGGCCGACGCCCCGATCACCCACGCCACGCCCGAGGCCGAGCCGGTCCCGGCCATCGAGGCACCGCCCACCGAGCCGACCGCCGTGGAGATGCGCAGCGACGAGCCGGCCGGCGACGTCCTGTCCGCCGACGCGCCGCTCACCGACGCCGTCCCGGAGGCCGCACCGGCGGTCGAGGTCGCCCCGGAGGCGCCCGCAGCCGAGGCCGAGGTCGCGCCCGAGGCACCCGTCGTCGAGGCGCCGGCTCCCGAGGCCGAGGTCGCGCCGGAGCCGATCGTGGTCGCGGCCGCGCCCGAGGCCGAGCCGGCCCCGGCCACCGAGGCGCCTGCCTCGGACGAGGCCTAGCCGACCAGCACGTCGAGCACGTCCTGCGGGCGAGCGACCACGAGGTCGCCCGGCCGCGGGATGGCCCGCGGGTTCCATCCGGCGAGCACGAAGGTGGCGCCGACCGCCTGGGCGCAGGCTCGGTCGTGGGCGGTGTCGCCGACGAACACCACGTCAGACCCCTGAAGGTGGAGGGCGTCGAGCACCGGCGCCAGGTCCTTCGACGCGCCGCCGAAGTCCTCGGCGAAGAGCGCCAGCTCCGGCGACCACCGGAGTCGCTCCAGCTCGGCGTGGCCCGAGACACGGGCCTTGTGCGAGCACACCGACCACCGCTCGATTCCGGCCAGGAGCTGGTCGACGCCGGCGAAGGGCCGGGCCAGGGTTGGGTCGTAGCGCGCGAGGTAGTCCTCGACGGTGACGCCGACCGACGCGCACTGGTCGGCCAGCAGCGGCCCGAACGCGATGTCCTCCCGGCGGACGCCGAGCGCCAGGAGCGGCGCGGCCAGGGCCTCGTCGGAGTCGACGAGCGTGCCGTCGAGGTCGAAGACCGGGTACCTCAGGGGAGGCGGGGGCTCAGGACGGTGGCGCTGCTGCCGCGACCGACGAACTCGCCGGTGCCGACCTTCTCGTCCCACCGGGCGCCGCACGAGGCACAGGCGCAGGCGTCGAGGTTGAGGCTGGCCAAGTAGAGGCGATCGACCTCGTAGCCCTCGCAGAAGGGGCACTGGAGCCGATGGCTGTCGTCACTCACCGTGTGGAAGGCTAGCGATCGCGGGTGACCCGTGTCACCGACCCGGGTACCGTCCCGCCATGGTCACCTACGAGGTCCGGGGGCGCGTGGCCATCATCACCCTCGATCGCCCGGCCGCTCGCAACGCCGTCGACCCGGCCCTGGCCAGCGCCCTCGAGGCCGCGGTCGACCGCCTGGAGGCCGACGACGAGGTCTGGGTCGGCATCCTGGCTGCCCGAGGACCGGTGTTCTGCGCCGGCGCCGACCTCAAGGCGGTCAGCGAGGGCCGGTCCGACGGGATCATCACGCGCCGTAGCGGGTTCGCCGGCATCTGCCGGCGGGAGCGGACCAAGCCGATCATCGCCGCGGTCGACGGTCCGGCGCTGGCCGGCGGGTGCGAGATCGTCGCCGCCTGCGACCTGGTGGTCGCCTCCACCCGGGCCTCGTTCGGGATCCCCGAGGTCAAGCGCTCGCTGGTCGCGGCCGCCGGCGGCCTGTTCCGGCTGGCCCGGAAGCTGCCGCCGAACGTGGCCATGGCGATGGCCCTCACCGGCGAGCCCATCTCCGCCGAGCAGGCCTACGTCCACGGCCTGGTGAACGAGCTGGTCGAGCCGGGGACCGTGGTGGAGGCCGCCCTGGCCCTCGCCGGTCGGATCACGGCCAACGCCCCCATCGCCGTGCGGCTCAGCCGTGACGTCGTCCTCCAGGGGGCGCTGGCCGAGGACGACGAGGCGTGGCGGATCAGCAACGCCGCCTACCGGGCCGTGCTCGCCACCGACGACTTCAAGGAAGGCCCGCTGGCGTTCGTCGAGAAGCGCCCGCCGGTCTGGAAGGGTCGTTGATCCCGGAGGGGTGATCTACACGATCACGTCGAGCACGCCGTGCTCGTGGAGGAACTCGGCCAGGCCCTCGACGAGGTTCGTCATCTCGGCGACCTGCTCGAGCGGCACCCACGCCACCTCGGCGGCGTCGTCGCCGGCGACGGGGTCACCGGCGTCCATCACCTCGACGGCGAAGTCGAGGATCACGAAGTGGTGGTCGTCGTCGATGCGCTCGACCCAGCCGAGGAACGGGCCGCACAGCGCCTCCAGGCCGGTCTCCTCGGCCAGCTCGCGGACGACGGCCTCACCGACCGTCTCCCCGGCCTCGACCCGCCCGCCCGGCACCGACCACTCCCCCTGCGCCGGGCCGCGGCCCCGCCGGACGAGGAGCAGGCGGCCGTCGTCGACCGCCACCGCGCCGACGCAGACCTGGGGGCCGTCCACTCAGCGCCCCCGCTCAGAGGCGGCGGTGGACGACGATGGCACGAGCGGTGAAGCCGAACGTCTCGAAGAAGTTCTTCGTCGACCGGTTGCCGGGCAGGGCCAGGCCGTCGACCCCGATGCAGCCGCGCTCGGTGCACCACCGCAGCACCTCGTCGACGAGCACCTCCCCCACCCCCACCGCCCGGGCCTCGGGCTCGACGTAGACGTCGGTGAGGACGCCGAGCAGGGTGCCGTCGCGCAGCGGTTCGGTGCGGACGACGGCGTAGCCGATGACGACGTCGTCGATCGTGCCGGCGAGGACGAGGCGCGAGCCATCGGCCAGATCCTCGCGCAACGACGCCTCGGCCGGTACCGCTCGGGCCTCGCGCTGGGCCCAGACCGCCCCGCCCCGCTCCCCCGCCTGCTCGGCGACGGCCTCGGCGGCCAGCTCGGCGAGTCGGGGCACGTCGGCCTCCGTGGCCGGGCGGGCCGCCTCGATCACTGGAGCTGGGCGATCCGGCCGAGGATGGTCTTGCGGCCGCGGTGCTCGGCTTCGTAGGCCCGGACGGCCTCGAGCTCGTCGGGGGCCAGCCCGACCAGGCGGGGCAGCACCTGCGACGCCGAGAGCGAGTCGTAGCCGGGGATGGCGAGGCCGGCCCCGGCCGGGCCACTGGTGGCAGCCCGGGGTTGCGGGGCGACCGGCTCGGCCACCGGCGGCGCCGGGGTGGACCCGAGGTCGGCCACGCGGCCCTGGGCCTCCTCCCGCGCCCGGGTGAAGGCCTTGCCGGCCTGGACCTGACCCTGCTGCACGGCGAACCGGCCGACGAAGCGGGCCTGGGTCACCTGGCCGGTGACCTTCTCCCGGCCCCGTCGGGCCAGCTCGGGCAGGAGCTCCTTGGCCGAGACGGCCAGCCCCACGGGCACGTAGACGAGCGCCTCGAGGGCCAGGTCCCGGGCCCGCTTGTCGCTCACCCCTGTCGTCCTCGGTTCACACGCAGTCCCGGCAGAGCTGGCCCTTGGCGTCGGCCAGCTGGCTCGGGTGCTTGACGAGGAAGCAGGACTGGCAGACGAACTCGCCGGGCGCACGGGGACGGACCTTGCCGCCCTCGCCCTCGTCCTTGAGGTCGACGACCTCTTCCTCCTCCTCGTCCTCGTCCTCGTCGACGACGGCGATCCGGTCCTTGAGGATGGCGTCGAGGTCGGCCTCGACGTCGTCGGGGTCCTCTTCCTCCTCGTCGTCGTCGTCCGTGTCATCGGTGACCGTCCCGACCGGGACCTCGGTCTCCTCCTCCTCGTCGACGTCCACGTCGTCGGCGACGATGTCGTCGTCGGCGAAGACCTCCTCGTCGTCCTCGAGGTCCTCGTCGATCTCTTCCTCGTCGAGGTCCTCTTCGGTCTCCTCGTCGGTCTCTTCTTCGAACTCTTCTACGTCGTCGGCCATCACAAGTCCTTGGGCGTCCTGGGGGGTGCTGGAGCAACCGCGGCGGGACTCTAGCGATTCCCGAGGGGGGTTCCACTCACCCCGCGAGCGGAGAGGTGAGCCCGGCGAGCTGTTGGGGCCGTCGGCGGACCGACGTTTGCTACTGAGCTCGCCGGGCCACCGTCCCGTACCTCCGCCCGCCAGACGACGACGAGGCAGCGCTCTTCATCCCATGCGAGAAGACCAGGTGTCAAGCAGGTGACTTCGAGGTGGCGACACCGTGACCAGGGAGTTCGCGCGTCGTCGCAGGTCAGGGCACCCGGGGGATTTTCGCGGAACCCCGGGGGAACTACGCGACGAAGAGGCGCCGCAGGGCCTGGACCCCGTCGACGTACCGGACCGTGCCCGGGAGGGCGCCGACGGCGCTGACCGACCCTGGCCCCTGGTAGTAGCTGGCGAGGGCCATGCGGACGTCGCCACCCGACCGCTCCAGGAGGAAGCGGAGGTACCGGGCGCTCATGCGGATGTTGTGCTCGGGGACACGGGGGTCCAGGGAGTCGACGCCGATGAGGTCGCTGCGGATGAACCGGACGGTCCCGGGCATGAGCTGCCCGATGCCCAACGCCCCCACGCTCGACACGGCCCCGTTCTGCCAGCCCGACTCCAGCCAGGTGGTGGCCATGACCAGATCGGCCGGAAGGCCGTTGGCCTTCGACCAGTAGCGGAAGTGCGGCACGAGGGCGAGCCGGGCGGGTGAGGCGAGGAGGCGGGTCGGATAGCCGTTCGGCGCCGTCGGGACCGGCACGACGAGCCGGGTGCCGAGACGCAGGAGCCGGCGGATGTCGATCCCGTTGGCCCGGGCCAGGGCGGTGACGGTCACGCCGTAGCGCCGGGCGATCGTGGTGAGGTTGTCGCCGGCGGCGACGACGTGGGTCCGGCCCGCCGCCGATGCCGCCGTGCCACCGGGCAGGGCGAGGGAGCGGCCGGCGACGACCCGGTCCGGGTCGGTGATGCCGTTGGCCCGGGCCAGCTCGGCGGCGGACACCCCGAGGCGGCTGGCGATGCCCGAGAGCGTGTCACCCGGCTTGACGGTGTAGGCGGCCGAGGCGCCGAGGCCGAGGGCCAGCACGGCGACGAGGAGCTTGCTGCCAGGGAGCACGGGCACGGCGGTACCTCCGGCCGCCCGCCGAAGGGACATACTGCCCGAACCGGGCACCCGAGGGCCAGCCCGGTGGTCAGGTCACGAGGAGCTCGAGCTGCGGCGGGACTCGGCCCGCCGCTCGGCCTCGAGCCGTTCGAGCCCGGGCTCGGTGTGGTCGACGTAGCGCATGAGGGCGGCCAGGGCGTGGTGGCCGGCCTGCTCGTCGATCAGGCGGTGCATCTCCTGGCAGACCCGCCGGTAGGCCGGGTGGCCCTGGGGGCCGGTGCGCAGCTCGAGGAGGTGCATCGCCTCGCGGGCGTTGAACTGCATCACGTAGCGGACCTTGTAGGCCAGGCTCACGGCGTAGCCGGCCGAGGCCGGGAAGCGCTCGGCCAGGGCGTCGTGCAGGCCGGCGGAGCGGGCCATCGCCTCGTGGAAGCGATCGGCCATGCCCGCGCCCCGGACCGGCTCGGGCACGTCGTAGCCGTGCTTCGGCGACAGCGGCTGCCACTCGATCGTCATCATCCGATGGCGCTGGAGGTCTCGGAAGGCGCCGTAGTCGGAGCACACGTCGAAGCGGTAGTCGACCCGCTCGAGGGCCCGGCCCGGCTTGTGGCGCCGGTTGGTGCGGTCGCCGCCGTAGGCGTGCACGAGGGCGAGGCGCTCGTCGGCCGACATGCGCTGCACCCGGTCGAGCACCTGCCGCTCCGGGAGCGACGTGTAGGGGTAGAGCATGGCGGCCAGGGCCTTGTCCTCGGCCTCGGGGTCCCAGTCGACGAGGCTGACCTCGGGCGCCGACTGCGGCTCCTCGTCGAGGAACAGCTTGGCCGCGAGGTCCTCGGTGGCCTCGCGGGTGCCGCGGAGGTAGTCGGACCAGGCGCCGCCCCGGTCGGGCAGGTCGACCCGCTTGAGGAACGACGGGATCACCTTGCGCAGCTCGACGAGCATGAGCTCGGCGTAGCTGCGGGCCTCGGGCAGCGGGTGGGCCCGCATGCGCAGGAGGAGCGACTCGTACGCCTGGCCGGTGCCGTAGATGCCGACGTTCGACAGGGAGGCGGCCGGGAGGATCCCCCGCACGGCGTCGAGGGCCTTGGCCCGGATCGACTGGCGGTAGACGAAGTCGGAGTCGGCCGGATCCTTGGGGAACTGCTCGCGGCACCACTCCTGGACCTCGGGCACCAGCTCGGCGTAGGTGTCGAAGAGCCGGTCCATGTCGCCCACGTAGCGAGTGCCCAGCGGTGAGGCAAGGATCTCGGGGTCGCGGTGGAACCGGTAGCGGCCGCCGAGCCGGGCGTCGTAGGCGATGTACCGGGTCGACTGCTCGAGGTAGGCCATGAGCCGGCCCCACTCGAGGATCTTGGTGAGCAGGTTGGACGACTGCTCGCAGGCCAGGTGCACGCCCCCGAGCTGGGCCACCGAGTCGTCGCCGTACTCGAAGAAGACCTTGTCGTAGAGCTGCTCGGCCCGCTCGAGCCCGATGGTGGCGTCGATCGAGAGGTCGCCCTCGATGTCGAGCTCGCCCACGAACTCGTCGAGGAAGAGGCGCCGCAGGCTCTTGTGGGTGCGGCTGTAGCGGGCGAACAGGGCGCCCTTCACGACCTCCGGCAGGTTGACCAGGGCGAACACCGGACCGTCGAGGTTGGTGACGTACCGGCGCAGGACGTCGGCCTCCTCGTCGGTCCACTCCTCGCGGTGGTAGGTCGCCGGGGCGGACACAGCTCCAAGGCTAGGACCGATCCGGTCCGCGCGGATGGATGGCATGACAAGGACCCTTGACACCTGGGTCGATGTCAAGGACACTTGACCTGTGCGCAACGACGTCCGCCAGCTCCGCACCGAGCGACGCCTCTCGCAGGCCGAGTTGGGTGAGGCGCTCGGCGTCTCGCGGCAGACCGTCAACTCGATCGAGACCGGGAAGTGGCTGCCGTCGCTCCCCCTGGCCATGGCGCTGGCCCGCTACTTCGGCTGCGGCGTCGAGGAGGTGTTCCATGAAGACGAGACGTGAGCAGTTGGAGCCGTGGTCGGTGCCGGTCACCGCGCTGCTCCTGGGGCTGGTGGCCCTGCTCGCCTTCGGCATCGGCGGCGACTGGAGCGGCGGCGTCGTGAGCCTCGGGATCATGCTGGCCTACGCCGCGATCCTGCTGGTGGGCCGGCGCTTCGAGTCGTTCGCCGTCCTCGGCGGGCAGGACCTCGACGAGCGACGTCGGGCCATCGGGCAGCATGCTGCGGCCTGGACGAGCTACGTGCTCATCTCGCTGGTGCTGGCCAACTACTTCTGGGACGTCGCCCACGGGCGGCTGGGCGAGCCGTGGGCCCAGCTCGGGGCCGTGGCCGGCCTGACCTTCATGGCGAGCGTGGTGGTGCTCAGGCGCCGGCGGTGACCACGGCGTCGAACTCGGCCCTCGCCTGGGTGACGAGGTCGCGGTCGGCCCACAGGTCGGCGATCGTCATGGCCAGGGCCTTGGCCCCGACGAGCACGGCCTCGTCGCCGGCGGCCGAGCCGGCGTGCTTGGTGAACTCGTGCGAGTGGATCGACACGCCCTTCGGCGCCACCTTCACCATGGGGTGGATCGACGGGACGATGTAGCTGACGTTGCCCATGTCGGTGCTGCCGACGACCCGGGGCTCGGTCTTCCGGGGGTCGCTGACGGGTCGGCCGAGCGCCTCGGAGTTGGCGGCGTAGAGCCGGGCCAGCACCGGGTTGTCGACCATGTCGGCGTACGTGTGGTGCAGCACCTTGTGCTGACAGGTGCAGCCGGTGGCCAGCGCCCCGGCCTCCCACGCGGCGACGACCCGCTCGGTCAGCGGCTCGAGCGACTTGAGCCGGGCCGAGCGCACCATCCACTCCATGACGGTGTGGTCGGGGACGATGTTGGGCCGCTCCCCGCCCTTGCGGAAGATGCCGTGGATGCGGTCGGTGGACGTGATGTGCTGCCGGAGGGCGGCCACGTTCGTGTACCCGATGACGGCGGCGTCGAGGGCGTTGCGGCCCTTCCACGGGAACGCCGAGGCGTGGGCCGCCTCGCCGAACCACTCGACCTCGTAGGTGACGGCGGCGAGGGTGTCCATCGACAGCAGGTCGGCGTCGGCCGGGTGGACCATGACGGCCGCGTCCACGCCGTCGAGGGCGCCGGCGTCGGCCATGTAGACCTTGCCGGCCCCGCCCTCCTCGGCCGGCGTGCCCAGGATGCGCACCCGCCCGCCGGCCTCCTCGGCCAGGGCCGCGGCGGCCAGGCCGGCACCGATGCCGGCGGTGGCGATGATGTTGTGCCCGCAGGCGTGGCCCACGCCCGGCAGGGCGTCGTACTCGGCGCAGACGACGACGGTCGGGCCCTCGCTCCCCGACCGGGCGTCGAACGCCGTGTCGAGCCCGTAGGCCGAGCGGGTGACGTCGAGGCCCTCGCGCTCGAGGATCTCGGTCAGCAGGTCGTGGGCGTGGTGCTCCTCGAAGGCCAGCTCGGGGTGGGCGTGGATGTCGTGCGACGCCTCGAGCAGCGTGTCGGCCAGCGCGTCGATGCGCTCGCACATGCGGGCCTTGAGCGTGGCGGCATCCATCCCCGAACGCTACGTCGTGGCGGTGCTCCGGTTCTTCACGACTAGGCCTTCACACGACCACCGTGAGGGCGTCAGGCTCGACCCGGATGCTCAGGTCACGGAAGGCGCCGATCCTGCGCCCGTCGAGCCGGACCATCGTCGGCTTGGCCAACGAGCACTGCACGGCGGCGACCCGCCGCACCTTCAGCCCGGGGTGGGGCACGTGGGTGCCGAGCCGGGCCCGCTTCCGAGCGGCGAGGAGCTGCCCCATGGGCACCTGCCCGTCGGTGACGTCCAGCAGCCCGTCGCCCGGGTGGGCCTTCGGGCCGAGGTTCAGGTTGCCGAGCCACGCCGCGTTCATGGCCACCACCGAACGACCCAGCCAGAACGGCGGGCGGGCCACGAGGTGGGCCACGAAGAGGTGCAGGGTGCCGTCGAGCAGCACCTCGCCGAGGTCGACGGCGAACGTCATGGCGTCGTCGGATCGCAGCCGGTCGCGGTCGCCGCGGCCGCCGAGCGTGCGGCACAGGTCGCCACCGAGGAGCCCGAGCGGCGGCACCGGTTCACCGGCGCGCCGGGCCGCGGTGACGACGTCCATGGCCTCCTCGTCGGTGGCGACGACCACCCCGTGCCGGGGCAGCGCGCCTGGCTCGCCCCAGGCCTCACCCTTCCGGATCGCCATCGAGCACCCCCTCGCGGCGGGCACCGACCGCGCTCGATGCCGAGATCACGCCCCGGAACAGGGCCTCGGCAGCCGACCGGGCGGCGGCCCGGGTCTCGCGAGCCGGGGCCACTTCCCCGATCTGGCGCAGCAGGTCGATCAGCTGCTTGATGTTGCGGACGAAGTCGCCGCCGGAGAGCTCCTCGTCCTCCAGCACGTCGTCGAGGTCGTCGCCCGAGGCCCAGCCATGGGCCAGGCCGACGAACCCCGGATCGAGGGCGCGGGTCATCGGCAGGCCGGCCCGCTCCTCGGCGTCGACCACCCGGCCGTGCACGGCCTCGACCTGGGCCCACCGGGTCCGCACCTCGCTCGAGGGGAACCACGGCACCGGGTCGTCGCCCGGGCCCCGTCGCTCGAAGGTGAACGCCGAGGCCAGCCCGGCCAGCGACGCCGGGTCGAGGCCGTCGAACAGGCCCTCCTCCAGCGACGTCGCGATGACGAGGTCGGCCTCGTGGTAGATCCGGGTCAGGCGCTCCCCCGCCGGCGTGAGGGCCCAGCCGTCGAGGAAGCCCGACGACTCGAGCAGCTGGAGGACCTTGTCGAACTGGCGGGCCAGGCTCGACGAGCCGCCTCGGACCTGGCGCTCGAGCTGGCTCCGCTCCCGCTCCAGGCGCTCGACCTGGTACCAGGCCCGCCGGTGGATCGACAGCTCGGGGCAGACCGCCACCGGGTGGTCCTCGATGGCGGTCTGGAGGTCGTCGACCTCGGGGTCGGGTCGCGCACCGGGCTCGTCGCGGTCGCCGTGCTCGATGCGGGCCTTGCGCAGCCGTTCGGCGACCTCGCGCTGGAACGTCGAGTTGTTCGGCATGTACGGCTCGGGCAGCTCGATGCGGCCCAGCTTCTGGGGCAGCGACTCGAAGTCCTCGGCCGTCATCGTGAGCCGGTGCTTCCGCCCGGTCAGCACCTTGAGCTGGATGCCGCCCCGCCGGGGTGCGGTCGAGAGCACCACGGCCGGCCCGGCGTTGCGCCGCCCGGGGATCCGCAGCACGTCGCCGGGGCGGAGGGCGCCGAGGGCCTCGTCGACCTTCCGGTTCACCGACGGGCGCGACGACCGGACGTCGGCGAGCTGGCGCTGGAGCCGCAGGTACTCCTCGGCGTCGCCGAGGTCGCAGGCGAGCTGGTCGCGGGACGAGGCGATCCGCTCGTCGGTCTTGGCCAGCCGGGACT
>JAODBP010000269.1 GCA_025464025.1 Actinomycetes bacterium | reverse complement strand
CGACGCGGTGAGGGCGGGCACGGCGACCACCGCGGCCACGGCCGTCGCCGCCGCGACCGTCCCGCCGGCGCCGAGCTGGGCGCTGCTCGCGCCCATCTGGTTCAGGAGGTCGCGCACGCGACCCAGCGAGAGGACCCCCGCGAGGGCGGAGAGCCGACCCTGGGCGCTCACCAGCAGGAACTCACGGCGAAGCGACTGGCGGGCCCGCCAGAGGAGCGACTTCACCGCGCTGAGGTCGAGGTGCTCGTGGTCGGCGATGCGCTCGTAGGTCCAGCCCTCGTACTCCCGGAGCTGGAGCACGGAGCGGTGCCGCTCGGACAGCCGGGTCAGCGCCTCGGTCATCGCCTCGGTGTGGAGCGCCAGCAGGCCGAGCTCGGTCCCGTCCTCGACCGGCGCCACGTCGACCTCGGCAACCGGCACCGATCGACTCCGACGGCGCAGCGTGTCGATGCACACGTTGGTGGCGATCGTCCGCAGCCACGGGTAGACGCGGGCCTCGCCGCCGAACCCGTCGAGCGCCCTCCACGCCCGGAGGAAGGTCTCCTGGGCGGCGTCGGCCGCGTCGTTGCCACCGATGCGGCTGCGGCAGTGGCCGAGGATCCGATGGTGGTGCCGCTCGTAGAGCGCGGCGAAGGCGGCCGTCGAGCCGCGCTGCGCGTCGGCGACGAGGTCGGCGTCGCTCATGACGTCGGGAGCGTGCTCTGGGTCGAGGACGACCACGGTCGGTTGCCTCCTGCTGGAAGGGCCTACGGGGTGCCTCGGTGCTTCAGCCGATCCAGTTGTACCGCGGCATCCCGGCCCGGCGACATCGCGCCGTGAGTGGTTCGTCCCGGTTCGCGGCTGTTGTTCCCAGGAATTCGCGGGGTTTGCCGCAACTTCGGCGCGGTGACGCCGTTCCTCCACCCATGACGGGCACCGGGCAACCGCCACGGTGCTTCAGCCAGAGCCACCGCGTCCGGTGCCCGTCTGCCATCGACTCGAACCAGGGAGACCGAATGCACGTGACCCGACCCAAGCGACGCCTCGCCACCGCGCTCGTCGCCGCCGCCCTGCTCCTGGGCTCCGGCACCGCCGCCGTGGCCAAGGACGGCAACGACGACGGGAAGGCGAGCGATCGGGCCCAGCACGCCATGGAGCAGGCCCGCGAGCACCGGAAGCGCCGACCTGCGGTGGCCGAGATCAAGGGCGCCGTCGTCGCCGTCACCACGACCAGCCGCACGTTCCAGGTCCAGGTCACCGACGGCAACCAGCCCGCCCTCAAGGGCACCAAGGTCACCGTGCAGCTCGCCCCCGAGGCCTACCTGACGTTGAACGACCGGAAGACCACCATCGCCGACATCAAGGTCGGCGACTCGGCAAAGGTCACCGGTCTGCCCGACGCCGCCACCGGGCCGTTCACCGCCTACCTCGTCCGCTTCGGCCGGACCGCACCCGCCCCGATCCAGGTGAAGGGCCCGGTCGCCGCCGTGAGCGCCTCCGGGGTGACGATCACCGTCAACGCCCTCCCCGTCGTGCTCCAGCTCGGCACGCCGTCGATCGTCACGTTGAACGGCCAGCCGGCGGCCCTCGCCGACGTCCACGTGGGCGACAAGGCGGAGGCCACCACGGTGAGCGGCATCGCCTACGTCGTGCGCCTCACCCGGCCGATGCCGGCAACGCCCGGCCCCAAGCGCATCGACGGCACCGTGCTCACGGCCAGCCCGCTCGTGCTCGTGGTCAAGGGTGTGAACGTGCCGGTCGTGCTGGCCACGCCGTCGCTCACGTCGCTGCAGGACGCGCCTGCCACGTTGGCCGACATCCACGTCGCCGACCGGTGCACCGCGGTCGGCATCGCCAACCCGGCGGGCGGCATCACCGCCTACCAGCTGGCCTGCCTGCGGGGCTGAGGGCCAGGAGTCAGTCGGCTCCGTCCACGGCACACTTGACGTGCCGTGGACGGAACCGACACCTACGTCGAATGGGCCCCGCCTCGCGAGTGGCGGGGCACCGTCGCATGCCTGTGGGAGCAGCGGGTGGCGGCGGCGAAGGTGCAGCGGGTCGTGCCCGACGGCTGCGCCGACGTGCTCTTCCACGCCGACGGGCGCACCGAGGTCGTCGGCCTCCACGACGAGGTCGACCTGCCCGAGCTGCCGGCCGGCACGCACATCCGCGGCATCCGCATCCGTCCCGAGGCGGTCGCCACCGTGCTCGACGTGCCCGGCGACGAGCTGCGCAACCGCACGGTGCCGTTCGACGGCCCGCTCGACCTCACCGCCGACCCGCCCGACCGGGTGCGCGCCGCCCTCCGTGCCCTGGCCGGGTCGACCGTCGACCAGGCGGCGGCCGACGTGGGGCTGTCGGGCCGCCAGCTCCGGCGGCTGCTGCTGCACGAGGTCGGGCTCGGGCCCAAGGCGTTCCAGCGGGTGGCGCGGCTCCAGCGCTTCCTCGCCCACGGCGGCCCGCTGGCGACCGCCGCCCTCGAGGCCGGCTACGCCGACCAGCCCCACCTGACCCGGGAGGTCACCCGCCTGTGCGGGCTCTCGCCGGCGACGCTGCTCGCGGAGCGGGCGGCGTAGTGCCGAACGCCCGGCTGGCCACCGTGCTGGGCGTCCTCGCCGCCGTGCTGGTGCTGGCCGGTGTGTGGAGCCGCGGCCCGGCCACCACGATCGAGGGCCAGGTCACCAGGATCGTCCGGGGCAACGGCGTGAGCGGGGGCCGGGTCTACGTCGGCGACGCCTCGGTGCACCAGGACCAGGTCGGCCAGCTCCACATCGGCGACCAGGTCACGCTCACCGACCAGGGCAGCGGCACCGACTCGACGTTCCTGCTCGTGCTCGGCGTCGCGTGCGCGGTGGCCGCCCTGGCCAACGGCCTCCGCGCCCGCTGGGTGGGCGACGCGATCAGCGGCGGCTGGGTCACCGCCGACGTCCGACCGATCGAGGTCGCCGTGCGGGGCCGGGTCCGCACGCTGGCCTGGGTCGACGGCACGCTCGCCGACACCCTCGGCGTCCGCCGGGTGCGCGCCGACCTCGGCCCCACCGCCCGCATCGCCGGCGATCCGACGACGGGTCGGTTCGTGCTCGACGACGGCCGCCACGTCCTGCCGATGAAGCCGGTGCGGCGCGACTGAAAGAAGGAACAGCGCCGAGAGGCCGCCTGGCCCGGCTCGGCCCCGAAGCCGCGGTCGATCCCGACCAGGTCGGAGCCCCGAGAACCCGTGCGGACGGCGGCCGGGGCCGTAACTGGGTCAGGCGGCCGAAGGCTCGATCTCGCGGCCTCCGGCCGCCGCACGCGAAGCCATCTCGGCCCGCGCCGCAGGCGCCCCGAGGCGCCGGCACGCCTAGTCGAACGGCAGGCCGTGGGGAGCGTCGCGCGCCAACAGGGCGTCGGCCCGGTTGGCGATCTGCTTGTCGTAGCCCGGGCTGGTGGGGATCACGAACTGGCCGGCGCGCACGGCGTCCAACACCAACCCAGCCACCGCAGCAGGGTCGATGCCCGTGCTCGTCATGTCGGCCAGGGCCTTGTCGACGAACGCGGCGTCCTCGGCGCCGATGCCGGCGTTCAGATCAGCGGGCCGGTTGCGGGTCGAGTCCGCGATGCGGGTGTTCACCGAGCCGGGCACGAGCACCGACGCGCCGATCGAGGCACCGGTGGCCTTGAGGTCGTGGGCCAGCGACTCGGACAGGCCGAGGGCGGCGAACTTGCTCACGTTGTACGGGCCACTGAAGGCGTTGCTCACCAGGCCGGCCAGCGACGACGTGTTGACCACGTGGCCCTCGGTGCCCTGGGCGATCATGCGGGGCACGAACGAGTGGATGCCGTGGATGATCCCCCACACGTTCACGCCGAGGACCCACTCCCAGTCGGCGTGGGTGCGCTCCCACACCACGCCGGCCTGGAACACGCCGGCGTTGTTGCACAGGAGGTGCACGGCGCCGAACGCGTCGTAGGCGGCCCCGGCGAGGGCGTCGACCTGGGCCGCGTCGGCCACGTCGCACAGCACGCCGATGGCGTCGCCGCCGATGGCCGCGACGGTCTCGGTGAGGGCGCCCTCCTCGACGTCGGCGGCGACCACGTGCATGCCCTCGGCGCCGCACCGCTGGGCCAGGGCCCGGCCGATGCCGCTGCCCGCCCCGGTGATGACGGCGACCTTGTCGTCGAAGTCTTGGATCACAGTCCCATGCCCTCCATGATCCCGGCACGCATGCCGGCCGTGAACCCACCGTCGACGACGAGGGCGTGCCCGGTCACGAACGACGAGTCGTCCGAGGCCAGGAAGTAGGCGGCACCCGCGATCTCCTCGGGCCGCCCGAACCGCTGGAGCTTGTGCTGCATGCGGTACGTCTCCTTGTGCCCGGCCATCCCGGGTGAGTCCATCACCGAGCGGAACATCGGCGTGTCCATGAAGCCGGGGCAGATGCAGTTCACCCGGATGCCGGCGGCGCCGTAGTCAACGGCCATGTTCTTGGTGAGCAGCACGACACCGCCCTTCGACGCGTTGTACGAGCTGCCGCCCTCGGTGCCCTCGATGCCCTCGACCGAGGCGATGTTGATGATCGACCCCGACCGCTGCTCGAGCATGTGGCGCAGGGCGTGCTTGCTCACGAGGAACGTGCCGGTGAGGTTGACGCCCACCACCCGCTCGAAGTCCTCCAGCGGCACCAGGTGCACCGGTCCGCCGCCGGCCACGCCGGCCGAGTTCACGACGATGTCGAGCCGACCGTGCTCGGCCACGGTGGCGTCGACGGCGGCCTGCACCTCGGCCTCGTCGCGCACGTCGACCTTGTGGTCGGGGCCGTTGGCGAGGTCGAGCGTGACCACGGTGGCGCCCTCGGCCCGGAACCGGTCGGCGCACGCCTCGCCCAGGCCCGACGTCCCCCCGGTGACCAGGGCGACCCGTCCTTCCAAGCGCTTGTCCATGGCCTCACCCTAGATTCATGCAGTTCGCTTAGATCGGGGGATGTCATGAAGTTCGCCTTGTTCTACGAGATCCCGGTGGCCAAGCCGTGGGACGACGAGAGCGAGCACCGGGCCTACAAGGACACGCTGGAGCAGGCGATCCTCGGTGACGCCATGGGCTTCCACTCGTTCTGGACGGTGGAGCACCACTTCCTCGAGGAGTACTCGCACTGCTCGAACCCGGAGATCCTCTACGGCGCCATCGCGGCCCGGACCAAGAACATCCGCATCGGCTACGGCGTGCGCCTGCTGCCCAAGCCGTACAACCACCCGATCCGCACGGCCGAGTCGGTGGCCGTGCTCGACCTGCTGAGCGACGGGCGGGTCGAGTTCGGCACCGGGCGGTCGTCGACCCGCGACGAGCTCGAGGGCTTCGACATCGACCCGCACGAGACGCGCGAGATGTGGAGCGAGGCGCTCGAGCACATCGTCGGGGCGTGGACCGAGGAGACGTACCAGGCGAAGGGCAAGCACTGGCAGATGGGCGCGCCCCGGCGGGTGCAGCCCAAGCCGCTCCAGAAGCCGCACCCGCCAATGTGGGGCGCGACCTCCAGCCCCGAGGGCCACAAGGAGATCGGCAAGCGGGGCCTCGGGCTGTGCTCGTTCACCGTGGGCGTGCCGCCCGAGGAGCTGGCCACCCGCTTCGCCCTCTACCGCGAGGGCCTGGCCGAGTGCGAAGAGCCGGTCGGCAAGTTCGTGAACGACCAGGCCGCGACGTTCACCATGGTCCACTGCGCCGAGACGAGCGAGAAGGCCGAGGCCGACGCCGCCGAGTCGATGGTCTGGTACACGAAGCACGGCGGCGCGCTCATCGCATCGGTGGCCGACCTGCTCGAGGGCAAGGACCTCGGCACGTACCAGTACACCGGCCAGGCCAAGGAGCACCGCGACTCGGGCACCATGGGCAACCTCACCTTCGACTACCTGAAGGAGAGCGGCTCGGCCGTCGTCGGCACGCCCGACGAGTGCATCGCCACGGCCAAGCGCTACGAGGCCGCCGGCTGCGACCTGCTGCTGTGCCTGGTGAACCCGTACAAGGTCACCCACGAGGCGGTCATGGAGTCGATCGAGCTCATGGGCAAGCACGTGCTGCCGGCGTTCGACTGAAGGTGGACGTCCGTCTCCTCGGCCCGGGCGACGAGGCCATCGTCGCCCGCCTGGTCGAGGAGGACGCCGACTTCGACCTCGACGGCCGGGACGGGAGCGACGTGCCGGCCGACCTCGTCGCCTACCTCGCCGACCCCGCCGTCCTGCACTGGGTCGCCGAGGACGACGGCGACCCGGTCGGCCATCTGCACTGCACGATCGTCCGCCTGTCCTACGGACCCGGCCGCGAGCTGCTCCTCTACGAGATCGGCGTGCGGGAGGCGTGGCGCCGCCGGGGCGTGGGCCGGGCACTTGTGGACGCCATGACCACCTGGATGGCGGCAGAAGACATCGCCGAGGTCTGGGTCCTCGCCGACAACCCGGGCGCCCGCGACTTCTACGCCGCCGTCGGCTTCACCATCGACGAGGAGCAGCCCACCTACATGACCCGGGGGTAGTCCGGCGCCTCGCCCGACCGTTGTGGGCACTTGTGGTCATCTGGTGATCACAACTGCCCACAACCCTGCTCGGATCGGTCGACCACCGCGGGGCAGGGCCGGAAGCAACCATCTAATGTCGGTCTCTCACGAGGGGGACTCGGCATGACGATCACGGCCATCTCCGCCGACTCGCACGTCACGGAGCCCGGCGACTGCTACCTGCCCTACATCGACCCGGCGTTCCGAGACCGGGCGCCGGTGGCCTTCACCCACGAGAAGCTCGGCGCGGTGATGTCGGTCGACAACGGCACCAGCGTCATCCCCTACGGGATGGTCGCCGCTGCCGGTCGGCCCTGGGACAAGATCGGCCCCGACGTCCGGGTCGACTGGGACGAGCTCCACCCCGGCGGCTGGGACGCCAAGGCCCGCCTCCTCGAGCAGGACCTCGACAACGTCAAGGTCGAGGTGCTCTATCCGTCGGTCGGGATGATCATCTGCAACCACCCCGACACCGACTACAAGAAGGCCTGCTTCGACGCCTACAACCAGTGGCTGGCCGAGTTCGTGGCCGTCGCCCCCGACCGGCTGATCGGCGTGGGCCAGACGACGCTCCGCTCCATCGACGAGGGCATCGCCGACCTCGAGCGGATCAAGGGGCTCGGCCTCAAGGGCGTCATGCTCCCCGGCGTCGCCTCGTGCGCCGAGGCCGAAGGCGACTACGACGACCCGGCGTGGGACCCGTTCTGGCGCGCCGCGGTCGAGCTCGAGCTGCCGGTGTCGTTCCACATCCTCACCGGAGGCGGCGGCACCCTCGGCGCCAACTACTTCCGCGGCCCGAAGATGAACAGCTTCATCGGCATCATCCGGGCCTGCCAGGACGTGATCGGCACGATGATCTTCGGTGGGGTGTTCGACCGGGTGTCGGAGCTGAAGGTCGTGTGCACCGAGGCCGACGCCGGCTGGGTCCCGCACTGGATGTACCGGGCCGACCATGCCATCGAGCGCCACCGCAACTGGCTCGCCGACCGCACCCTCGAGCGCATGCCCAGCGAGTACTTCCGGGAGCACATCTACGTCACGTTCCAGGACGACTGGGTGGCGTTCCAGACCGCGCACCTCATGAACCACGAGCGCCTGCTGTGGGCCAGCGACCACCCCCACTCGGACTCGACGTTCCCGCACTCCCAGGAGGTGCTGGCCAAGCAGACGGCCCACCTCGACGACGACGTCCGCGACGCCATCGTCCTGCACAACACCGCCCGGCTCTACGGACTGGAGATCTGAGATGGCCCACGAACTGGTGATCAAGGGCGGGACGATCGTCGACGGCACCGGCGCCCCCGGCGTCGTGGCCGACCTCGGCATCGACGGCGGCCGGGTCACGGCCATCGGCGCCGACCTCGAGGGCGACCGCGTCCTCGATGCCACCGGCCACGTCGTCGCCCCCGGCTTCATCGACATCCACACCCACTACGACGCGCAGGTCTTCTGGGACCCGCAGCTCACCCCGTCGTGCTTCCACGGCGTGACCACCGTCGTCGCCGGCAACTGCGGCTTCTCGATCGCGCCGACCCGGCGCGAGCACGTCGACCTCATCGCCCGCACCCTCGAGAACGTCGAGGACATGGACGTCGCCGCCCTCGCCGAGGGCGTCCCGTGGGACACCTTCTCGACCTTCCCCGAGTACCTCGACGCCGTCGAGCGCAGCGGCCTCGGCCTGAACTTCGGCGTGTACATCGGCCACACCGCCCTGCGCCTCTTCTCCATGGGCGACGAGGCCTACGAGCGGGCCGCCACCGCCGACGAGATCGCCGGCATGCAGGTGATCCTGCGCGAGGCCATGGAGGCCGGTGCCGCCGGCTTCGCCACCTCCTTCGCCCCCACCCACCGCGGCGCCGACGGCAAGCCGATCCCGAGCCGCTTCGCCGAGCGGGCCGAGCTCGACGCCCTGCTCGAGACCCTGGGCGACGTCGGCAAGGGCGTCGCCGCCATCACGCCCGGCGAGCTGCTGAGCGTCGACGAGCTCTACGAGATGCAGCCGAAGATCGGCGTGCCGTTCACGTGGACGGCGCTGCTCACCACGCCGGCGATGTCGCACCAGCGCCTGCTCGACGTCAACGACGCCGGCTGGGCCAAGGGCGCCCAGGTCTGGCCCCAGACGTCGCCCCGCCCGCTGAAGTTCGCCATGTCGATGACCGAGCCGTTCACCCTCAACGTGAACCCGCAGTTCGCCGGCCTCATGACGGAGGACGTCGAGGCCAGAGTCGCCGCCTACGCCGACCCGACCTTCCGCGAGAAGGCCCTCGTCGACTGGGAGGGCATGTCGTTCGGCAAGCCTCGCTGGGAGACGTTCGAAGTCGCCGAGTCGGCCAGCCACCCCGAGCTCGACGGCGAGCGCCTCCTCACCCTCGCCGAGCGCTGGGGCAAGACGCCGTTCGACACGCTCATGGACCTCGCCGTCGACGAGCCCACCATCCGCATCGGCTGCATGCTGGCCAACGACGACCCGGAGGAGGTCGGCAAGGTCCTGGCGCGCGACCACGTGACCCTCGGCCTCTCCGACGCCGGCGCCCACGTGAGCCAGCTCTGCGACGCGCCGCAGGCCACCGACTACCTCGGGAACTGGATCCGCGACCGGAAGCTGCTCCCGCTGGAGGAGGGCATCCGCCGCCTCACCTCGCAGCAGGCCGACATCTTCGGCATGGCCGACCGGGGCCGCCTCGTCCCGGGCGCCTGGGCCGACGTCGTCGTCTTCGACCCCGAGACGGTGGCCCCCGGGCCGCTGCGCCGGGTGCGCGACTTCCCGGCCGGCTCCGAGCGGCTCACGGCCGACCAGCCGATCGGGATCCGCCACGTCCTCGTGAACGGCGTGCCGATCCAGGTCGACGGCGTGCACGACGCCGATGCCCGACCGGGTCAGCTAGTAAAGCCTGCATGAGCGAACGCGGGGGCCCGCTGGCCGGCACCAGGATCATCGAGCTGGCGGGCCTCGGCGCCCTCCCGTTCGGCACCCAGAAGCTGGCCGACATGGGCGCGGACGTGATCCGCGTCCACCGCACCTCCGAGGTGCCGGCCGAGCCGCTGCCGTTCCGGTACTCGGAGTACAACCGCGGTCGCCGCTCGATCGCCGTCGACCTCAAGTCGCCCGACGGCATCGAGGTGGTGAAGTCGCTGGTCGAGTCGGCCGACGCCTTCGTCGAGGCGTTCCGCCCCGGCGTGTGCGAGCGGCTCGGCATCGGCCCCGACGACCTGCTGGCCCGCAACCCGAAGCTGGTCTACGGGCGGCTCACCGGGTGGGGGCAGGAGGGCCCGCTCTCGCACACGGCCGGCCACTCCCTCAACTACGAGTCGATCACCGGCGCCATCGGCTCGATGGGCCCGAAGCACGGGGCGCCGATCCCGCTGCTCATGGTGCTCGGCGACTTCGCCGGCGGCGGCATGCACCTGGCCTACGGCGTGGTGTGCGCCATCCTCGAGGCCCGCTCGTCGGGCCGGGGCCAGGTCGTCGACGTCGCCATGTCGGACGGCGTCGCCTCGCTGATGGCCAGCTTCTACGGCATGGCCCGCAGCGGCATGCACTCCGAGGACATCGGCACGTCGTTCTTCGACGGCGGCTCGCCCGTCTACAACGTCTACGAGACGAGCGACGGGAAGTACGTGTCGGTCGCCCCGATCGAGCCGCAGTTCTACGCCGTGCTGCTCGACATCCTCGGCCTCGACCCGGCCGCCATCCCCGACCGCGACGACCAGTCGCAGTGGGAAGCGCTCATCGAGGTCTTCACCGGGATCTTCAAGACCAAGACCCGCGACGAGTGGGAGGCGATCTTCGCCGACACCGACGCCTGCGTCGCTCCCGTCTACCGCCTCGCCGAAGCTCACGAGCACCCGGCCAACCAGGCCCGCGGCGTGTTCCGCGA
>JAODBP010000127.1 GCA_025464025.1 Actinomycetes bacterium | reverse complement strand
GAGGGGTCCGCGGAGCCAAGCGCCGATCGGCGCGCCGAAGCCCGACTTCGGCCGGTCGACCAGGTCGTCGGGGAGGTAGCGGCGGAGGAGCCGGCGCAGGGGCAGCTTGCCCTGGCCCCCGCCGACCTTGGCCGTCAGCGGGAGCGACCAGGCCGCGGCGAACACCTCAGGGTCGAGGTACGGCGCCCGCACCTCCAGGCTGCTGGCCATGCTGGCCCGGTCGACCTTGGTCAGCACGTCGTCGGGCAGGTAGCCGACGGTGTCCCACCACATCATCTGCTCGACGAAGCCGAAGGCGGGCGGCTCGGGCAGCCGGCTCGGATCGGGTGCCCGCCCGGGATCGGCCGGGGAGAGGAGCTGGACGTAGGCGGTGCGGGCGTCGCCTTCGGCGAGCACGAGCGCCGCCTTGCGGGCCCGCTCGCCCAGGCGGGCCTCGGCCATCTGGCTCCCGGGGCGGACGGCGCGGACCAGCGACGCGGCTCCGGCCCACCCCTGGTCGGGCACGGCGAGCAGGGCGCGGGCTCCGGCCCGCCGGGCCGCCGGCGGGAGGTGGCGGGCCCGGTGGTGCACCCGGTCCCACCAGACGTAGCGGTTGTAGCCGGCGAAGACCTCGTCGCCGCCGTCGCCCGACAGGGCCACGGTCACGTCGCGCCGGGCCAGCCGGCAGAGGAGGAGGGTGGGGAGCTGGGACGAGTCGGCGAACGGCTCGTCGTAGGTGGCGCCGAGGCTCGGCACGGCGTCGAGCAGGTCGGCCTCGGACACGACGAGCTCGTGGTGGTCGGTGCCCAGGTGGTGGGCCACGGCGCGGGCGGCGGCGGCCTCGTCGAAGCGGGCGTCGCCGAAGCCCATGGTGAACGTGCGGACGGGCTGCCCAGCCGCCTCCTGGGCCAGGGCGACGACGAGCGACGAGTCGATGCCGCCGGAGAGGAGAGCGCCGAGCGGCACGTCCGACGCCAGCCGCATGGCGACGGACGCGCGGAGCACGTCGAGCAGCTCGTCGTCCGACGGTGCCGCGCCGTGCTCGCCGGCCGCCACGTCGGCCGCCGACCAGTAGGGGACGGGTGCGAGCGGCCCGGGTCGGTCGGGCTGGACGACGACGTAGGAGGCCGGCGCCAGCTTGGCCATGCCCTCGTAGATGGAGGCCGGCCCGGGCACGTAGCCGCGGGTGAGGAACTGCTGCACGGCGTCGGGCGACACGCGGCCGTGGAAGCCGGGGTCGTGCTCGAGCGCGGTCAGCTCGGACGCGAAGAAGAACGTGCGACCCTGCCAGCCGACGTAGAGCGGCTTCTCGCCGAAGCGGTCCCGGGCGAGGGTGAGCGTGCGCTCGTCGCGGTCCCAGACGGCGAAGGCGAACATCCCGTTCACCTGGGGGAGCGTGGCGGCCACGCCCCAGGCTTCGATGGCGGCGAGCAGCACCTCGGTGTCGGAGTGGCCGCGGAACGTCGCGCCGCCGGCGGCCAGGCGGGCCCGCAGGGCCGGGGCGTTGTAGACCTCGCCGTTGAACACCAGCACGTGGCGGCCGGAGGCCGAGGCCATCGGCTGGTGCCCGGCCGGGCTCAGGTCCATGATCGCCAGGCGTCGGAAGCCGAGCGCGGCGCCGCGGGCGGCGTCCACCCACACGCCCTCGTCGTCGGGGCCGCGGTGGCGCAGGTGACCGGCCAGCGCCCGCACCCGGTGCTCGAGGTCGGCCTGCGTCGCGCCGCTCGCGTCGACGAACCCGACGATCCCGCACACGTCAGGCGCCGGGTCGGGTGGCGAGGAACTTGAGCGAGTCGCCCAGGCCGAGCGGGTCGAGCACGGCGTTGGCCCCGGCCTTCAGGAGGCGCCCGGAGGTCGAGCCGGACAGGCGCTCGTTCAGCTCGTAGGCCGAGCCCACCCGGTCGGGGGCGTCGGTTGCGGCGACGGGACCACGGCGGAGGCCGGCGCGCAGGACCGACGGGTTCACGCCCTGGGCCCGGACGTGGCGGGGTTCGAGGCCGGCACCACCCAGCAGCTCGCGCAGGCCAGGGCGGGAGAAGAGCTGGATGTGGTCGGGCGCGGCGAACACCGACCAGTCGAGGCCGAGGAGCCGGGCCGTCACCGATCGGCCGTTCGGCGTGGTCCCGAACAGGGCGCCGCCGGGCCGGAGCAGCGAGGCGACCCGCGCCAGGTAGAGGTCGGGCCGGCGGAGGTGCTCGATGGTCTCGACCAACAGGACGACGTCGAACCCGCCGTCCGGCAGGTCGACGTCGGTGAGCTCGCCCCGGAACGTGGTCCAGCCCCGGCCCGCGGCGGCCTGGAGGGCCACCTCGGAGAGCTCGACGCCCCAGCACTCCCAGCCCAGGTCGGCGGCGGCCTGGAGCATCACGCCGGACCCGAAGCCGACCTCGAGGAGCCGGCCGGTGCGCCGGTACGCGTCGAGCGGGGCGAGGATCTCGCGGGAGCGCCGGGCCACGATGGCCGGCACGTCGTCGGGCGTCCGGCCGTAGTCGGCGAAGAAGTCGGCGGTGGCCGCCTCGCTGGGCAGGTGGTCGACGAAGCAGGTGGCGCAGGTGCGGCACCGAACCCAGGTGAACCCGTCCTGGGCGCCGAGCGGTGCCGCGGTCGTCGAGCCGCAGGCGGGGCAGGCACGGCCCTCGGGTCGCGGCACGTGCCTTCCGGGGTCGCTCGCCACGTCGGAACGCTAACAGCGCCGCCTCCGGCCGCCGGAGGTGGCGGTATCGTCGTCGGCCGTGCCCGGAACCGAGCGATCGCGCGGCGACGGGCGCCGACGGGTGATCGTCCTCACCGCCCACTCCTCGGCTGCCGCTGCCTCGCGGCTGCGGATGACGCAGTACTTCCCTGCCCTCCGGGCGGCCGGGCTCGAGCCGAACTTCTGGTCGTTCCTCGGCGAGCACGACGAGGTCGACTGGGTCACCGGCACGCCGCTCGTCCGGATCCGCCTTCTCCTGCGGGGCATGGTCCGGCTGCTCGGCCTGGTGAGGCTGCTGCGAGGCGCCGACGTGGTGGTCGTCCACCGGGAGGTGCTGCCGCTCGGCCCGCCGGTGGTCGAGCGCCTCGCCCGCCGAGGCCGCCGGATGGTCTGGGACGTCGACGACGCCGTGTGGGAGCACCACTCGAGCGTGTCGTGGCTGCCCCGGTGGTTCCGGGCGCCGGCCGGCAAGTACGAGCGGCTGTGCCGCGACGCCGACGAGGTGTGGGCCGGGAGTGAGGTCCTCGCCCAGTGGTGTCGCGAGCGGAACGAGCACGTCGAGATGGTGCCGACCGTGATCGACGTGCCTGACGAGCGGCCGGTCGGCGTCCGGGGCCGGGTCGTGGTGTGGGTCGGGACGCCGACCACGGCCCCGTTCGTCGATGCCGTGCTGCCGGCCGTGCTCGCCCTCGAGCCGACGCCCGAGGTGGTCGTCGTTGGTCACGGGTCCCGCCCCGAGGGCCTCGATGCCGTCGAGGTGCTGCGCTGGAGCGAGCCCGTCGAGCACGAGGTGCTCGAGCGGGGTCGGGTCGGGCTCTACCCGATCGACCGCCGTCACCCGCTGGCCGACGGCAAGTGCGGGCTGAAGGCGATCCTCTACCTGGCCCACGGCGTCGTGCCGATCGTGACGCCCACCCCCACCAACGCGGTGATCGTCCACGACGGCGTCCACGGGCTGCACGCCGACTCCGAGGCGGCCTGGGCCGCGGCGGTCGACCGCCTCCTGGTCGACGACGAGCTCTGGGAGCGGCTCAGCGTTGCCGGGCACGCATGGGTCCGCGAGCACTACTCCCTCGCGACCTGGGGACCGGTCGTGGCCCGGCGCCTCGCCGACCTGGCGGCGCGGTGACCGGCCTGGCGGTCGCCTACATCTCGATCGATCCCGTGGGCGAGGGCGTGGCGGCGTCGCAGGTCGTGCCCTACGTCGAGCGCCTCGCCGCCTTGGGCGTGGCCGTCGACCTGCACTCGTTCGAGCGGGGCGAGCCTGACCCTGCCGTCGCCGGTCGGCTCGCGGCTGCCGGCGTGGTCTGGCACCCGCACCCGTGGGGCCGGTACGGCGCGCTGGGCGGCGTGGGTCGGATCGTGCGGGCCGGCTTCCACGTGCGCGGGGCGCGCCTGGTCCACGGTAGGGGCGACCTGGCTGCGGCGGCGGCTTCGTGGTCGGGCCGGCGGCCGTTCGTCTGGGACATGCGGGCGTTCTTCCGGGAGCAGCGGATCGAGCAGGGGACGCTCCGGCCGGGTGGTCCGGAGGAGCGACTGCTGGCCCGGCTCGAGCGCCGGCTGGCCCGGCGGGCCGACGCGGTGGTCGTGCTGGCCGCCGCCGCCATCCCGGTGCTCACCGAGCGCCACGGCGCCGAGGTCGCATCGCGGTGCCACGTGATCCCGACCTGCGTGGACCTCGAGGCCTTCCGGCCCGGGCCGGCACCGCCCGGGCCCACCCGCCTGGCGATCGTCGGCACCATGAACCGGCTGTACGACGTGCCCGGGATGCTCGCTGTCACCGAGGCGCTCGGCCACCTTCGCCCCGTCGAACTGGTCGCCGCCGTGCCCCGCCCCAGCGCCTGGGACGAGGCCATCGACGCCGCCGTCCCGGAGCGGACCGCCCTCCGGCCCGACGAGGTCGCCGGCTTCGTCGCCGGGGTGCACGTCGGGCTATCGATGCTGCGGCCCGACCTCGGGCCGAGCACCAATGGCGCCATGCCGACGAAGATCGCCGAGCTCCTCGCCTCCGGTCGACCGGTCGTGGTGAGCCCGGCCCTGGGTGACATGTCCGTCTTGGTCGAGCGGTACCGTTGCGGCGTGATCGCCGACGTCGCATCGCCGGGTGGTCACGTCCGCGCTGCCGCCGAGCTGCACGAGCTGCTCGGTGACGAAGGGCTCGCCGACCGCTGCCGAGCCGCGGCGGAGGCGCACTTCGACGTCGACGCCGCCGCCCGTTCGCTGGTCTCCATCTACGCCGGGGCGACCGGGTGACGGCGGTTCCGACCGAGGGCTGGCACGACCGGCTCGAGGAGTCGGTCCGGCGGGAGCCGTCGCTGGAGACGTGGCGCCACCACTACCGGCTCCGCGCCAGCGAGCTCGACACCGTGCGCGACCTGCTGCCACCCACCGGCGCCGGCGCCCTGCTCGAGGTCGGGTGCGGCAACGGGTTGGGCTCGGCCTACCTCGCCGACCGGAGCGACCTGGTCGTGGCCTCCGACCTGCCGTCGGTCGACCACGAGGCGCACGCCATCGGGCTCGATCGCCCGGTGCGGCTGTTCCGCGCCGTGGGGCTCCACGCGCCGGTCGTCGGCTGCACCGGCGAGCGGCTGCCGTTCGCCGACGAGTCGTTCGACACCGTGCTGATGGTCTTCAGCCTCGAGCACATCCCCGACAAGGACGCCGCCTTGGCCGAGGTCCGCCGGGTGCTGCGCCCCGGGGGGCGGCTGGTGGCGACGGTGCCGGCGGCCGCGTGGTCGTTCGTGTACCCGTTCGGCTGGTACACGGAGATGGCGCGGCGGGTGCTCCGGCGCGTCCGGCCCCGGCGGGCGGCGTCACCGGCCGCCGGTGGCGCGCCATCGGGCGAGCCCGAGCTCGGCTCGGTCGTCAACGACTGGGGCTCGTTCCGGACCGCGTATCCGCGGTTCCCGCTGCCCAACCCGCACGGCGCCTACACCGGCTTCGCCGACGAGTTCCGCTCGCAGCGGCCCTCGTCGTGGGTCGCCCGGGGCGAGGCCGCCGGCCTCCGCACGCGCGCCGTCCCGCTCGGCGTCCTTCCCGCGTCGCTCGTGCACGGCGTCGGGTCGCGCGTGCCGATCATCGGCCCGTTCCTCGGGCGGCTCGACGCCCGGCTGGCCCGGAGCCGGTGGGCGACCGGCGTGGCACAGTCGCTGTGCCTGGTGGGCGAGGTCCCGGTCGGTGGCTGACGCGCCCGAGGTGGTCGCCGCCGCGACCGCGCACCGGTACCTGGCCGAAGGCCGCGACTACCACCGCCCGCACCTCGACCGGGAGCTGCCCGAGCACGGGATCGTCGTCGACGTCGGCTGCGGGCCGGGACGGGTGCCGTCGCTCTACCACCGCCCGGGTCGGGCCGTCATCGGCGTCGAGCCCGACCCGGTGACGAGCCGCGGCTTCCACCAGTTCTCCGGCGCGCCGGGGCTGGCCGGGTTCGCCCAGCACCTGCCCTTCCGGACCGGGTCGGTCGACGCCTACGTCGGCCTCGGCATCGTCGAGCTCGACCCCGACGGCGTGGTGGCCGAGGCAAGGCGAGTGCTGAGGCCGGGCGCCCTGCTCTACGTGTCGGTGCCGTTCCGGCCCCGGGCCCGCAAGGCCCCGACCGAGTGGAGCGGCTATCCGATCACTGCGTTCAGCGAGGCCGACGTCGCCGCCCTGCTCGAGCGCCACGGGTTCACCGTGGACCGGGTGCGGCGGAGCTCGCTGGCGTGGGGGCTGGGTCGGTTCCGGTTCCTGGCCCGGCTGTTCCCGACCGCCCTGCTGCGGGAGGACGAGGCGTCCCGGTCGTACCGGCTACTGGCCCCGCTCGCCCGCCCCTTCGCCAACTCGCTGCTCGTGATCGCTCGCGCGCCGGGCTGAGCGCCAGCGCCGGAGCTGCCGCACCGGGAGCAGGGCGGCGTGACCGGCGGTGGCCGGGTCGGCGACGACGGCCCGGGCCAGGTGGCGGACGGCGCTGCGCCGGTCGCCGACCTCCAGGTACGAGCCGGCGAGCAGCCGGTGGGCCACGGCCCGGGCCGGGCGGCGCAGTGCCGGGTCGACGGCGTCGGGGCCGGTGAACGCCTTGTCGAGGGCCAGGAGCACGTCGTGGCGCTGGGCGTCGATGTTGCGGTGCATGTTGCTGCCGTGCTGGCGGTACTCCAGCAGGAGCTCGGGGACGAAGGCGGCTTCGTGGCGGCGGGTGACCCGGCGGAAGAAGTCCCAGTCGGCCGAGGTCGACATGCGCTCGTCGAAGCCGCCGGCCTCGTCGAACCAGGCCCGGCGGACCAGCGCGTTGCTCGACGCGGCGAGCACCGACGCCCGACGGAGGAGCATCTGGTCGCCGATGAGCCCGGAGCGGCCGTCGAGGAGCACGCCCAGCTCGGCGCCCCCGGCGTCGGTGATCCGCACGGCGCCGTAGACCACGCCGACCTCGGGGCGGGCCTCGAGCACGGCGACCTGGCGCTCGAGCTTGGTGGGCAGCCATCGGTCGTCGGCGTCGAGGAAGGCGACCACCTCGCCGGTCGAGGCGGCGACGCCGGCGTTGCGGGCGGCGGCCACGCCGGCGTTGGCCTGGCGGAGCAGCCGGACCGGCGGACCGAAGCCGGCCACCACGTCGGCCGTCCCGTCGGTCGAGCCGTCGTCGACCACGACGACCTCGCTCGGGGGCCT
>JAODBP010000374.1 GCA_025464025.1 Actinomycetes bacterium | reverse complement strand
GCTGTCAACTTCGGCTACGCCAACCCGCGATTGAACAATGCGCTGAAAAAGCAGATCGACACCCTGCCTCAAATCGCCAGCCAGTACCTGCACAAAGGCAAGATCGAGCTGTCGGAAATGATCGCGGTGGACGCCAAGAAGAAATTCGGCCTCGACGGTCGCGTGCACTTCAACGTCGGCGGCTCGCAGTCGATTGAAGACTCCCTGAAAGTGGTGCGTAACGCCACCAACGGCAAAAGCTTGATGTTCGCCTTCGAAGGCGGCTACCACGGGCGTACCCTCGGCGCCTCGTCGATCACCTCCAGCTACCGCTACCGCCGCCGCTACGGCCACTTCGGTGAACGCGCGCAGTTCATCCCGTTCCCGTACCACTTCCGGGGCCCCAAAGGGATGACCAAGGAAGAGTACGGCAGCCACTGCGTGCAGCAATTTGCCCGCCTGTTCGAGACCGAATACAACGGCGTGTGGGACCCGAAAGTCGGCCAGAGTGAATACGCCGCGTTCTACGTCGAGCCGATCCAGGGCACCGGCGGCTACGTGATCCCGCCGATGAACTTCTACCGCGAACTCAAACACGTGCTGGACCAGCACGGCATCTTGATGGTGTCCGACGAAATCCAGATGGGCTTCTACCGCACCGGCAAGTTGTGGTCGATCGAACACTTCGACGTGCAGCCGGATGTGATCGTGTTCGGCAAGGCGCTGACCAACGGCCTTAACCCACTGGGCGGTATCTGGGCCCGTGAAGAGTTGATCAACCCGAAGATCTTCCCGCCGGGTTCCACCCACTCCACTTTCGCCTCCAACCCGTTGGGCACGGCGGTGGGCCTGGAGATGTTCAAGATGACCAACGAAGTCGACTACGGCGCGATGGTCATGGCCAAGGGCAAGTTCTTCCTCGAAGGCCTGCAGGACCTGCAGAAACGTTTCCCGATCATCGGCGACGTCGACGGTCTGGGCCTGGCGCTGCGCTGCGAAATCTGCGGACCGGATGGCTTCACCCCGGACAAAGCGACCCTGGATTACATGGTCGAAGAAGGCATGAAGGGCGACATGGTGGTGGATGGCCAGAAACTCGGCCTGATCCTCGATGTGGGCGGTTACTACAAAAACGTGATCACCCTGGCACCGTCCCTGGAAATCAGCTACCCGGAAATCGAACTGGGCCTGAAGCTGCTTGAGCAGTTGCTGGTGCGAGCGACCAATCGGTGAACAGTGCAGAGATCGACCTCGGTGAAGGTGATGCCGGATTCGTTCTCGGTGATGGTCCGGTCGGGATCCTGTTGATCCACGGCCTGACCGGCACTCCGACTGAATTGCGCCAGGTCGCTAAAGGCCTGGCCAAGGCCGGCAATTGCACGGTGTACGTGCCGACGCTGGCGGGGCACTGCGGCGATAACAGCGACCTGCAGGCCACCGGCTGGCGCGACTGGTATGAAGGCGTGCGCAAGACCTTCGTACAGATCAAGCGGCGCCACGCACAGGTGTTCGTTGGCGGTTTGTCCATGGGCGCGGTGATGTCGATGTACGTGGCCTCGGAACACCCGGGGCAGGTCGCCGGGCTGCTGATGTACTCGACCACCTTGAAGTACGACGGTTGGAGCATCAACAAAATGGCGTTCATCACGCCGTTGCTGATCCGGATTCCCTTTGGTGTGCGTCTGTTTCGCTTCACTGAGAAACCGCCCTACGGCATCAAGAATGAGCGCCTGCGGGCGATTGTTGAACGCCAGATGAAAGAGGGCGAGAGCAGCGAAGCGGGGTTGTTGACCATGGAAGGCGTCACCGTGCGCGAGTTGCACTGGATGAACGCAGTGGTCAAAAAGCGCATGCCCCGGATCAACGTGCCGGCGCTGGTGCTGCACTCCATCGAGGACGACATCACCAGCCGCTGGAACGCCGACTATGTAGAGCGCCACCTTGGCGGCCCAGTGACCAAGATTCTGCTGGATAACTGCTACCACATGATCACCGTCGACCTGCAATACCGGCGGGTGATTGAGTTGAGTGCTGCGTTCATCGAGCGGCATACATCTGCAGCGGGCTGCGGCTCAGTGTTTGCTGAGCAGGGGTTTTGTGGTGGGCAGGGCTGTAGTGGTGAGCAGAGGGGGTTTGGTGTGCAGGGCTGTGGTGGTGAGCAGAGGGGTTTTGGTGTGCAGGGCTGTAGTGGTGAGCAGAGGGGTTGTGATGTGCAGGGCTCCAGTGGTGAGCAGGCTTGCCCTGCGCTGGGTGGCGAAGCCGCCCCAAAACCTGCCATTGCGGTCTAGCTGGAGAAACTCGTTGCCTGGAGTGGGGCTGCTTCGCAGCCCAGCGCGGGGCAAGCCCGCTCACCACAAAAAGTACCATTCACTACAAAAAACCTTTCATCACAGATAGCCCCATTCACCTCAAAAAATCGCCGGCCCCAGGCCCTGAATATGGAAACGATGTGATCACCACCCAAGCCTTCCCCACCATCCGGGCCCTCCAGCGCAGTGCGTGGAACGATTGCTTCCCCGGTGCCCTGGAAGACTGGGACTATTACGTCGCCGTGGAAAACGCGGCCCTCGATGATTTCCAGTGGCGCTACCTTGCGGTCTACGAAGACGGAACCCTGGTGGCAGTCGCACCCGCGTTCATCACCCATTACCGCCTCGACACCACGGTTTCAGGCGTCGGCAAGCGTTTCACCGAACGCCTTGAGCGACGGTGGCCGGGGGTTTTGACATTGGGCCTCTATGCCATCGGCTCGCCGGTTGCCGAGCGCTGTGATGCCGGATTTTCCCGCCACGTCCCCGAGTCGCGCCGCCCGTTGTTGCTCAAGCATGTGCTGGACGCCGCACGCCACGACGCCGATGACTTCGGTATCGGCCTGGTGGCGGTCAAGGACGCGCCGAGCAACGATCCGCACTGGGCCGACAGTTGTCGCGCCGCCGGTTTCCAGACCATGCCGAGCCTGCCCACCGGTGTGTTGCCGTTGCCCTACGGTTCAGTGGACGCCTACCTGGGCTCTCTGGGCAAATCCACGCGCAAGCATCTGCGTCTCAAACTGCTCGCACCTGGGCCACGGGTGTAGTTGCGGATCAACAACGACGAAGTACTGCCAGAGTTCATGCGCATGTACGA
>JAODBP010000145.1 GCA_025464025.1 Actinomycetes bacterium | reverse complement strand
TTCGAGCAGATGGAGATGGAGTTCTTCGTCGAGCCCGGCACCGACGAGACGTGGCATGAGTACTGGTTGGCCGAACGCTGGAACTGGTACACGAACCTGGGGCTGCGCGAAGAGAACCTGCGCTACTTCGAGCACCCGAAGGAGAAGCTGTCGCACTACTCGAAGCGCACCGTCGACATCGAGTACCGCTTCCGCTTCGGCGGTAGCGAGTTCGCCGAGCTGGAGGGCATCGCGAACCGCACCACTTCGATCTCAAGACGCACACGGAGCACTCGGGCGCGAACCTCACGTACCTCGGCCCGGTCGAGGACGACTCGGCGCTGCACTACCTGCGACCTGAGACCGCGCAGGGCATCTTCGTCAACTTCCTGAACGTGCTGACGACGGCGCGCAAGAAGCCGCCGTTCGGCATCGCCCAGATGGGCAAGTCGTTCCGCAACGAGATCACCCCCGGCAACTTCATCTTCCGCACCCGCGAGTTCGTGCAGATGGAGATGGAGTTCTTCGTGCCGCCGGCCGAGGCGTCGACGTGGTTCGACTACTGGTGCAAGGAGCGCTTCCAGTGGTACCTCGACCTCGGCATCCCCGAGGAGAAGCTCCGCCTGCGAGCCCATGATCCCGAGGAGCTGAGCCACTACTCGGCCGGCACCTCCGACGTCGAGTTCCTCTACCCGTGGGGCTGGGGCGAGCTCGAGGGCATCGCCAACCGCGGCGATTACGACCTCACCCAGCACTCCAACGCGTCGGGCGAGAAGCTCGAGTACTACGACCAGGCCGCCAACGAGCGGTACACCCCGCACGTGATCGAGCCGGCCGCCGGCGCGACCCGCACGATGATGGCGTTCCTCCTGGCGGCCTACACCGAGGACGAGATCGAGGGCGAGACCCGCCTCGTGCTGAAGCTCCACCCCCGCCTGGCGCCCTACAAGGTGGCCGTGCTGCCGCTCTCCAAGAAGGAGACGCTCACGCCCCTGGCCCGCGAGGTGCTCAAGCTCCTCCAGCCGCACATGATGTGCGACTACGACGAGACCCAGTCGATCGGCAAGCGCTACCGCCGCCAGGACGAGATCGGCACGCCGTGGTGCGTCACCGTCGACTTCGACAGCCTCGAGGACCACGCCGTCACCATCCGCGACCGCGACACCCTCGAGCAGGTCCGGGTCCCGATCGACGAGCTGGTCTCGACCCTCCGCGGCCGCCTCGAGGCCTGAACCGCTCGCCTCCGAGAAGATGTCGCCGGGCATGTCGAGAACGGCCTGACCGCTCCGTCCCAGGGGCAGGTGCGGCCCCCGTGGCCGTGCGAAACCCAGGAGGCTCACCATGGCGAAGTACCTGCTCCTCAAGCACTACCGAGGCGCCCCCGAGGCCATCAACGACGTCCCGATGGCCGAGTGGACGCCGGAGGAGGTCGACGCGCACGTGCAGTACATGAACGACTTCGCCGACCGGCTCCGGGTCACCGGCGAGTTCGTCGACGGCCAGGCGCTGGCGGCGGAGGGCACGTTCGTCCGCTACGACGGCGAGGGTCGCCCCCCGGTCACCGACGGGCCCTTCGCCGAGACCAAGGACCTGATCGCCGGCTGGATGGTGATCGACGTCGACAGTTACGAGCGGGCCCTCGAGCTGGCCGGCCAGCTCTCGGCCGCTCCGGGCGCCGGCGGCAAGCCGATCCACGAGTGGCTCGAGCTGCGTCCGTTCCTGACCGCGGCACCGAACATCACCGACTGCCACTGACCGATGGACGAGGTGCTCCTGCGGGAGCTGACGCCGGCGGTGATCGACGTCCTCGTCCGTCGTGGCGCCGACTTCACGACGGCCGAGGACGCCGTGCAGGAGGCGCTCCTCCAGGCGGCCCTGACCTGGCCCGATCGGCTGCCCGACGACCCGAAGGGCTGGCTGGTCACGGTCGGCTGGAGGAAGTTCCTCGACGCCCGACGGTCCGACTCGTCGCGCCGCGGCCGGGAGGAGCGGCTCGAGGTCGAGCCGGCGCCCGGCCCGACCGAGGTGGCCGACGACACGCTGCACCTCTTCTTCCTGTGCGCCCACCCGTCGCTGACGCCGACGTCGGCCGTGGCCCTGACGCTGCGGGCTGTCGGTGGGCTGACCACCCGCCAGATCGCCCAGGCCTACCTCGTGCCCGAGGCGACGATGGCCCAGCGGATCAGCCGGGCCAAGCGCACCGTCGGCGACGTGCGGTTGGGCGAGCCGGGCGACCTGGCGACCGTGCGGCGGGTGCTCTACCTGATCTTCAACGAGGGCTACACCGGCGACGTCGACCTGGCGGCCGAGGCCATCCGGCTCACCCGCCAGCTCGCCTCGATGACCGATGACGAGGAGACCGCCGGACTGCTGGCCCTGATGCTGCTCCACCACGCCCGGCGACCGGCCCGGACCCGGCCCGACGGCAGCCTCGTCCCGCTCAAGGAGCAGGACCGCTCCCGCTGGGACACGTCGCTCATCGCCGAAGGCGTCGCCATCCTCCAGCCCGCCTTGGCCCGGGACCGGCTCGGCGAGCTCCAGGCCCAGGCCGCCATCGCCGCCCTCCACGCCGACGCCCAGCGGGTCGAGGAGACCGACTGGGTGCAGATCGTCAGCTGGTACGACGAGCTGCTCCGGCTCACCGGGAGCCCGATCGTGGCGCTCAACCGGGCCGTGGCGGTCGGCGAGGCCGACGGGCCGTCGGCCGGGCTCGCCGCCCTGGCCGCGGTCGACCCGGGCCTGCCCCGCCACACCGCGGCATCGGCGTACCTCCACGAACAGGCGGGCGACGTCGAGACGGCGGCCCGGTTGTACGCCGAGGCCGCGCAACTGGCGCCCAACCTCGCCGAGCGCCACCAGCTCACCCGGCAGGCCGCCCGGCTCAACCAGGCCCTGCGGGGCTGAGTCGGGGGGTTCTTGCACCGGTTACTAGTCTCGGGTACGTGACGTACGTCTTTGCCTTCGACCACAAGCACCGCAAGCCGCCGATGTCCTACAAGGACCTCCTCGGTGGCAAGGGCGCCAACCTCGCCGAGATGACCTCGGTGCTGGGGCTGCCGGTGCCTCCCGGGTTCACGATCTCGACCGATGCCTGCCGCGACTACATGTACGGCGGCTGGCCGGCGGGGCTCGACGACGAGATCGCCAAGCAGCGCACCAAGCTCGAGAAGGCCATGGGCAAGAAGATCGGCGACCCGGCCGACCCGCTGCTGGTGA
>JAODBP010000368.1 GCA_025464025.1 Actinomycetes bacterium | reverse complement strand
ATTCCGGATGCGTCTTTCGATCAAGCTGCACCCAAAGGGGATTGAGCACCCATTCCACCACATGGCCGCGATGGCTGGTCCGGCGCACCCGCAGCTCCGATGGCGTCACCGAGATTTCCTCGCTGGCTCTGGCGTGGCGGAAATTGAGCCGGAACGCCCAGTAGATCGCCAGCACATCGAGGCCGAAAAAGCCGAGCACCGGCCAGGCGCCCATCAGCAGAAATGCGAGGCCAGCGGCAAAGCTGACCGCGCAGACAAACCCCATCAGCACCAGAAAGCCGGTGCGGTTGAGCGAGCGGTGCGGCGTCAGCAGCGCCGAAAACAATTCCGGCTGCGCGGCTTCGGGTTCAAAGTCATTGCCTGCGGTCATGGCGTATCAGTATATCCGGATCATGGCGAAAATCATCCGCAAGGCCCCCTCCAGATCGAACCCCACGGCCTCCAAACGCGCCAAGACCTCGCGCGATCGTCCTGCGGCGAAATCCGGGCTCACGCGCGCGGCGAAAAAATCGCTCAAGGCGATAAAACCCTGGACGCCGGCCGAGGTCCGCGAGGCGTTCAGCCGTTTTCGCAAAGCCAATCCGGAGCCGAAGGGCGAGCTCGAGCACCTCAATCCCTACACGCTGCTGGTGGCGGTGGTGCTGTCGGCGCAGGCGACCGACGCCGGCGTCAACAAGGCGACGCGCGCGCTGTTCGCCGTCGCCGACACGCCGCAAAAAATGCTCGCGCTCGGCGAGGAAAAACTCCGCGAATACATCAAGACCATCGGGCTCTACCGCAACAAGGCCAAGAACGTCATCGCGCTGTCGGAAAAGCTGATCGCCGAATTTGGCGGCGAAGTGCCGCGCACCCGCGCCGAGCTGGAATCGCTGCCCGGGGCCGGCCGCAAGACCGCCAATGTCGTGCTCAACATGGCCTATGGCGAACACACCATGGCGGTGGACACCCATGTGTTTCGCGTCGGCAACCGCACGGGCATGGCGCCGGGCAACACGCCGCTCGAAGTCGAACTGGAACTCGAGCGCGTGATCCCTTCCGAGTTCATGCTGCACGCCCATCACTGGCTGATCCTGCACGGCCGCTACACCTGCCTCGCGCGAAAACCGCGTTGCGAGGTCTGCCTGATCAACGATCTCTGCCGTTGGCCGGAGAAGACGGTCTAGATTGGGCGTGCGCCCACTCGCTCGGAGCAGCCAAACATCAGGGCGTGGCGCCCTGGGCGTTTCACGACCTTGTATGTGATTGATGCCGGGCCTACGCTGCGCTGCAAGGTCGATATCAAGGACCGCGAAGATCGGGAGGGGAGCGCCATGCGGCTGCCGTTTGTGCCTGCTTTGGCTCTCGCAGTCTTTTCCCTCGCTGCGCCCTCGGCACGCGCGCAAATCTCCGACGATGTCGTCAGAATCGGCGTCCTCAACGACCAATCCGGCCTGTACGCCGATCTCGGCGGCCCAGGCACGGCGGTGGCGGCACGCATGGCCGTCGAGGACGCCGGCGGTGCCGTGCTCGGCAAGCCGGTCGAGATCGTGTTCGCAGACCATCAGAACAAGTCCGATATTGGGGCTGCGATTGCACGCCAATGGTTCGAAGTCGGCAAGGTGGATATGGCGATCGGATTCGACCATTCGGCCGTGGCACTAGCGGTCTCGCAACTGGCCACCGAGCGCAACCGGATCGCCATTGCCGGCGCGGTCGGCAGCACGGCCTTTACCGGCAAGTCATGCACGCCGACCGAAGCATCATGGATCTACGACAGCTATGCGCTGACCACGAGTCTGGCAAAATCGATCGCCGCCGAAGGGCGCGACACCTGGTTCTTCATCACCGTCGACTACGCCTTCGGCCATTCGCTGGAAGCCGATGCGACCAGCGCGGTGGTGGCCGCCGGTGGCAAGGTGCTCGGCAGTGTGCGCCATCCCCTGAACACCGCGGATTTCAGTTCCTATTTGCTTCAGGCGCAGGCGTCCGGCGCCAAGGTGGTGGCCTTCGCCAATGGCGGCGGCGACATGGTCAACGCCACCAAGCAGGCCAATGAATTCGGGTTGACGAAAAACCAGACCATGGTCTCGTTGCTGGTGTTCATCAACGACGTTCACAGCATGGAGCTCAAGGCCGCACAGGGATTGAAATTCGTCACCGCATTCTATTGGGATCGCGACGAAGAGACGCGCGCGTGGTCGAAGCGATTCTTCGAGCGGCATGGCAGGATGCCGACCATGCCGCAGGCCGGCGCCTATTCGGCCATCCGTCACTATCTTCTCGCGATCAAGGCGGCCGGCACCGACGAAGCCAAGGCGGTCATGGCGAAGATGCGCGAACTGCCGGTCAACGACTTCTACGTCAAGAATGGCCAAGTCCGGCTCGACGGTCGGCTGGTCCACGACATGTATTTTGCGCAAGTGAAGACGCCGGCCGAGTCCACCAAGCCCTGGGATTATTACAAGATCCTCGGAACGATCCCCGGCGATCAGGCTTTTCGCGCGCTGGCGGACGGCGGGTGTCCGTTGGTGACGCGCTAACCGCGCGCGCAAGCCGCGCTGTGAGGTATGCCTGACCAGCTATCGCCGCCGCTGGCCGGAAAAGACGATTTGAGGCATCATCATTGTCACCTCGATCCGCAACGATGCGGAATTTCCTCCGGTCGTGCTCCGGAGCAGCAATGATCTGGAGAGGGGATGCCCTTGAGTGAGCAGCATCAGCCAGCCGCGGCGCCGGCCGGAAATCAAACCGCGGCACCGCCATCTCCGCCGGCTCCTGCTGCATCACCTGCGTCGGCTGCGCCGCAATGGTCGCCTGATCCGCCGAGTTCCTGGAGCCGTCTCGCGATTCCACTGCTCGCGACGCTGGTGGCGCTCGGATTTGTCGCCCTGGCAACACTGCGCTGGGATGCCTGGGTCGGCAGTGCGGCGATCCAGGCCACCAACGACGCTTTTGTTCGTGCCGACGTCACGCAATTGAGCAGCCGTGTCGCCGGCGAAGTCCTCGTTGTCGCCGTCACCGATTTTCAGCGCGTCAAGGCTGGCGATCTGCTGGTCCAGATCGACCCTGCCGACTATCAGGCCCAGGTTGCCCAGGCCGAGGCCGGCGTCGTCGGCGCACAGGCCGCCCTCGACAACCTCGCCAACCAGGTCGAGCTGCAATACGCGACCATTGCGCAGGCCGAAGCGCAACAGGTGTCGGCGGCGGCCCACGAAGTCGAAACCCGTCAGGAGCAGGAGCGGCAGCAGTCGCTGACCCAGACTGAAGCCGGCACGCGGCAGAAGCTGGAACAGGCCACGGCAGGCTATGCCAGCGCCCAGGCCAATGTCCGCGCGAGCCGGGCCCTGATCGCCGCGCAACGCCACCAGCTCGAGGTGCTGTCCGGCACGAGACAGCAGCGAGCGGCCGACCTTCAGGGCGCCAAGGCGGCACTGGCTGCGGCAAAGCTCAGGCTTGGCTACACCAAAATCTCAGCGCCGTTCGATGGCGTGGTTGCCGAACGGCAGGTTCAGTCCGGTGACTATGTCAACATCGGCAGCAACCTCATCAACGTCGTGCCGCTGCCGAATGTCTATGTGATGGCCAACTACAAGGAAACCCAGTTGACGCGGGTGCGGCCGGGTCAGCCGGTCGACATCACCGTCGATACTTTCGCGAGCGAGCGGCTGGCCGGCCATGTCGAGCGGATTGCGCCGGCCAGCGGCTCGCAATTCGCACTGCTGCCGCCCGACAACGCCACAGGCAATTTCACCAAGGTGGTTCAGCGCATTCCGGTGCGGATTGAGCTCGACAAGGGTCAACCGCTGCTGGAGCGCTTGCTGCCGGGAATGTCGGTGGTCGCCCGCATTCACACCGACGAGGCGGTGAAGGATGGCGCAAAGTAACGATGCCGGCCTTGGGCCGCTCTCCCGTGGCGGCGTCGCCGCCAAACCGTTGTTCGCGGTCGGCGCGGTGCTGCTCGGATCGTTCCTCGCCAACTTCGACAGCCGGCTGACCTCGGTCGGATTGCCGGACTTGCGCGGCGCGTTTTCACTCGGGTTCGACGAGGGCGCCTGGCTCTCCACAGCGGGGATCGGCTCGCAGATTTTCATCGCGCCCGCGGTGCCCTGGCTTGCAACCGCATTCGGCCTGCGCCGCGTGCTGGGCATTCCGAG
>JAODBP010000108.1 GCA_025464025.1 Actinomycetes bacterium | reverse complement strand
AACCGGCGACGGATTGACACCATTTTTGATGTCAATCCGTCGCCGGTTCGGGGAGCGTCAGGTCCGGCGCGCCCAGGTCGTCCCCTCGGAGCGTCCTTCGTCTTTCCGCGGAAACAGGAGGGGCGATGCCCGCAGCCACCCTGACGAACGTGGCTGGGATCTACAGCTAGTCGAAGTCGATCTCGCTCATGAGCGCCACGTCGATGCGCTCCTCCATGGAGAGGTTCAACGCGGCGGCGGTGGCTTCGTTGACGAGCGGGCTGAGCCGCTCGACCAGCTCGAGCACGCGGGCGGCCTCGTCGTCCGGCTTGCCGGCCGCCGAGAACGGCGCCCAGATGTGGTCGAGGAACATGCGCAGGAAGCCGTCGGCGAGCTGGCGGGTGTGGCCGACGATGAGCTCGGCCATGTCCTCCACCGCGTCCATCGGGATGCCGCTCTCGACGAGCGTCGCGCCGATCCCGAAGAAGACCGGGCTCGGGATCACGTAGTCGTCGCCGTCGCGGCGGAGGATGCCGGTGACGAGCTCGCGGTCGATGCACTGCTGCACGTCGGCGTCGGTGGCCGGGTACATGGCGAGCAGCTCGGCGTGGCTGACGCGCAGCGGCTCCTCCTTGTTGAACCGGGTGCCGACGGCGTCCTTGAGCCCGAGGACGTGGCCGAGGTCGTGGTCGCGGTCCCACGCGTCGGTGAGGTCCTTGATGGCGGCGAGGGAGTAGCCCCGGGCCATCAGCCGGAGGACGAGCTGGAGTCGGTGCAGGTGCTCGTCGGTGTACACGGCCTTGCGCCCTCGCCGCTCGGGCTTCGGGAGGAGGCCGCGCTCCTGGTAGAGGCGGACGTTGCGCACGGTCGTGCCGGCCCGCCGGGCCAGCTCGTCGACGTCGAGCTCCTCGGTGTTCGGCTCCTGGCCGGCGTCGGTCACGCGCGGATCGTACCCTTGACACTGTGCCAACGTTCGTTGTAACAATTGGCAATGGCATCGAAGGGTGGGCGGGACGACAAGGTCGAGCTCCTCCGGAGCCTCCCGTGGGCGGCCGGGGCCGGGGACGACGACCTCCGGTGGCTGGCCCGGGTGGCCGACGGGTTCCGCCGGCCGGCCGGCGCAGCGGTGGCCCGTCGGGCCGTGCCGTCGCGCTGGGCCTACGTCGTGGTGACCGGCGCGGTGGCGGTGGGCGACGACGTGCTGGGGCCGGGCGCCGTGGTGCTGCCCGACGACGACGTGCTCGCCGTGTCGGATGCCGAGGTGCTCGCCTTCCCCCGCGCCGAGGAACCTGGGCTGCACCGTCGCTTCCCGGTGCTCGCGCCCTCGCCGGTGGCGCGGCCGCGGCCTCAGTGCCCGAAGGCGTGGTCGAGGTCGGCCTTGGTGAGCGCCCGCTCGGCGTAACCGGTCGTCCCGGCGTCGCGCAGCTCGCCCGCGGCGCGGAGCAGCTCGCCGTAGGCGGCCCGGGCCAGGGCACCACCCGTCGACACCCGGCACACGCCGACCGAGGCCAGCTCGGCCGTGGTCGGCCCGCCCGGCATGGCCAGCACGTTGACCGGGACGCCGACGGCGGTGACCACCGCGGCGATGTCGTCGAGCGACCGGAGGCCCGGGGCGTAGACGACCTCGGCGCCGGCGTCGCGGTAGGCCACGAGCCGGGCGATGGTGTCGTCGAGGTCGCCCACGCCGTAGAGGTGGTTCTCGGCCCGTGCCGTGAGGACCATCCCGTGGTGGCGGGCCACGTCGGCGGCGAGGCCCACCCGCTCGACGGCGACACCGAGCGGGTCGATGGCGCCGGCGTCGGGGTCCCAGTCCTCGATCGAGATGCCGGCGGCCCCCGCCGCGGCGACGCGCTCCACCGTGGTCACGACGTCGGTGAAGCCGTGCTCGGCATCGACGTTGAGCGGCACCTCGACGGCGCCGGCCATGGCCCGGGTGTGGTGCACGAGCTGGTCGAGGGTGGTCGTGCCGTCGACCCGACCCTGGCCGGCGGCGAACCCGAGGCTGGTCGTGGCCAGCGCCTCGAAGCCGGCGGCGGCGAGCAGCCTCGCCGAGCCGAGGTCCCACGGGTTGGGCAGGACGAACAGCCCGGCGGCGTGGAGCTCCCGGAAGCGCTGCCGTCGGAGATCGACCACGAGGTCACCCTACGACCGACAGTACGATCGGCCGCCGTGGCCGACGTCGAGCGCACCATCCTGGTCGTCGACGACGACCCCGTGATCCTCCGCCTGCTCGAGGTGAACTTCGAGATGGAGGGCTTCGCCGTGCGCACGGCCGTCGATGGGCAGGACGGCTGCGACGTGGCCCGGGCCGACGCACCCGACCTCATCGTGAGCGACGTGATGATGCCGAGGATGAGCGGGCTCGAGCTGGTCACGAGCCTGAAGGGCGACCCGGCCACCGCCGGCATCCCGATCATCCTCCTGTCGGCGAAGGCCCAGGTGTCCGACGTGCGGGCCGGGCTCGACGCCGGCGCCGACGACTACGTCACCAAGCCGTTCGAGCCCCACGACCTCGTCGAGCGGGTCCTGAAGCTCCTGTCATGACCTCGCCGTTGCCGCAGCACCTGCTGCCGATGACGGCGAAGGTCGTGGGCGACCGCCTGGAGATCGGCGGCTGCGACGTGCTCGAGCTGGCCGAGCGCCACGGCACGCCCGTGTTCGTCTACGACGAGGTCCACCTGCGCGAGCGGGCCCGGGAGGCCGTCGCCGCCTTCGGCTCGGGTGCCACCTACGCGTCGAAGGCGTTCCTGTGCCGGGCCATGGCCCGCCTCGTCGCCGAGGAGGGCATGGGCATCGACGTCTCGACCGGCGGCGAGCTGCACGTGGCCCTCGCCGGGGGGATGCCGGCCGAGCGCATCACGCTCCACGGCAACAACAAGTCGGAGGCCGAGCTGGGCATGGCCCTGGCCGCCGGCGTGGGTCGCATCGTGCTCGACAGCTTCGAGGAGATCGCTCGCATCGAGCGGGTGGTGGCCGACCTCGGCGTGGCCCGGCCCAAGGTGCTGGTGCGGGTGACGCCCGGCGTCGAGGCCCACACCCACGAGTACGTGATGACCGGCCAGGACGACTCCAAGTTCGGGTTCGGCCTGTCGAGCGGCGCGGCGGCGCAGGCCATCGACCGGGCCGGGTCGTCGGACGCCATGGAGCTCGTCGGCGTGCACGCCCACATCGGCTCGAACATCTTCGTGCTCTCCGGCTTCGAGAAGGCGGTCGAGAAGCTGGCCCCGTTCGTCGTCCCGCTCGGCCTGCCCGAGCTGTGCCTGGGCGGCGGCCTCGGTGTCGCCTACGTGGAGGGCGAGGAGGCCCCGAGCTTCGGGGAGTGGGCCGGGGTGCTCCACCGGGCCTGCGCCGCGGCGGGCATCACGTCGAAGCTGAAGGTCGAGCCGGGGCGGTCGATCGTGGCCGCCGCCGCCGTGACCCTCTACCGGATCGGGACGATCAAGGACCTGCCCGACATCCGCACCTACGTGTCGGTCGACGGCGGCATGAGCGACAACCCCCGGCCGGTGCTCTACGGCAGCGGCTACGAGGCCTTCCTGCCCCGGGCGACGGAGGCGGAGCGGCCGTTCGTGGCCACGATCGTGGGCAAGCACTGCGAGTCGGGCGACGTCCTCGTGCGCGATGCCCACCTGCCGGCCGACGTGGCGGTCGGCGACGTGCTGGCGACGCCGGTCACCGGCGCCTACGGCCACTCGATGGCGTCGAACTACAACAAGGTGCCGCGCCCGCCGGTCGTGTTCGTGCGTGACGGCGAGGACCGGGTGGTCGTGCGCCGCGAGACGTTCGACGACCTGCTGGCCCTGGACCTCGAGTGAACGGCCGCTGGACGTTCGTCGGCGGCGTGGGCGTCGTGTGCGGAGCGGTGCTGGCGCTGCTGTTCTGGATGCTCACCGGTTGGGGCATCGCGGCGCTGGTGATGGGCGTGCTGGTGGCGTCGATCCTCGTGGTCCTCGCCGTCGGCGGCAGCCGCTACAACTCGACGTTCCAGACCACGGTCGACCGCCGGGCCGAGGCGCTGGCCAAGCGCGAGCGGGTCCGGAAGGCGATCGAGGAGACGCACCACCCGAAGTAGCCTCGTCGACCGTGACGAGTTCTCCTGTGCGGGTCGGCATCCTGGGTTGCGGCAACGTCGGCGCCGCCCTGGTGACGTTGCTGGCCGAGCAGGGTGACGCCATCGAGGCCCGCACCGGCATCCGGCTCGAGGTCGCCAAGGTGGCGGTGCGCAACCTGGCCCGGTCGCGCGACGTCGACCTGCCCACCGGCGTCTTCACCCACGACGCCAACGAGGTGGTCACCGACCCCTCGATCGACGTGGTCGTCGAGGTCATCGGTGGCATCGAGCCGGCCCGCTCGCTGGTGCTCGACGCCATCAAGGCGGGCAAGCCCGTCGTGACGGCGAACAAGGAGCTGCTGGCCAACGTCGGCGCCGAGCTCTTCGCCGCGGCCGAGGCCCAGGGCGTCGACCTCCTCTTCGAGGCCGCCGTGGCCGGCGGCATCCCGCTGATCCGGCCGCTCCGCGAGTCGTTGATCGGCGAGAAGATCAGCCGGGTCACCGGCATCGTCAACGGGACGACGAACTACATCCTCACCAAGATGAGCGAGGAGGGCGCGACCTACGCCGACGCCCTCGCCGAGGCCCAGAGCCTGGGCTACGCCGAGCGCGACCCCACCGCCGACGTCGAGGGCTACGACGCCGGGGCGAAGGCCGCCATCCTCGCCTCCATCGCCTTCGGCGTGAACGTGGTGGCGGGCGACGTGTACCACGAGGGCATCTCCGGCCTCACGTCCGACGACATCGGGTTCGCCCACCGCCTCGGCTACGAGGTGAAGCTGCTGGCCGTGGCCGAGCAGGGGAGCGACGGCCGAGTCGCCGTGCGAGTGCACCCGGCCATGGTGCCGAAGGGGCACCCGCTGGCCTCGGTGCGCGACTCGTTCAACGCCGTGTTCATCGAGGGCGAGGCCGTCGGTCAGCTCATGTTCTACGGCCGGGGTGCCGGTGGCGCGCCGACGGCGAGTGCCGTGCTGGGCGACCTCATCGACGCCGCCGGGAACCTCCGCAAGGGCGCCCACGCCTCGATCGGCCGCCTGCCCCGCGCCGAGATCTGCCCGATCGACGAGGTGCGCTCCGAGTACTACCTGAACGTCGAGGTGGTCGACCGGCCCGGCGTGCTCCACGCCGTCGCCGGGGTGTTCGCCGAGCACGAGGTCTCGATCCGCTCCATGGAGCAGGAGGGGCTGGGTGACGAGGCCCGCCTCGTCTTCATCACCCACGACGCGCCCGAGTCGGCCATCCAGGCCACGCTCCGCGACCTGAAGGAGCTCGACGCCGTGGAGCGCATCGCCTCGATGCTGCGGGTGGTGGCTTGAGGTGACCATGAAGTACGTGTCGACTCGCGGGACCGCGCCTGCGCTCACGTTCGACGACGTGCTGCTCACCGGGTTGGCGCGCGACGGCGGGCTGTACGTGCCCGAGACCTGGCCGTCGTTGACGCCGGGCCGGTTGAAGGCCTACGCCGACTGGCCCTACGCCGAGGTCGCCGTCGACGTCATGTGGCCCTTCGTCGAGGGCACGATCGAGCAGGACGTGTTCGCCGAGCTCGTCGACGACGCCTACTCCACCTTCCGGCACCCCGAGGTCGTCCCGCTGAAGCCGCTGGGCGGCAACCTCCACCTGCTCGAGCTGTTCCACGGCCCGACGCTCGCGTTCAAGGACGTCGCCCTCCAGCTCGTCGGGCACCTCTTCGACCACGAGCTGACGAAGCGGGGCGAGCGGGTCACCATCGTCGGGGCCACCTCGGGCGACACCGGTTCGGCGGCCATCGAGGCCTGCCGCGACCGCGAGGCGCTCGACATCGTGATCCTCCACCCGAAGGGGCGGACC
>JAODBP010000093.1 GCA_025464025.1 Actinomycetes bacterium | reverse complement strand
CCCGAACTGGCGACGGATTGTCAACGGTTCTGTTGTCAATCCATCGCCAGTTCGAGCGCAGGGACTCGGGCGCGCCCACCGTCGTCTCAGGGCGTCCTTGGTCTTTCGACCCTGACGCGAACGCCCGATCTCGTCAGCCCCGCGGCACCTCTCCGAGCGGGCTCAACGAACGGGATCAGACCCCTGACGTTTCCGCGGACGGTTGCGGCGTTCTGGTCAGTCGACGATCAGGGAGTCCGCGCCGATTGGACCGTGATGGCGTCGCCGTGCTGGACATGAGCTGACGCTGCTCGGCGGTGATCCCACCGCCACACCGCGAGCCACACGAAGGGACCGGGAGCCAACCAGTAGCCGGAACCACCCATCACGACGGCGCCGACCAACGCGAACCTCCACCACTTCGAGCTGCGGTTCGACCATCCCGTCGAACGGGCGAAGTCGATCACGGTGATGACCGTGAGCGTGATCATCACCGAGTTCCACACGACTTGCCCGGGCGTGTCGAAGTGGGCGAACGAGTCCACGGCGCTCAACCTACGACGAGGTCGCCGGGGGCGTCGAGGGCGATGACGGCATCGTCGATGAGGACCTCGCCGTGGACGTGGCCGGGGGCCTCCCACTCGACGTCGAAGCCGAGCGGGACGAGGTCGCCTCGGTCGTCGTCGGGGTCGTCGACGGCGAGGGCGAACGCCTCCATCCCGACCGACCAGTGCTCCCCTGGCGTCTCGCACACGAGCGACAGCCACAGGCCCTGCGCCCGGATCGTGCCGTCGACGGCGGGCGGCGCCTCGTCGTCGCGCACGACGAGCCAGCGCCCCTCCCACTCGACCCGGATGTCGACCAGCGGCCCGTCGACCACGATCGACGTGCCGGGCCAGGTCAGCCGAAACATCTCAAGACGCACGCCATCGCAGCGCCGGCTGGTGGTTCTCGGTGAACCCGTGGGCCCGGTAGATCGGCTCGCCCTGGGCGCTGGCGTGGAGGTCGACGGCCTTGATGCCCCGGGCCGTGAACCAGTCGAGCAGCAGGCGCAGGAGCTCACCGGCGAGGCCTCGACCCCGGAAGTCGGGCTCGGTGACCATGTTGGCGATGTAGCCGTAGCGGCCAGTCGGGTTGGCCGAGCCGGGCAGCCGCTGGTCGACCGAGCCGACGCCGCAGGCCACCAGCCCGGGACCGTCGGGGCGCTCGACGACGGCGGCGACCGCCTCGCCGGCTTGCAGCCAACCCTCGACGACCGCGATGCAGCGCTCCCGCCAACCGTCCTCGGCCATCGGCAGCCCCATCGAGGCCCACATCACCTCGCGGAGGCGGACCAGCTCGGGCACGTCGTCGACCGTGGCGTACCGGATCGTCAGCGTCGGGTGCACGCCCCATCCTGCCCGTCTGCCACCATGCGGCGGTGCCGGATTTCCTGAGCGACGAGTGGGTCGACGCCCTGGCCGCGGCGGCGTCGACCGCCACCGCCGACCCGGCCGTCACCTTCGCCGTGCGACAGGTCGTCGGCGACGTGAGCTGGACCGTGCGGGTGGCCGACGGTCGGGTCCGGGTCGACCGCGACGAGGCGGCCGACGTGACCATCACCACCGACCGCGACACGGCCGCCGCCCTCGTTCGCGGCGAACTGGCGACCCAGGACGCGTTCGCGGCCGGTCGCCTGCGCCTCGGCGGTGAGCTGGCCAAGCTGCTCGCCGCCGCCGACGGGTTGGCCGGCCTGGACGCCGCCTACGCGGGTGTGCGGGCCGATACCACCTACCCCTGATGCACGACCTCGTGCTGACGTTGACGTACTAGTCCGAACAGGCCAGGTGGCAGTAGGTACCCTTGTCGCAGACGGGCACGAGGCCCAGTCGGCGGGAGGGATGCGCGTGCGACGAACCTTGGTCGTCCTCGGCGTGGTCTGTGCGGTGGCGTTCGGGACCCTCGTCCCGCCCGCCGGCGCACAGGACGACGCCACCGAGAGCCCGGCACGGAACTACCTCGTGCTCTACGCCGACGGCGCCAGCAACGCCGCCGGACGCGATGCCGTGGCCGCCTCCGGCGGCACGCTCACCAGCGAGAACACGAAGATCGGCCTGGCCGAGGTCACCTCCACCAACCCCGACTTCCTGCAGGAGGTGCGGGCCACGTCATCGGTGAAGGGGGCCGCCGCCGACCGCTCGATCGGCACCACCCGTCCGGGCATGGGCCACAAGTTCTCCGACGAGCGCCTGCAGGGGGAACGGGCCCGGCGGCGGCCGCCCGGCGGCCACGGCGGCGGCGCGTCGAAGGGCGCCGAGCCCCTGGCCGACCACCAGTGGGACATGAAGATGATCGGCACCCAGGCCCCCGACGGACGCGCGGCGCTGGCCGAGCGGGGCAAGGGCGTGCTCGTCGGCGTGATCGACACCGGCATCGACGGCCGCCACCCCGACGTGGCCCCGAACTTCTCGAGCCGGTTGAGCCGGAACTTCACGGTCGACATCCCGTCCCTCGACGGGCCGTGCGAGCACGCCGGTTGCGTCGACCCGGCCGACGAGGACGACGACGGCCACGGCACCCACGTCGCCGGAACGATCGCCGCGCCGCTCAACGCCACCGGCATCTCCGGCGTGGCCCCCGAAGCGACGCTGGTGAACATCCGGGCCGGCCAGGACTCCGGCTACTTCTTCCTGGGCCCCACCGTCGATGCCCTCACCTACGCGGCCGACGCCGGCATCGATGTGGTCAACATGAGCTTCTACGTCGATCCCTGGCTGTACAACTGCCCGTCGGCCGGCGACTACGTGGACGCCCCGGCGGGCAAGCCGACCGCCGAGGAGCTGGCCGAGCAGCGGACCATCTACGACGCCATGCACGAGGCCCTCGCCGTCGCCCACGATGCCGGGGTCACCATGGTGGCGGCCGCCGGAAACGGGGCGACCGACCTGGACACGCCGACCCGCTTCGACGACAGCAGCCCCGACTTCCCGGTCGACGAGAACCTCGAGCCGACCGAGTCGTACGCCCGAACGGTCACCGACCACTGCCTCGACCTGCCGTCGGAGGGACCGAACGTGCTCAGCATCTCCTCCGTCGGACCCAGCGGCATCAAGGCGGACTACTCGAACTACGGCACGTCGGAGATCACCGTGGCCGCGCCCGGCGGGTACTTCCGCGACCACTTCGGCACCGACCAGTACGGCAGCCCGGCCAACCTGATCTGGGCGCCGTACCCGCAGAACGTGGCCCTCGCCAACGGCGACATCACCGAGCCGGGCGGGACGCCGACCAACGACTTCGTCGTCCAGTCATGCGCCCGCGCGGGTTGCGCCTACTACCAGGGCATCCAAGGCACGTCGATGGCCTCACCCCACGTCACCGGGGTGGCTGCCCTGGTCATCGGAGCCCTCGGCCGTCGGGCCAACCCCGACCTGGTGCGGGCCATCCTCGAGCAGAGCGCGGCCGACCACGCCTGTCCCACCCCGCCGACGGTGGACTACACGATCGTCGGCCGCCCGGCGTCGTGGAACGCCACGTGCACCGGAACACCGACGCACAACAACTTCTACGGCCACGGCCTCGTCGATGCCCGGGCCGCGGTGGCCCTGGCCTCGGGCCGCCACCGGTAGCGCTCGGCCGGCCGGTCCCGCGGGGGACCGGCCGGCGGCTTTCTAGATCAGGCCCATCCCGGCGACGGCGTCGCGCTCCTCGACCAGCTCGCCGCACGTGGCCTCGATGCGGGCCCGGGAGAAGTCGTCGATGTCGAGGCCCTGGACGATCGACCACTCGCCCTTCGAGCACGCCACCGGGAAGCCGGAGATGATGCCCTCGGGCACGTCGTAGGAGCCGTCGGAGTAGACGGCCATGGAGACCCAGTCGCCGTCGGCGGTGCCGAGGGCCCAGTCCCGCATGTGGTCGACGGCAGCCGAGGCGGCCGAGGCGGCCGAGGACGAGCCCCGGGCCTCGATGATGGCGGCGCCGCGCTGCTGCACGGTCGGGATGAACGTGCCTTCGACCCAGCCCTGGTCGGAGCCGGTGGCCTCGAAGGCGCTCTTGCCGCTCACCTTGGCGTGGAAGACGTCGGGGTACTGGGTGGCGCTGTGGTTGCCCCAGATCGTCATGTTGGTGACGTCGGCGGACAGCACGCCGGCCTTGGCCGCCACCTGGGCCTTGGCCCGGTTGTGGTCGAGGCGGGTCATGGCCGTGAACTGCTTCGGGTCGATGCCGGGCGCGTTGCGCTGGGCGATGAGGCAGTTCGTGTTGGCCGGGTTGCCGACCACGAGGATCTTCACGCCGTCGGCGGCCTTGGCGTCGAGCGCCTTGCCCTGGGGACCGAAGATGCCGCCGTTGGCCTCGAGCAGGTCGGCCCGCTCCATCCCCTTGGTGCGGGGGCGGGAGCCGACGAGGAGGGCGTAGTCGACGCTGTCGAAGGCCTCCTCGGCCTGGTCGGTCGTGACCGTGCCGGCGAGCGTCGGGAAGGCGCAGTCGTCGAGCTCCATGACGACGCCGTTCAGGGCGCCGAGGGCGGGGGTGATCTCCAGCAGCTGGAGGATGACCGGCTGGTCGGGGCCGAGCATGGCGCCCGAGGCGATCCGGAAGAGGAGGCTGTAGCCGATCTGGCCGGCGGCCCCGGTGACAGCGACGCGGACGGGGTCCTTCATCTGAGCAGGCTCCTTGGGGGACAGCGCGGAGGGTTCGGGCGACCCTAGACGGGTACCAACCGGAGGTGCCCAATCAGGGGGTCATCGCCGACGTGGCGCGTGACCGCCTTGGGCTCGAGGAGCTGCGCCCCGGCCAGCTCGAGGCGGTGGAGGCGGTGCTCGAGGGGCGCGACACCCTCGTGGTGATGCCGACCGGCTCGGGCAAGTCGGCGGTGTACCAGATCGCCGGATCGATGCTCCCCGGGCCCACGGTGGTCGTCTCGCCGCTCATCGCTCTCCAGCGCGACCAGGTCACCTCGATCGGCGAGGCCGACGTGGGCATCGCCGCCGCGGCCAACTCCACGATCGGCGCGCGGGAGCGGCGGAGGATCTTCGACGACCTCCGGGCCGGCGACATCGAGTTCCTCTTCGTCGCCCCCGAGCAGCTCCAGAACGAGGAGACCCGGGCCGAGCTCTGCGAGGCCAAGCCGTCGCTGTTCGTCGTCGACGAGGCCCACTGCATCTCCGAGTGGGGCCACGACTTCCGGCCCGAGTACCTGCGCCTCGGCGCCGCGATCCAGGAGATGGGCCGTCCCCGCGTGCTGGCCCTCACCGCCACCGCCTCGCCGGTCGTGCGGGACGAGATCCTCGACCGGCTCGGGCTCGACGACCCGGCCATCTTCGTCCGGGGCTTCGACCGGCCCAGCCTCTGGATGGAGGTGCAGCACTGCCGCACCGAGCGGGAGAAGTACGAGCGCCTCCTCGCCTCGGTCCCCCGCCTCTCGTTCCCCGGCATCGTGTACGTGGCCACCCGCAAGCAGACCCACGAGCTGGCCGAGCTCCTGGCCGACGAGGCCGGGCTGCGCACCGCCGCCTACCACGGCGGCCAACCCAAGGCCGATCGCCACGCCGCCCAAGAGGCCTTCATGGCCGACGAGGTCGACGTGATCGTGGCGACCACCGCCTTCGGCATGGGCATCGACAAGCCCGACGTGCGGTTCGTGACGCACTTCGACGTGCCCGAGTCGATCGACGCCTACTACCAGGAGGCCGGCCGGGCCGGCCGCGACGGGCAGCCCGCCCTCGCCCTCCTCCTCTGGCGCCAGGAGGACCTCGGGCTCCGCAAGTTCTTCGCCAACTCGGGCCAGCTCGACCCCGACGAGGTCGAGCGGGTGGCCATCGTGCTCAAGGCGGCCCAGGACCCGGTGCCGCTCCCCGCCCTGCGCGATGCCCTCGACATGAGCGACACCCGGCTGAGCCAGGTGCTCACCCGCCTCGAGGACGCCGGCGCCGTCGACATCCGCGGCGACGGCACCGTGCAGGCGTCGCCCGACGGGCCCTCGCCCAGCGAGGCCACCGCCGCCGCCCTCTCGGCCCAGGACCAGCGCACGTCGATGGACGAGTCCCGCCTCACGATGATGCGGAACTACGCCGAGACCCGCGGGTGCCGGCGCCGCTTCATCCTCACCTACTTCGGCGAGCCGGCCGAGGAGCGGTGCTGGACCTGCGACCGCTGCGTCGCCGACGCGGCCAAGGCCGACATCGACCTGACGGAGGTGCGGGCCGGCGCCCACCCGTTCCCGGAGCAGGGCCGGGTGCGGCACAACGCCTGGGGCGACGGGCTCGTGGTCCGCAACGACGGCGACGCCATCGTGGTGCTGTTCGACGACGTCGGCTACAAGACCCTGTCGCTCGACCTGGTGCTGCAGAAAGGCCTGCTGAGCGCCAGCTAGAGAAGAGCATGCAGTGCCGAGAGGCCGGCTGGCCCAGTTCGGCCCGAAGGCGCCGTCGTTCCGGACCAAGCCAGAGCACCCAGCGCGCCAGGCGGACGGCGCCCGGGGCCGTAACTGGGTCAGGCGGCCGGAGGCTCGATCTCGCGGCCTCCGGCCGCCGCACGCGAAGCCACCTCGGCACGCGCCGGAGGCGCCCCTACGACCGGCGCCCCACGACCGGCGACCTAGCGGAACGCCTTGGCGAACGCCTCCACCACCGACGACACCAGCGCCTTGTCCGCCGCGTACTCCCCGGTGAACTTGAACGAGCACCGGAAGTCGGTGACGCCGGCGGCCACGAGGGGCTCGGCGGCGGCCACGTCGAGGGCGCCGTCGGCCATGGGCAGGTAGCCGACGACCTGGAGCTGATCGGCGTCGGTGCGACCACCGTCCTTCATGGCCTGCTTCACCTGTGGGATCACCGTCGCCAGGTCGGCGGCAGCCGGGCCCCACGGGATCCAGGCCGAGCCGTAGGCGGTGAGGCGGCGCAGGACGTTGGCGTTGTAGGTGCCGCTGACCCAGATGGGCACGCCGCCGGACTGGAGCGGCTTCGGCATCTGGTGGATGTTCTCGAACCGGAGGAGCTCGTCCTCGAAGCTGGCCCGCTGCTCCCGCCACAGCGTCTGGCACACCTCGATCGTGTGGTCGAGCAGCCGGCCGCGGCCGTCGAACTCGAGCCCGGCGGCCTCGTACTCCTCGCGCTGCCACCCGACGCCGACGCCGAGGTCGACCCGGCCGCCCGACAGCACGTCGAGGGTGGCCAGCTCCTTGGCCAGCACGACCGGCCGGCGGAGGGCGGCGATCATGATGTTGGTGCCCAGCCGCACGTGCTCGGTGAAGCCGGCGACGTAGGTGAGCACGGTGAACGGATCGAGCCAGTGGCCGTCGGGCCCGGTCGGCTGCTTGCCGCCGACGGTGCCGCCCGTGGCCGGGTTGCCGTAGGCGTCGAGGTTCTCGCCGAACACCACGTGGTCGGACACGACGACCCGGTCGATGCCGGCCTCCTCCGCGATCTTGGCCCGGTCGCGCAGGTGCCCCCATCCCCCCGGGTCCTCGGCGCTGAAGGTGGGCAGCGAGAACGAGAGCTGGGGGGTGGGGGCACCGGTCATGCCGTCGAACTTAGGCGGCGGCGACCACTTCCTGCGGAGCGGGCTCCAGGGCCCACTCGAGGACCTGACGCACGTCGGAGGCGATGTGGAACGTCATGGCCTCGCGGATGGCGTCGGGGACGTCGTCCAGGTCGCCCTCGTTGCGGGCCGGGACGATGACCTCGGTGAGCCCGGCCCGGTGGGCCGCCATGACCTTCTGCTTCACGCCACCGATGGGCAGGACCTGCCCCTGGAGCGTGATCTCGCCGGTCATGGCCAGGTTGCCCTTCACCAGGCGACCGGTGAGCAGGCTCACCAGCGCCGTCGTCAGGGTGACGCCGGCCGACGGCCCGTCCTTGGGCGTGGCCCCGGCCGGGAAGTGGACGTGGATCCGCTGCTTGGCCAGCGCCTCGCCGTCGAGGCCGAGCTCCTCGGCGTGGCTGCGGATGAACGAGCGGGCGATCTCCGCCGACTCCTTCATCACGTCGCCCAGCTGACCGGTCAGGGTCAGGCCCGGCTCGCCCGGCATGGTGGTCGCCTCGACGAAGAGGACGTCGCCGCCCAGGCCGGTGACGGCCAGGCCGGTGGCCACGCCCGGGACGGACGTGCGCTCCTTGGCCTCGTCGGTGAAGCGACGCCGCCCGATGAGCGGGCGGACGTCGTCGACGTCGACGACGACGGGCAGCTCGGCCTCGCCGGTCGCCACCTTGGTGGCCACCTTGCGGAGGACCCGGCCGATCTGGCGCTCGAGGTCGCGGACGCCGGCCTCGCGGGTGTACCCGACGGCCAGCTCCCGGAGGGCACCTTCGCTCACGACGACGTCGTCGTCGGTGAGGCCGGAGCGCTCCTGGACCCGGGCCAGCAGGTGGTCACGGGCGATGGCGACCTTCTCGTCCTCGGTGTAGCCGTCGAGGCGCACGACCTCCATGCGGTCCAGCAGCGGGCCGGGGATGGTGTCGAGCACGTTGGCGGTGGCGATGAACAGCACGTCCGACAGGTCGAGGTCGACCTCCAGGTAGTGGTCGCGGAACGTGTGGTTCTGGGCCGGGTCGAGGACCTCGAGCAGGGCCGACGAGGGGTCGCCCCGCCAGTCGCTGCCGGTCTTGTCGATCTCGTCGAGGAGCAGCACCGGGTTCATGGCGCCGGCCTCGGTGAGGGCCCGGACGAAGCGGCCGGGGCGGGCCCCGACGTAGGTGCGGCGGTGGCCGCGGATCTCGGCCTCGTCCCGCACGCCGCCGAGGGCGACGCGGGCGAACGGGCGACCGAGGGCACGGGCGACCGACTCACCCAGCGACGTCTTGCCCACGCCGGGAGGGCCCACGAGGGCGAGGATGGCGCCGGAGCCCCGTCCGCCTTCGTTGGCGAGGCCGCGGTCGGCCCGCAGCTTGCGGACGGCCAGCGTCTCGATGAGCCGGTCCTTCACGTCCTCGAGCCCGGCATGGTCGGCATCCAGGACGCCGCGCACGCCGCCGAGGTCGAACGACTCGTCGGCTCGCTTGCCCCAGGGCAGCTCGAACATGGTGTCGAGCCAGCTGACGATCCAGCCGTGCTCGGGGTTCTGGGCGCTGGTGCGCTCGAGCTTGTCGAGCTCCTTCTCCACCGCGGCCCGGACGGCCTCGGGGAAGTCGACCTCGGCCAGCTTGGCGCGGTAGTCGTCGGGGTCGGCCCCGTCGCCATCGCCCAGCTCGGTCTTGATCTGCTCCATCTGGCGGCGCAGGACGGCCTCGCGCTGCTGCTTCTCGAAGCCCTCGGAGACCTCCTTGTTGATCTCCTCGCGCACGGTCAGGTCGGCCAGGGTGTCGCGGGCCCAGCCCAGGACCTTGCGCAGGCGGGCCTCGACGTCGACGGTCTCCAAGACCTCGAGCTTCTGCTCCAGGGAGAGGTCGGGCGAGTAGAGCGACATGTCGGCCACCGCGCCGGGCTCACGCACCTGGCGCAGGCTCTGGGCGATGCCCCGGGCGCCGCGGTGGTCGAGGATCTGCTCGATCACGGCGCGGTACTCCGACGCGAGGGCCTTCACCTCGTCGGACGGGGCCTCGGCCTCGGCGACGGGCTCAGCGGTGAGCCAGAGGGCGTTGTGGCCGGGCTCGGCCCGGCCGAGGAGGGCGCGCTCGATGCCGCGGACGACGAGCGCACGCCCGCCACCGGGCAGCTCGCCCGTGTCCTCGATCTTGGCCACCGTGCCGACGGTGGCGAACTGGTCGTCGATGCGGGGGACCAGGAGCAGACGACCCGTGTGCTCCATGGCTTCGTCGGCGGCCACGCGGGCCTCCGCCGTCTCGAGGGCGATGGTCACGACCATCCCCGGACCGACGACCCCCGCGGTCAGCGGGAGCACCGGGTAGGTGAGAGCGGTCTCGTTCATGTGCGTTGTAACTCGGATTACACGCTTCCTATTCCTCGTCCTGGGTAGGCCCCCGGCATGTCGTCATCCGGTGATCCAGGCGTCAACGACGACGCGTCCGAGGACCTCGACGAGGACGCCCTCCCGGAGGAGTACCCGCCCGAGCAACCGTACGGGGTGAACGAACGGCTGACGCCCGACGAGGAGCAGGTCGGCGAGTCCTTCGAGCAGCGGTCGCGACGGGAGCGGCCCGACCGGCTGGGCGACGACGAGGGGCGGGTCGGCACGCTCGTGGCCCCGGGCGGCGACGAGGGCGACGACGACGAGGCCGATGAGGTCGCCTTCGAGATCCGGCCTCACACACGACGCGACCAGCTCGATGCCGGCGACCCCGGCTTCGGCGGCGACCTCCGCGACTTCGCCGCCGATCGGGAGGAGGTCATCCCCGCCGAGGAGGCGGCCATGCACCTCACCGACGACCCGCCCATGGACGACGACGACGGCTACGTGACCGACTAGCCCGGACCACCTCAGGTCCGACCGGTTCGGGTCGATGCGGCGGGATGGGGAACCCCATCGCCCTCGTGCTGGCCGGGCGGCGCACGACGTGTGCCGACACCGACCCCCTCCAGGCCGCCGTCACGCGGCTCGGGCGGCGCGCCCGGGTCGTGGGCGTGGTCGTCCTCGAGCTCGACCACGGGGCCGGCGACGAGGCGCTGCTCCGGGCCGCGGCCGCCCTGTACGGCACGGTCCGGACCAAGGACACCGTCGCGCACGCCGGGTCGGGCCGGTTCGTCGCGCTCCTCCCCGGCTGCGCGGCCGGCCACGTCACCCAGGTCGCCCGCCGGATGCAGGAGGCCGTGGCCTCGATCGACGGCTCGGGCGGGTCATCGATGTCGGTCGGCGTGGCCCACGGCACCGGGCTCGACCTGGCCTACGTGCTGCGGTCCGCCGACGAGGACCTCTGCCGCAACAAGCGCCGCCAGGTCGGGCCCCCCTCACCCGTCTGACACGCTGGGCTCGTGGAGGACGTGCTCCGAGCCCTGGCCGACGAGCTCTCGGACGGCGCGCTCGTCACCGACCCCGACGTCGTCGACGCCTATCGCTTCGACCGGGCCCTCACCGTGGTGCCGGGCACGCCGCTGGCGCTGGTGCGGGCGGCCGACACGGCGGACGTGCAGGCCACGATGCGGGTGGCCACCCGGTTCCGGGTGCCGGTCGTCCCTCGGGGCGCCGGCACCGGCCTGTCCGGCGGGTCCTCGGCCATCGACGGGGCCATCACGCTGTCGACGGCACGACTCCGGTCGGTGTCGGTCGACCCCGCTGCCCTCACCGTCACCGTCGGCCCCGGGCTGCTCAACGTCGAGGTCAAGGCGGCGGCGAAGGAGCAGGGGCTCTGGTACCCGCCCGACCCGTCGTCGTTCGAGATCTGCTCGATCGGCGGCAACCTGGCCACCAACGCCGGCGGCCTGTGCTGCGTGAAGTACGGGGTCACCACGGACTACGTGCTCGGCCTCGAGGTCGTGCTGGCCGACGGTCGGGTCGTGCGCTTCGGCGGCAGGACGATCAAGGACGTGGCCGGCTACGACCTCAAGCGGCTCTTCGTCGGCTCCGAAGGGACGCTCGGCATCATCACGGAGGCCACGCTCCGCCTCCGCCCGCTGCCGCCGCCGGCCACCACGGTCGTGGCCACGTTCGCCGACGTCATCGACGCCGGCCGCGCCGTCACCGAGGTCATGGCCCGGGTCCGGCCCGCCGCCCTCGAGCTGATGGACCGGGCCGCGGTGGCAGCCGTCGAGGCCGTGCGACCGATGGGGCTCGACGGCGACGTGGGCGCCCTGCTGCTGGGCCAGAGCGATGCCGGGGTGCACGAGTGCCAGGCCATGGGCGAGGCGTTCCAGGCCTGCGGCGCCACCTACGTGGCCGTCACCGACGACCCCGACGAGGGCGAGCTGCTCATGGGCGCCCGGCGCATCGCCATCCCGTGCGTCGAACGGCTCGGGGCGGTGCTCATCGAGGACGTGGGCGTGCCCATCCCCCGCATCCCCGACCTGATCGCCGCGGTGGAGGCCGTCGCCGCCCGGCGGGAGACGCTGGTGCCGGTGATCGGCCACGCCGGCGACGGCAACTTCCACCCGCTGGTCACGTTCGACGCCGCCGATGCCGAGGCCACGGCCCGGGCCGAGCTCGCCTTCGACGAGATCATGGAGGCGGCGCTGGCCCTCGGCGGCACGATCACCGGGGAGCACGGGATCGGGACGCTCAAGGCGAGCCACCTCGCCGACCAGCTCGGGCCGGACGTGCTCGGCCTGACCCGGTCGATCAAGGCCGCGCTCGACCCGCTGAACCTCTTGAACCCCGGGAAGTGGGTCTAGATGCTGTGGATGCGCTCGACGATGGCGTTGAGCGTGGGGCTCGGGCGCATGGCGGCGTCGGCCTTGGCCGTGTCGACCTTGTAGTAGCCGCCGAGGTCGACCGGCGAGCCCTGGGCGCCGATCAGCTCCTCGTCGATCTGCGCCTGCTGCTCGGCGAACGCGGCGGCGATCGGCGCGAAGCGCGCCGCCAGCTCCGGGTCGCTGGTCTGCTGCGCGATCGCCTCGGCCCAGTAGCTGGCGAGGTAGGCGTGGCTGCCGCGGTTGTCGATCTGGCCGAGGCGGCGGGCCGGCGACTTGCCGTTCTCCAGCACCTTGCCGGTTGCGGTGTCGAGCGTGTCGGCCAGCACCTGGGCCACGTTGTTGCCGGTGCGCTGGGCGAGGTGCTCGAACGAAGCGGCCAGGGCCAGGAACTCCCCGACGCTGTCCCAGCGGAGGTAGTCCTCCTTGACGAACTGCTGCACGTGCTTGGGGGCCGAGCCGCCTGCGCCGGTCTCGAACAGGCCGCCGCCGGCGAGCAGCGGGACGATCGACAGCATCTTGGCGCTGGTGCTGATCTCGAGGATCGGGAAGAGATCGGTGTTGTAGTCGCGCAGCACGTTGCCGGTGACCGAGATGGTGTCGAGGCCTTGGCGGATGCGCTCGAGCGACAGCGTGGTGGCCTCGGCCGGCGGGAGGATGCGGATGTCGAGGCCGTCGGTGTCGTGGTCGGGCAGGTAGCGCTCGACCTTCTCGATCACCTGTGCGTCGTGGGCCCGCGCCCGGTCGAGCCAGAAGACGGCCAGTGTCCCGGAGGCGCGGGCGCGGGTGACGGCGAGTTTCACCCAGTCCTGCACGGGGAGGTCCTTGACCCTCGACATGCGCCACACGTCGCCGGCTTCGACGGCGTGCGACAGGAGCACGTCGCCGCTCGAGGAGACGACCTCGACGGTGCCGGGCCCCTGGATCTCGAACGTGGTGTCGTGGCTGCCGTACTCCTCGGCCGCCTGGGCCATCAGCCCGACGTTCGGCACCGAGCCCATCGTCGTGGGGTCGTAGGCGCCGTGGGCCTTGCAGTCGTCGATGACCGCTTGGTACACGC
>JAODBP010000084.1 GCA_025464025.1 Actinomycetes bacterium | reverse complement strand
CGTGGGCGGGGCCGGAGCCGGCGGGTACGGCGCCGGGGCCGGCGGGTGCACGAGGGCCTGGGCCGCGGCGGCGGCGACCGGGTCGCCGCCCCAGCGGGTGGGCGCGCTCAGTTGCTGGACGATCTGGCCCAGCTCCCGGACGGTCGACGCGAAGCGGTCGCGGTCGGCGAGCTGCTGCTGGGTCAGCTCGAGCTGGGTGCGGATCCCCTCGAGCTCGAGGCGGAGGCCGTCGCGCTCGGCGCGCAGCCCGGCCAGCTCGACGGTGAGGCGCTGGAGGGCCTGCTCGATGGTCGAGCCGAACGACCGGAGCGGGTCGTTGTCGAGCCACTGCTCGGGGCCCACACCGGTGCCGGGGCGCGTCGGCCAGGGCTGCTCGCCCGACCCGTGCTCCTCGCCCATGTTGGTCATCGTCCCTCGTCGCCGAAGCGCATCGGCCATTTTGCACCAGCTGACGCCCGTGTGGGCGTCTGGCCGGCTACTGGAGCAGCGTCCAGCTCATGTCGAACGTCGAGTTGCGGCCCTGGACCTGGTTGGTGACGCCGGCCGGGAGCAGCAGCGTGAAGCGGAAGTAGCGGGTCGCCATGCTGGCGAGCGTGCCCATCGCCAGGCCCGACCCGGCGCTCGGGTACACGGCCTGGTAGGCGCCGAGCGTGTGGGTCGTGTCCTCGGTCGTGGTCAGGGTGCAGCTCGTGCCGCCGCCGGTGACCGGCGCCCCGGCGGTGAGCCCCAGGGCGGTGAGCCCGTCGCTCGCGCCGCCCGCCGTGATCCCGAGGTTGTTGGTGCCGCTGGCCGGCGGGGGGTTGGTGATCTGGAGCCGGCCGTCCGAGGTGGCGGTGACGGTCACGAACTGGCCGCCGGCGACGGCCCGTGCCGCGGTCTGCACGGCGGTGGCCAGGGTGGTGATCGAGGCGTACGTCGTCGCCGGGACGATGGCGTCGGTGGCGAAGGCGGTGCCGTTGACCGTCAGGCGGAAGTGGCTGGCGCCGGCACCGATGACGAGGCTGCCCACGACGGCGCCGGTGTACACCGTCGAGGCGCCGTTGCCGTAGATGCACTTCAGCGGGGTCGTCCGGGCCGCATCGCTGTACTCCTGGATGGAGAACTGGATGTTCTGGCACGGGGTGCCGGTGCCCAGCGCCCAGGCGGCGCCGGCCGCCGGGCCGTCGACGCACGAGGTGGCCATGTAGCCGGACATCGTGCCGCTGAGCGAGCCCTCGTTCTCGAGGGTCACGTCGGCGGTGGCGAGCTGGCCGGGCTTCTTGCTGACGGCGTTGGCCGTGTCGAACAGGCCGGTGCAGGTCTGCATGCTGTTCGAGTCGGTGACCGTCCCGCCGTTGGTCGACATGCAGGCGGTGACCGTGTTGTCCTGGGTGCGCTCGGCGTTGAGGACCAGCGTCCCGGTGGCGAAGGCGGCGGCGTTGCTGTTCTTGGCGTTGAACGAGGCGAAGGTGCCGGCCCCGAGGGTGGTGCCCATGGCGCCGAGGACCATGAGGGTCATCAGCAGCTTCTTCAGCGGCGGCACCCGGGGGGTGCTGGTGGCCAGGTTGCCCAGGTTGCCGAGCGCAGACATGTGGAAGGGCGCGAACGGCTGCACCGCTCGCCGGCCCCGGAGGGCCACCTTCCGCACGTCGCTCGGCTTCATGGCGCTACTGGACGATCTGCCACTTGAGGCCGAAGGCGGCCTTGCGGCCCTGGAGCGTGTTGCCGGCCGAGCTCGGCAGCGAGAGGCCGATCGTCAGGTAGCGGGTCGTGCCCGTCGTCAGGGCGCCCATCGTGAGCGTGGTGCCCGCGTTCGGGTAGGCGGTGCCGTAGGCGGCGAGGGTCTTGGCACCGTCGGTGAAGTCGCAGGTGTTGGCGACGGTGGTGGCCCCGTAGTAGCAGCTCGTGACCACCGTGCGGCCCGACGTGGTGAAGCCCTGGATGTAGAAGCGGAGGTTGGCGCACAGGTCGCCGGTGCCGTGGTAGGTCTCGGTGCCCTCATCGGTCGTGGCGCACGCCGTGCTGACGAACGCCTTGAGGTCGGTGGCGTCGAGCGAGCCCTCGTTCTTCAGCGTGATGTTCACCGTGGCGATGTCGCCCGGCTTCGCCAGGGTCAGGGCGTAGGCGGCGTCGCAGCCGGCGTTGTCGTTGACGTCGGTGATGCCGGCCGTCGTCGACATGCAGACGGTGTTGGCGTCCTTCTGGTTCGAGAGCACGAGGGTGCCGGTGGCGAACGACCCGCTGTTGGTCGTCGAGGCCGAGAACGAGGCGAACGTGCCGGCACCGGCGCCGGCGAGGAACAGGGCGCCGATGGCGAGGAGCGCCCAGCGGGGCAGGCGCGGCTTGCGCTTGTCCGGGGCCGGCGCGGGGATGTAGCTGGTCTCGGTCATCGTCCGGCTCCGTCGGTGTCGTCCTTGGCCTTCTCGGCACCGATCACGGAGATCTTGACCCCGCGGACCTGGTCGTTCATCCCCGAACGCCGCGAAGCGGACATCTGGGTGGGCGAGCTCGGGGCCATGGGCCAATAGTGCGGGCCAACGACCGATCCGCCCATCCTCCGAGTGCCCCATTTCGGTGTGGAACCTCTCCACACCGAAGGCTCGACATGACTAGTCAGCGTCGTCGAGCAAGCGGATCGCCGCCTCGCGGTCGGGGACCCGCAACTTCTTCAGGATCGACGCCACGTGGCTCCGCACGGTGGCCGCCGACACGTACAGGCGAGCGGCGATCTCCTGGGTCGACTGGCCGTCCCGCAGGAGGTTCAGGACCTCCCACTCGCGCTCGGAGAGGTCGGCGCCCTTCCGGCCGCCCGGCAGCCGCAGGCGGCGCTTGCCGCGGTCGCGGAACTCGTCCATCACCCGCAGGAGCAAGGTGCGGGGGAGGGCGGCCTCGCCGGCCAGCACGCCCTCGAGGGCGTGGGGCACCCGGTCGGGGTCCATGTCCTTCAGGAGGTAGCCGCTGGCCCCGGCGCGCAGCGCCTCGAAGAGGTCCTCGTCGTCCCGCGACACGGTGAGCATGACCACGCGGGTGTCGGGGAGCTCCCGGGTGATGGCCCGGGCCGCGTTGATGCCGCTGCCGGGCATGTGGATGTCGAGGAGGCAGACGTCGGGGATCTCCCGCAGGGCGGCGTCGACGGCGCCGTTGGCGTCGGAGGCCTCGGCGCACACCACCATCCCGGCCGCTTCGAGGGTGTAGCGGACGCCAGCCCGGGTCGGGGGGTGGTCGTCCGCCAGCAGGACCCGCCAGGGCTTGCCGGTCACCGGGTCACTCATCGCAGCGCTACCTCCACGTTGGTCCCCCGCCCGGGTTCGGATTGGATCGAGAAGCGCGCGCCGAGCCGCTCGGCTCGCTCGCGCATGGAAACCAGGCCGAACCGGCCGTCACCGGTGCCGTCGGGGTCGAAGCCGGCACCGTTGTCGCTGATCCGCAGGACGCTGTCGGCGCCCATGCTGATCCGGACCCGGCTGGCGTGCCCGTGCCGACCCGCGTTGCTGACGGACTCCTGCACGATGCGGACCAGAGCCTCGCGCAGCTCGCCGCTGACGCGCGTGTTCTCCGGCACGTGCACGTTGACGTCGACCTCGACGCCGACCCGGCCGGCCACGTCCTCGGCGGCGCGCGCCAGGGCGAGGTGCAGCGGCTCGTCGTCGCGGAGCGTGAGGGCGATGATCGCCCGACGCGACTCGTCGAGGGCCCGCTCGGCGGCGGCGGCGACCCGCTCGTCGGTGCCGGGCGCGGCCCGGCCCCGCACCAGGAGGCGGGTCTGGGTCACCACGTAGGCCAGCTCCTGGGCCACGCCGTCGTGCAGGTCGCGGGCCAGGCGGCGGCGCTCCTCGTAGATGGCGACGTCGGCGAGCCGGCTCCAGTAGCGGTCGATCTCGCGCTCGGCACCCACGAGGAGCACGAGGTAGAAGCCGAGCCGGAGGGCGTCGCCGCTCTGGACGATGTCGGTGTCGTTCGACGGGTAGATGGCGAAGCAGAGGAAGGCGAAGCCGAGCAGCACCGACCCGACGGCCAGGGCGGCGCTGAGCGGGTCGCGCCGGCCGGTCGAGCGCTTGAGGAAGCCCATCGACGCCGCCCCGCACAGCAGGGCCAGCAGGAGCTGGGTGATCGTGAGCACCACGTGGCTGGACAGGTCGGGCGCGCTGGCGGTGATGGCGGTGACCCGCACGGCGGCGGGGAGGACGCCGCTGAGGGCGGCGGTGCCGACGGCGATCACCGCGAGGATGGCGTCGACGAGGACCACGACGGCCACGCCCGGGCGCTGGATCCGCTCCGGCAGGCGCCGATCGCGGCTCAGGGCCGACCAGGCGATGATGGCGATGGCCACGAACCGCACGGCGAGTGGCGCCCAGATCTGGAAGACGAGCGGGCTCTCCTGGAGGTCGGGGGAGGGCAGGGCGGCGAAGAACAGGCTCCCGACGGCCAGCAGGCCGAGGGCACAGACCAGGGCGAAGTCGTTGAGCAGCCGCCGGCGACGGACCCGCCCGTAGAGCAGGTAGGCCACGACGAGGGCGATCAGGCCCTGCGAGATGGCCAGCGCAGTGCGGAGCTCGGGGGCGTCGAACGCCGAGCGCACCGTCGGATCGAGCCCGACAGCGGCGGTCGCCACGGCCGACACGATGGCTGCGATCGCCACCAGGTCGCGCGTCCGCATGCTCATGGCGTCAGGGTAGAGGGGCCGTCCGGGGGAGCACGGGACGGTTCTGACCGCCCGCGATGACTAGTCACCACCTGTTGATCCGGACCAACGCCGAACCGCACGGTCCGGCCATATGGAAATGCCTCCCGTCAGCCGACACTGTTCATGTGACAACGGTGAGAAAGCTCCTCTTGGCCGTGCTCCTGGTCTCCCTGGCCGGGTCGGCGTTCGGCGCGGGCACCTTCGCGACGTTCAACGCCACGACGACCAACGCAGGCTCGGCCTTCTCGACCGGTTCGCTCGTGCTGACCAACACCAAGGGTGGCGGCAGCCTCTGCTACTCGAACGGCACCTCGGCCAACGGCGTCGCCGGCGCCAACACCGACACGAACGCCAACACGAACTGCGATGCGGTCTTCACCGCCGGCATCAGCAAGCCGGGCGACGCCGCGACCCAGACCGTCACGATCAACAACGCCGGCAGCCTCGCCGCTGCCGGCGGCCTCACCCTCTACTCGGGCACCACGGCCATCACCAACTGCGCCGACACCCCCCGCCCCGGCGAGATCGCCACCGGTACCGGCAGCATGTGCGAGACCGCCAACCTGACGATCACCGACACCACCACCAGCAAGTGCATCTACGGCGGTGGCGCCTCCCAGGAGGTGCGGGGCAACACGGCGGTGTTCGCCAACCCCGGCACGACCGCCACGATCACCGCCTCCACGAACGACCAGATGACGTTCAACGTGGGTGGCGCCGGCAACGTGACCATCACGATCGCCCCCGGCGTCTACAGCCTCTCGATGGGTGGCACGGGCAACACACCGTTCACCAACCCCACCATGGAGACGGCGATCCAGAACGCCCTCATCACCGCCAACCTCCCGGTCCTCTCCGGGATCGGCACCGACGGCTTCGTCTATTTCGCCGCCAAGAACCCGGGTGCCACCCTCGTGGTGACCAACCCGGCCTCCCGCAACGCCGGCGCCACGATCGGCACCGGCACCAACGGTACGCCGACGATGACGGCGGTCTACCCGGCCACGCAGGACACGCACTGCAGCTACACGCCGGCCCACTCGATCATGAACTTCACCCGGATGTTCGCCCCGTCGGGCGCCGCCGGAGCCGTCACCGCCCAGGCGCCGATCACCGCGCTGGCCAGCCTGCCGGTCTCGACCGCCAAGGTCTTCTCGGTGAGCATCGGGCTCGACCTGGCGGCGACCAACTACTACCAGGGCCGCCTCGCCACCTTCGGCATGACCTGGCAGGCGCTCCAGTAAGAGCCATCGCAGCACCAGACCCAACCCCAGCTACCCCAGCTATCCCGGAAACCAGGAGAGAACCGTGAACCCCGAGCAGAATGAGGACTACGTCCTCGTCCACAAGACCAAGGCGAAAATCAGTCGGGCCCGCAAGCTCGTGATCGGCACCATGCTGGTCGGGGCGGTCGCTGCCATCGCCGGTGCCGGCACCTTCGCCTCGTTCAGCGCCAGCACCACCAACAACGCCACCTTCACGACGGCCCGCATGGCCATCTCGAACAACACCACCTGCGTCACGCCGGCCGGCGTCGCTGGCACCGGTGTGGCCAGCCCCAACGTCGACGCCAACAACGCGACGTGCGCCCCGCTCTTCCCGACGCCATTGAAGCCGGGCGTCCTCGCCACCAAGGACGTCGAGATCCAGAACGTCGGTGACGTCGACGGTGCCCTGAAGCTCTACGCCCTGGCCAACTGCGCTGTCACGGTCAACAACAGCGGGTTCGACATGGGCACCGCCCAGGACCTCTGTGACCGGGTCCAGGTGTCCTTCCACAACGACACCACGAACAACTGCATCTACCCGGTCGCCGTCGGTGCCTGCGTCGCCATCACCGACAGCACGACCGGCCAGTCGTTCAACGACTTCAGCTCGGCCCACAAGTTCAACGCCCCGCTCTCGGTGCTCCCGTCGTCCGGCACCGACCTGACGACCATCGGGGTCACCAACAAGGCCAAGGTCACGGTCAGCGTCTATTGGAAGAAGACCACGGGCACGACCGACTGCTCGGCCGCCCTCCAGATCAACACCCCGGGCATCACGGCCACCGATGACACGCCCACCGATGGCTTCATCGACTCGAACGGCCAGGGTTGCGACAACCCGTACATGAACCAGAAGGCCAGCCTGAACCTGCGCTGGCAGATCCAGGGCTAAGGCTCTCTCACCTTCCTCCAAGCTGGGGATGTCGATGGCCGGGGCGAGAGCCCCGGCCATCGGC